>CALMFH010000142.1 GCA_937864925.1 uncultured Alphaproteobacteria bacterium | reverse complement strand
CGCCCGGCTCGATGCCGTAGTGGTTCTTCATCGACCAGGCGAGCGCCACGGCATGACCGCCGTTGTCACGCACCACGCCCTTCGGCGCGCCGGTGGTGCCGGAGGTGTAGAGAATATAGAGCGGATCGGTGGCGAGGACCGGAACGCAGGGGACCGAACGGCCCTTGTTCTTCTCGACCAGGGCGCCGAGATCGTGGTCGCGCGGCGCCTTCAGTTCGGCGGTGACCTGCGGACGCTGGGTGAGGAACACCGCGTCGGGTTTGTGGGCGGAGAGATCGATCGCCTCGTCGAGCAGCGGCTTGTAGGGCAGCACCTTCTTGCCCTCGATGCCGCACGAGGCGGTGATCACCGCCTTGGGCTTGGCGTCGTCGATGCGGGTGGAGAGTTCGCGCGGCGCGAAACCGCCGAACACCACCGAATGGATGGCGCCGAGACGGGCCACCGCCAGCATCGCGACAACCGCCTCGGGGATCATCGGCATGTAGATGATGACGCGATCGCCCTTGGCGACACCGACGTCGGCGAGCGCCGCAGCGGTCGCCTGGACCCGCTCGAGCAGCTCGGCGTAGGAGATCTTGGCCTTCACGCCCGTCACCGGGCTGTCGTAGATGATCGCGGTCTGCTCGGCGCGACCACCGGCGACATGGCGGTCGACGGCGTTGAAGCAGGTGTTCATCTCGGCGCCGGCGAACCAGCGGCCGTAGGGGCCCGACGACGGGTCGAACACCTTGTCCCACGGCTTGACCCAGTCGATGGCGGACGCCGCGGCGGCCCAGAAGCCCTCCGGATCCTTCTTCCAGCCCTGGTAGACTTCCGCGTAACGGCTCGTCATGGCGCTCCTCCGATCTGGCCCGCATCTTCCTTCGGATTTCGGGCGATACGCTTTCACATCCCGCGCCGATCCGCCGCAATGCTACGTTCGACTACGCCGGAGCGCACTCTACGCAATGTTGCGGATGGCCGATGACGTCGGTGGCGGAGCGCCGATGTTCGCCGGAGCCGTCTCGACCGGTTCACCGGCTTCGTCTAGAGCAGGAATCGATCGGATCGGAAGGTACGACGGCGGAACGCGGCGATGCCCTCGACCGACGGCGTGCCATCGATCGGTGGCGGAACCCCGACATGACCCTCCCCGACACGCTCTTCCTCCTCGCCGCTCTGCCGGCCGCCATGTTGGTCGGCTTCGGCAAGGGTGGATTGCCGGTGGTCGGCATGATGGGCGTGCCGGTGCTGGCATTGGTGGTCTCGCCGGTGCAGGCGGCGGGTCTCCTGCTGCCGATCTACGTCGTCACCGACATGTTCGGCCTGTGGGCCTATCGCCACGAGTTCTCGCGCCGCAATCTGGCGATCCTGCTGCCCGGCGCGATCGCCGGCATCGCGCTCGGCTGGGCGACGGCACGTCTGGTGCCGGAAGCGGCGGTGACGCTCCTCGTCGGTCTCATCGGCCTCGTCTTCGCCATCGAACGTGTGATCAACCACCACCGCGTCCGTGCCGCCCACGAGGCGGATGTGCCGCGCGGTCTGTTCTGGGGCGCGGTCACCGGCTTCACCAGCTTCGTCTCCCATTCCGGCGGGCCTCCGTTCCAGGTCTACGTCCTGCCGCAACGCCTGCCCAAGATGGTCTATGCCGGCACCAACACGGTGTTCTTCGCCATCGTCAACGCCGTGAAGCTGATCCCCTACTGGCACCTCGGCCAGGTGTCGGTCGCCAATCTCGAGACCATGGCGCTGCTGTTCCCGCCGGCGATCTTCGCCACCCTGCTCGGGGTGAAGCTCACCCGTATCGTGCCTGAGGAATGGTTCTTCCGTCTGGTGCTCGCCGCTCTCGCACTGATCTCGGTGAAGCTGGTCGTCGACGGCTGGCGTGGCCTCGGCCTCGCCTGAGCCGGGCGATCTCCTGCGGAGCGTGCGTGGAATCGTATCGCCGCCGCACCGATCGTGGCGCCGGACGAAGACGCCGAGCCCGCCCGGGGGCGAGAGGTGCGGAGAAGGAGGCGGAGCAGAAATGGAAAACGCCGCGGACCGCCGCGGCGTCTTCGGTGAGATACGGAGCAGTGCCCCTGGTCAGTGCAGGGTGGCGCCTCCCCTCAGGCGATTGATCTCGTCCTTCAGCTGCAGCTTGCGGCGCTTCATGTCGGCGATCTCGAGGGAATCGCTACTGGGGTGGGCCATGGCCTCCTTGATCTGGTCTTCGAGAGCAGCGTGCCGGCGTTCGAGTTCCGCAAGATGCGATTCGATGGACATTGCTCCTGCCTCCTTGGTTGGGCATGACCCGATCATCATGTCATGAAAATGAGACCTTGCAATCGTCATCCTGACGGATTGCGCAGCGATGTGAACGATGCGTAGCCGCGGATCCGAAGCGCCTCCGCGCCCGCGCCGCGCGATCCGGAAATCGCCACCGGCGACGAAGTCGTGGCTGCCTTTTTCGCCGCGATGGACTATTCTCGACCGCATCGTCCGGAACGCCTACGCGGCCCGGAAGATCGACGGGTGACGCCCACCGTGTCCTTCCTCGCTGAACGAAGTCGGTCGCCGGGACATGACGGAAGAAGAAGAGAAAGACATCCGCACCGAGCTGGCCCGCCTGCGCCAGGAGCATCGCGATCTCGATTTCGCCATCGGTGCGCTCGCCGATACGGGTCGCGGCGACCATCTCACCCTGCAGCGGCTGAAGAAGAAGAAGCTGGCGATCAAGGATCGCATCGGCCACCTCGAGGACCGGCTCGTCCCCGACATCATCGCCTGAGGCCCGCGCGACGGCCGAGATCCGATCGTCGCCTTGCGTCGGGAGAGGTGATCGGCTATGTCGCGCGCTTCTCCGCGCAACCCTCGAGAGGGCCAGATGGTCGCATCCACCCCACCGGTCGCCGTCATCATGGGCAGCCAGTCCGACTGGGAGACCATGCGCCACGCCGCCGAGACACTCGACGCCCTCGGCATCCGCCACGACGACCGCATCGTCTCCGCCCACCGCACGCCGGAACGCATGTTCGACTTCGCCCGCGGCGCCCGGGCGGCAGGGTACAAGGTGATCGTCGCCGGTGCCGGCGGTGCCGCCCATCTGCCCGGCATGACCGCCTCGCTGACCACCCTGCCGGTCTTCGGCGTGCCGGTCGAGAGCAAGGCTCTGTCCGGCGAGGACAGTCTTCTCTCCATCGTCCAGATGCCGGCCGGCATCCCGGTCGGAACGCTCGCCATCGGCCGGGCCGGCGCCGTCAACGCGGCGCTCCTCGCCGCCGCGGTGCTCTCGCTGAACGATCCGGCCCTCGCCGACCGGCTCGAGGCCTGGCGCCGCCGCCAGACCGAGGCGGTCGCCGCCCGACCGGTCGACACCCCCTGAGGCACGTCCGAGGCTTCCGATGACCGAACCCGCCGCCCGCCCCGTCCGCACCGTCGGCATCCTCGGCGGCGGTCAGCTCGGCCGCATGTTGGCGCTCGCCGGAGCCCGCCTCGGCCTGCGCTCGGTGGTGCTGTGCCCGGACGCCGACAGCCCCGCCTTCGAGGTCGCCGCCGACCACATCGTCGCACCTTACGAGGACGAGGACGCCCTCGCCGATCTCGCCGCCCGCGTCGATGTCGTCACCTACGAATTCGAGAACGTGCCGGCGTCGACCGCCGCTTTCCTCGCCGCGCGCCTCCCCGTCCGCCCCGGACCGCGCTCGCTCGAGGTGGCGCAGGATCGGCTCGTCGAGAAGACCTTCCTCGCCGGCCTCGGCATCCCGACCGCCCCCTTCCGCGCCGTCGACACGTCTGCCGATCTCGAGGCCGGTCTCGCCGAGGTCGGGTTCCCGGCGGTGCTGAAGACCCGCCGCTTCGGGTACGACGGCAAGGGTCAGGCGAAGATCTCCAATCCCGACGACGTCCCCGCCGCCTTCGCGGCGATGAAGGGGGCGCCGGCGATTCTCGAGGGCTGGGTGCCCTTCTCGCGCGAGATCTCGGTGCTGACCGCCCGCGGCCTCGACGGCGCTCTCGTCACCTTCGACGTACCCGAGAACGAGCACCGCCAGCACATCCTGAAATTCTCGCGCGTCCCCGCCGGCCTCGCCGCCGGAACGGAGGCGAAGGCCCGCGCCATCGGCGAGGCGGTCGCCGCCGCCCTCGATCACGTCGGCGTCGTCGCCGTCGAACTCTTCCTCGTCGAGACCGCCGAGGGTGAACGGCTGATCGCCAACGAGATCGCCCCGCGCGTCCACAATTCCGGCCACTGGACCGAGAGTGCCTGCCTCGTTTCCCAGTTCGAGGCCCACATGCGCGCCGTCGCCGGCCTGCCGCTCGCCGATCCCACCCGCCATTCCGACGTCGAGATGGAGAACCTGATCGGCGACGAAGCGCGTGACCCCACCCGTTTCCTCGCCGAATCCGGCGCCTCGCTCCACCTCTACGGCAAGACCGAGATCCGGCAGGGCCGCAAGATGGGCCACATCAACCGCATCCGTCCGCGCAGCCTGCGGACCGTGTGACGGTGGTGCCGGAAAACCGCGCGCCGAGTGTGGACAGGCCGCTTCGATTCTGCTACGGAACCGCCACTTCGTGAGTGGCACGGACGTGCCGCTCGGGAGCGTTTTTCCCTCGATCGCGGTCGTTCGCCGGTTCGTCCGGGTCGCCGTCGTCGGGGAGAAGGGCTCCTCACGATACAAAGACACTTCAAAGATGGGATCGAACGCGTGCAGGTTCTCGTTCGCGACAACAACGTCGACCAGGCTCTCAAGGCGCTGAAGAAGAAGATGCAGCGCGAGGGTATCTTCCGCGAGATGAAGCTCCGCGGTCACTACGAGAAGCCCTCGGAGAAGAAGGCGCGCGAGAAGGCCGAGGCCGTGCGCCGCGCCCGCAAGCTCGCCCGCAAGCGGGCGCAGCGCGAGGGCCTGCTGCCCGGCAAGCCCGCCGCCAAGCGTTGATCGCTCGTCACGCATCGCAAGACGTGAGACGATGGAACCGTG
Source organism: uncultured Alphaproteobacteria bacterium (assembly GCA_937864925.1). Classification (GTDB taxonomy): domain Bacteria; phylum Pseudomonadota; class Alphaproteobacteria; order Rhizobiales; family Ancalomicrobiaceae; genus CALBKH01. Next base: position 28,356 of record CALMFH010000142.1, on the reverse strand, counting down.
ACGCGCCGGCGGGTGCGTGACGGTTCTTCGCTTTTCGCGGCCGTGCGCGTCTCCGCCCACGACCGCGAACGTCGACCCCGGGTATCCACGCCGCGTGATCGCGCAGGAGCCGCACTCATGTCGCTCGTCGCCCTCGACCTTCGCCGTCCCTTCGCTTCGCGCGCCCGCGGTCTCGCCGTCCTCGTGGCGATCGCGATGGTCGGCGGCCTCGCCGGCTGCGGACAGGTGAACGGCGGTTACGGCGGCGGCGGCGGGAGCACCGGCCCGGGTCCGTCGTCTGCCGATGCCGGCGCCGGTTCGCAGGCCAACATCGCCTCGCTCACCGAGGTGATCCGCGCCAACCCGAACGACGCCAACGCCTACAACATCCGCGGCACCGCCTTCGCCCGTGGCGGCGACTACAAGTCGGCGCTCGCCGACTTCGATCAGGCGCTGAAACTCGAGCCCGCCTTCCATCAGGCCTGGGCCAACAAGGGTCTGGCCTATCGCCGCATGGGCCGCCTCGATCTGGCGGTCGATGCCTATTCGCGCGCCGTCGCTCTCAAGTCCGACTACGACGCCGCCTATCTCGGCCGCGGTTCGGCACAGCGTCAGCTCGGCCGGTTCGATCTCGCGCTCGCCGACTTCTCCGAGGCCATCCGCCTCAATCCGCGCAATCCCGGCGCTTATCACGACCGCGCGCTCACCCGCCAGAGCCAGGGCGACAAGGCCGGCGCACTCGCCGACTACTCCGCCGCCATCGAGCGCGACGCCTCCGCCCCCGAGCCCTTCAACGCCCGCGGTATGCTCAAGGTGGAGAACGGCGACCTGCGCGGTGCTCTCGACGATTTCAACGGCGCCCTCAACAACGATCTCTATTTCGGCGAGGCCTGGATCAACCGCGGCATCGTCGAGGAGCAGCTCGGCGAGCGCAAGGACGCGCTCGCCTCCTGTCAGCGCGGCGCCGCCATCGTACCGACCTCGAAGCTCGGTCAGGACTGCGTCCGCCGCCTCTCCGGCAGCCGCTGATCGCACCGACATCGGCGATCCCGCCCCCTCGACCCGCAGCGCGCCGGGGCGACGATCGCGTCTTGGTCGACGAAGCGTTTCCGTTCACCTCGCGCCTCGCGGATCGTCGCTGGCGAAGCGTTCACCCGATTTCCGCTTTCCCGACCCGACGGGCCGCCGAGCGCGCGGCCGTTCTTGTCGTTGCCATGATTGTGCCTATTCTCGGACCTCCGTCGGATCGAATCTCCGCCTCACGCGGGTGATCCCCCGGGATCGCTCCGACGTTTCCGACCGCGCCGGGCCATAGTCGGCCCGCCATGGTTCCACTCATCGAGAGGGGCTCTCATGAAGAAGTTTCTCGTTCTCGCCGTCGCCGCCGTCGCGCTCGCCGGCTGCAACACCAATTCCCAGACCGACCGCACTCTCGGCGGTGCCGCCCTCGGCGCCGGCGCCGGCGCGCTGATCGGCGCCGCGACCGGCGGTGGCGGCCGTGCCGTGGCGACCGGCGCCCTCATCGGTGCCGGCACAGGCGCCGTGGTCGGCGCCGCCACCACGCCGCGCAACTGCTGGGCCCGGGACGACTACGGCCGGCGCTATCGCATCGCCTGCCCGTGAGCCGTCTCTCGGGCGACGCCGCCGGCGTCGCCCGTTCCATCGATACGAAGAGAGCCCCGGATCGACCGATCACGGGGCTCTCGTCTTTTCGTCTCCGGCGAGAAGCAGACGGCCGAGACCACCTGCTCGCCGCGCCATCAGATGTTCTTGGAGACCTCTTCCAGCATCTTCTTGGCGTCGCCGAAGAGCATGCGGTTGTTCTCCTTGTAGAACAGCGGATTGTCGATGCCGGCGTAGCCCGAGGCCATCGACCGCTTCATGACGATCGTCGTCTTGGCTTTCCACACCTCGAGCACCGGCATGCCGGCGATCGGGCTCGCCGGGTCGTCCTGCGCCGCCGGATTGACGATGTCGTTGGCGCCGATGACGATGGCGACGTCGGTCGACGGGAAGTCCTCGTTGATCTCGTCCATCTCGAAGACGATGTCGTAGGGCACCTTGGCTTCGGCCAGGAGAACGTTCATGTGGCCCGGCATGCGCCCCGCCACCGGATGGATGGCGAAGCGGACTTCGACGCCCTTCTCGCGCAGCTTGGCGGTGATCTCGTTCACCGTGTGCTGCGCCTGCGCCACCGCCATGCCGTAGCCCGGAACGATGATCACGCCCTTGGAGTCCTTCAGGAGCTCCGCCGTCTCCTCCGCCGAGATCGGGCTCACCTCGCCCTGCGGCTGGCCGTCGGCCGCGGCGACCACCGTGCCGCCGCCGGATCCGAAGCCGCCGGCGATCACCGAGATGAAGTTGCGGTTCATCGCCCGGCACATGATGTAGGAGAGGATCGCGCCCGACGAGCCGACCAGCGCGCCGGTGACGATCAAGAGGTCGTTCGACAGCATGAAGCCGGTCGCCGCCGCCGCCCAGCCGGAGTAGCTGTTCAGCATCGACACCACGACGGGCATGTCCGCACCGCCGATCGCCATGACCATGTGGACGCCGAAGGCGAGCGCGATCACCGTCATCACGAACAACGCGAAGCCGGCCGCGGCCCCGGACTGGGCTCCGACGAAGACCCAGCCGAAGACGATCACCGCGATCAGACCGGCGAGGTTGATCCAGTGACGCCCCGGCAACAGCACCGGCGTGCCGCCGATCTTGCCCGACAACTTGCCGAAGGCGATGATCGATCCCGAGAAGGTCACCGCACCGATCAGGACGCCGATGTAGATCTCGATCTCGTGGATCGACTTTTCCGCCGGCGTCGCGAAATGCGCGCTCGGATCGATGAAGCTGGCCAGACCGATGGTGCAGGCGGCGAGGCCGACCAGGCTGTGCATCAACGCCACCAGCTCCGGCATCTGCGTCATCTGCACCGTCTTGGCGGCATAGAGGCCGACCGCCCCGCCGATGCCGAGCGCGACGACGATGAACAGGACGCCGAGATTGGTGACGCCGGGCCCGAACACCGTGGCGAGCACCGCGAGGCCCATGCCGATGATGCCGAACCAGTTGCCGCGTCGCGCCGATTCCGGATGCGACAGGCCGCCGAGCGACAGGATGAAGAGGATGGTGGCTCCGATGTAGGAGACGGTCACAAGTCCGAGAGACATCGTTCGCTTCTCCTCACTTACGGAACATCGCCAGCATGCGCCGGGTCACGGCGAAGCCGCCGAACATGTTGACCGCCGTCAGCGCGATGCCGACGAAGGCGATCAGGCCGATGAGGATGCTCGGACGTCCGGGGGGCGCGATCTGGATCAGCGCGCCGATGCAGATGATCGACGAGATCGCGTTGGTGACGCTCATCAGCGGCGTGTGCAGCGACGGCGTCACGTTCCACACCACCATGTAGCCGACGAAGCAGGCCAGCACGAACACCGTGAAGTGGCCGAGGAACACCGCCGGCGCCGTGGCGCCGACCAGCGCCAGGAGCACCGCGCCGACACCGAAGGTGATGGCGAGCGACTTCATGTCCATCGGCTCGCTCGAGCCGTGGCCGTGGCCGGAGGACTTCTTCTCGACGATCGCCGCGGCGGGCTTGGGCGGTGGCGGGGCGGGAAGCTTGAGCGCAGGCGCCGGCCAGGTGATCTCACCGGCCTTGACCACGGTGAGGCCGCGGATCGCATCGTCGTTCATGTCGACGAGGATGTTGCCGTCCTTGGCCTTGCACAGCTCTTCGGTGAGCCTGAGCAGGTTGGTCGCATAGAGCGTCGAGGACTGCTTGGCGAGCCGGCTCGCCATGTCGGTGTAGCCGACGATGGTGACGCCGTGGCGCACCACCGCCTCGCCCGGAACCGTCAGCTCGCAGTTGCCACCCTGCTCACCGGCGAGGTCGATGATCACCGAACCCGGCTTCATCGACCGGACCATCTCCGCCGAGATCAGCTTCGGCGCCGGCTTGCCCGGAATGAGCGCGGTGGTGATGACGATGTCGGCGTTTTTCACTTCCGTGGCGTACATCTGACGCTGCGCCGCCTGGAAGCCCTCGGACATCACCTTGGCGTAGCCGCCGCCGCCCGAGCCCTCTTCCTCGTAGTCGACCTTGACGAACTCGCCACCGAGCGACTTGACCTGATCGGCCACCTCGGCGCGGGTGTCGTTGGCGCGCACGATCGCGCCGAGATTGGCGGCCGTGCCGATCGCGGCGAGGCCGGCGACGCCGGCGCCGGCGATGAACACCCGGGCCGGCGGGATCTTGCCGGCGGCGGTGATCTGGCCGGCGAAGTAGCGGCCGAAGGCGTTCGCCGCCTCGATCACGGCGCGATAGCCGGTGATGCCGGCCATCGAGGTCAGCGCGTCCATCTTCTGGGCGCGCGACAGCTGGCGCGGCAGGCAGTCCATGGCGAGCACGGTGACGCCGCGCGCCTTGAGGAGCTCCATCAGCTCCGGATTCTGCGCCGGCCAGATGAAGGAGACGAGCGTCGTCCCCGCCTTCATCTGCGCCACTTCCTCCGCCGTGGGGGCGCGGACCTTGAACACGACGTCGGCACCGGCGTAGAGCGCCGCGGCGCCGTCGACCAGCGTCGCCCCGACCGCCTCGTAGTGAGCGTCCGGAATGTCGGCGGCCTCACCGGCGCCGCGCTCCACGCTCACCGCGAAACCGAGCTTGATCAGCTTCTCCACGACCTCTGGAACCGTCGCCACGCGACGTTCTCCCGGAAAGGTCTCTCTGGGTATTCCGATGATCGAAGTCATTGTGATCCCATCCGTTGTCGTGTCCGATCCCGGACTTCGCCTCTCGTTCGAAACCGCTCGCCCTCACCGACGATCGCGATCGCGCCTCCCCCGATCGCACCTCCCCCGATCGCGCCTACGTCGAGACCGGCGGCCACGCCCCGACCGCGCTCGACCCTCGTCGATCGGGGCCGTGATCGGAGCCATGGGCCGTCGCCCATCCGCCGAAAACCCTCGTTCTGCGAGACGAAACCCGGCGGGAAGCCGGTGGAGAAATGCCCGATCGCCTCCGCGACCGAGCTTCGATCGAAATGCCGATCGAACCGGTGTGAGATGCGGCGGCCGGCCGACCCGACCGAGCCGACGCGGAAGACGGCACCGTCGCGCCGATCCGACGCGACCGTCGGGGCCGGCGCGCGGTTCGCCCGAAGCCGAACGAAGGCCTGCCGATACCGATCCCCCATGCCCACCGCGCACCACCCCTTCGCTCGTCTCGCCGACGCGACGAGCGTTCTCTTCGTCATCGACCTCGCCGGCGCCGTCCGCGCCGCAGAGCCGAAATCCTCAGTGGACCAGGAAGATCCGCATGAGGATCAGGAGGAGCGCGATGCCGATCGTGCCCCACTTGGTCAGCCCCAGGAACATCGCGTAGGTGTTGCGGTGTTCTTCGAAATCCTTGCTGTCGACGGCGCTCATCCATCCCCTCCGGTGGTCCGTGCGGCCCTTCGGCGCGGGCCATACGAATCCATTTAGACGTCACTCCGGGAGGGACGCAACGCCGAACTGCCGTTCTCGATGAAAGAACGCCGGCTCGGATGCTCCGTCTCATGTTGCGCCGCATTCTCTCGGTCCGCGGCCGACCTGTCATTGAGTCGAAGGGCGAAGTCCGGCCCTCGTGAGCGCGGCACTTTGCCGCTCTGCGACCCTTTCACGCTCGAAGTCGCCGATCGCCGTCTCGAACAGTCGATGGAAGTTCAGCTCCGCGTCGAGATGCAGGAACACCCCGCCGAGGCCGAGGGCGGCGCGGTCCATGAACAGGAATTCGCGCGGTGGCGTCACCGGCCCGAGCGCCTTGAGCGCGTCGGCGACCCGCTGCGCCTCCTTGCGGCCGAATTCGATCGGCGACACGCCCTCGGCGATCCGCCGCGTCCGGTCGGTGAGCAGCGGCCCGAACAGGAACCGCGCCCAGATGTCGAGCGTGTCGATCAACTCGTTGGAGAGATTCTTGAACCCCCACGCCTCGTAGGCCGCCACCACCCGATCGCGGTCGTCGTGCAGAAGGCCGCGATAATGCTCGATCACACCCGCGACGAAGCGCGACGGGAAGATGCGGATGCACCCGAAGTCGAGAAGATTGATGCCCTGCGGCTCACCGCCCTCCTCGAAGGCCGCATAGTTGCCGAGATGTGGATCGCCGTGGATCACGCCGAAGCGGCAGAAGGGATGCCACCAGGCGCGAAACATCGCCTCCGAGAGGCGGTTGCGAATCTCCTGCGGCGCGGTCTTGTGGGAGAGCAGCCCCTTGCCCTCCAGCCAGGTCATGGTCAGCAGACGTCTGGTCGACAGGGCATCGATCGGTTCGGGCACCCGCACCCCGGGATCGTCGGCGAGAATCTCGCGATAGACCGAGGTGTGCCGCCGTTCACGCTCGTAGTCGAGTTCCTCGCGCAATCGGTCACCGACTTCGATCGCCAGTTCCGAAGTGTCGATCTGCGGCCGCAACCGCCGCATCAGCGAGAACAGCACGTCGAGTTGGGAGAGATCGGCTTCGACCGCCGAGGCCATGTCGGGGTACTGCAGTTTGACCGCCAGGGCACGGCCGTCTTTCGCCGTCGCACGATGCACCTGACCGAGGGAGGCGGCATGCGCCGGCGCGTGCTCGAAGCTCGCATAACGCTTCGCCCAGTCGGCCCCGAGTTCGGTGGTCATCCGCCGCCGTACGAAGGCCCAGCCCATCGCCGGGGCGTGCGCCTGGAGCCGCTGCAGCTCCGCCGCCCATTCGGCGGGGATGGCGTCGGGGATGGTGGCGAGCAGTTGCGCCACCTTCATCAACGGCCCCTTGAGGCCGCCGAGCGCGTCGGCGATGAGTTTGCCCTCGCGCATCGGGTCGCCGTCGCCGAACATTCGGCCGGAGGCGATCTTCATCGCCGCGGTGCCGACCTGGGTGCCGACCCGGGCGTGACGGACGACCCGTCCGGTCAGGCTGTTCTTCTCGCCGTCCTTGGCCATTTCGCTCGATCCGTTTCCGTCCCCCGACCCAGCATAGGCGTTTTCGCGGAGAAAGGATCGGCGATCATGCCGGCCGACGATCACGGATCCAACGTGCCAGACTCTCTTCGGAAACCTCGCCGGCGGCGAGACCCAGGACGATCGTCGTCGCCTCCGTCGGCGGAGGTGCGAATTTCACACCGTTCTTGCGCAGGAACAGCATCATGGCGACGAAGGCGGCGCGCTTGTTGCCGTCGACGAAGGGATGGTTGCGGGCAATACCGAAGGCATGCGCCGCCGCGAGGAGCGCCAGATCGGCGCCTTCGTACTCCCACTTGTTGCGCGCCCGACCGAGCGCCGACTCGAGCGCGCCGAGATCGCGGATGCCGGCCGGCCCGCCGAAGCGGGCGATCTGCCGCTCGTGCAGAGCCTTCACCTCGGCGAGCGTCAGCCGGACCGGGCCGAAACCCGCCTGACCCTGATCCGAGAACCCGCCGGGAGACATCTCCGAGCCGGTCATTTCGCCAGTTCCTTCAGCGTGTCGCGGTATTCGTCCATGATCTCGTCGACCAGCCGCATCGACTGCTCGAAATCCGGATCGTAGGGCGTGAGCCGCATGCCGCCCTCACCATCCGCCGTGGCGTGCAGCGCATCTCCCGGCTTCAGACCGAGTTTCACCAACAACTCCTTCGGCAGGATCAGCCCGGTCGAATTGCCGATCTTCTTGACCTCGAGCTTCATGGGACGCCTCCGTCATGTTCTGTTGTACGAAATGTACAACGTCGGCGCCTCGTTGTACAGAACGTACAACGACCGCAGGATTCCCCGTACCGACCCCGCGCCCGCGACTCCCCCCGCTCCGAAACGCGAACGGGGAGGCCGAAGCCTCCCCGTGGACCGTCGCCGCGATCGTGGTCGACCTCACCAGGTCTTCTGCGGGTGCAGCTTGAACAGCCAGGTCTCGGTCAGCGCCGTGTCGCCGTCGCGCAGGAAGGCGCGGATGTCGACCGGGTCGGCACCCTCCGCCTTGATGTCGAACTGCAGGCGCCAGGCGTCGTTCCACGAGGTGGTCTCCAGGAAGATCTTGGAGATCTCGCCGCGTGACGGAGTGATCACCGCCTCCGGCTTCTTGTCCTTGGGGAAATTCGCCAGCGCCCCACCGATGAATTCGATGACGAAGCGCTTGATCTCCGGCGGATTGGCGCGGGTGTAGGGGAAGCCGCCGCGGCCGATGCCGGTGCGGGTCGGGCGTGCCAGATTCGCCGGCGGGTTCGGCTCGTCGGCGTTCCAGTACATGCGGTAGCGATACTCGAGCGCCTGGCCCGCCTTGACCGGGTCGCGCGGCACCCAGAAGCAGCCCATGTTGTCGAAGTCCTCGTGATCGGTCGGGAACTCGACGAGGTGGAAGGCGCCCGGCCCCCAGCCGCCGATCGGCTCGATCCACAGCGACGGACGGCGCTCGTAGTTGAGGTAGCGATCCATGTATTCCTTGGGATCGCGGTTGCGCTGCATCAGGCCGAAGCCGCGCGGATTGTCGTCGAGGAAGGCCGAGGTCGACGGCCCCGGCGGATTGACCAGCGGCCGCCAGATGCGTTCGCCGGCGCCCGTCCAGATGGCGAGACCGTCGCTGTCGTGCGCACCCGGCCGCCACTCCAGCTGGTAGCTCTTGTCGTAGTTGGAGAACCAGTACATCGACGTCATCGGTGCGATGCCGAGCTTGGCGATGTCCTTGCGGGCGAAGAGATTGCACTCGACGTCGATCACCACGCCCTCGGTGCGGCGGATGGTGAACTTGTAGGCGCCGGTGATCGACGGTCCGTCGAGCAGCGCATAGACGACGATCGGATGTTTCTCGTCGCTCGCCGGCTGCAGGTAGAACTCGGTGAAGTCCGGAAACTCCTCGGGCGTCGGGCTCGCCGTATCGATCGCGATGCCGCGGGCCGACAGGCCGTATTCGTTGAGCGAACCGATGGCGCGGAAATAGGAGGCGCCGAGGAAGGCGCACCAGTCCTGGGTCCGCCAGTCCGGCCGGCTCTTCGACTCGCGGATCTGGAAGCCGGCGAAACCGGTGTCCTCCGGCAGCTTCGCCGCCGGGCTGTCCTCCGGCATGTCGAAATACTCCGGCTCGTAGAGCACCTCCGCCGCCTTGTCGCCGTCGACGGCGTGCATCTTGATCGTCTTGGCGAAGTACTTGCCGACGGGGAAGAAGGTGACCGGATAGACCCCCTTCTCGTCGCCGAACATGGCGTGATCGGGACGGAACTTGATCTTGCCGTGCTGCTCGTAACCGATCTGCTCGACGATCTCCGGCGCCGGCTTCTTCGGCGGCAGATGGGCTTTGGCCGCCGCCTCGCGGGCCCGCTGGGTGAGCGAGGCGAAGGAGAACGCCTTCGCCGGGCCGAACTTGAGCGCCGCCGCCGCCGCCGGACCGGCGGACCCTAGGAGATTGGCGACGCCGAGGGCAACGGAAGCGGAGATGAGATCGCGGCGAGAGAGTTTCGCGGTCATGGAAGGTCCTGCGAGAGGTCCGGGAGGGAGCGGAGAGGCCGGGCGCCGGGTGGCGCGAGTTGTCTTCTAGGCGAGCGGATGAGCCACGGCAATCGGGCGGAATATGGGCATCGACGTGGGCGAACGCCACCCCTCACCGGCGTCGATCGGAAGAGGGTTTCCAGCGGGTGAGCGTCAGCGCGTTGGTGACCACCGACACCGAACTCATCGCCATCGCCGCCCCGGCCAACGCCGGGGTGAGATGGCCGAAGGCGGCGAGCGGCACACCGACGACATTGTAGAAGAAGGCCCAGAACAGGTTCTGGCGGATCTTCGCCCAAGTGGCGCGGCTGATCTCCAGCGCCGCGGGGACGAGGCGCGGATCGGAGCGCATCAACGTGATGCCGGCCGTCTCCATCGCCACGTCGGCGCCCGACCCCATGGCGATGCCGACGTCGGCGGCGGCGAGTGCCGGCGCATCGTTGATGCCGTCGCCGACCATGGCGACCACCCGACCCTGCGAACGCAGTCTCTCGACCAGCGCCGTCTTGCCCTCCGGCCGGACCTCCGCCGCCACCGCGTCGAGGCCGAGCCGATCGCCGACCGCCCGCGCCACCGCCGCGCCGTCGCCGGTGGCGAGCCGCACTGCGACCCGTGCCGCCTTCAGCGCCGCCACCGCGTCGCCACTCTCCGCCCGGATCGGGTCGGCGAGCGCCACGAGACCGAGAACCTCGCGATCACGCGCCACCGCCACGACCGTCTTCGCCTCGCCGGAGAACCGCGCCGCTTCCTTTTCGAACAGACGCAGGTCCGCACCCAGTTCGGCCATCAGCGCGGCATTGCCGATGGCGATCCCGCGTCCCTCGACGGTGGCGACGAGGCCGCGCCCGACGTGGCTGCGCGCCCCGCTCACCGGAGCACGGACCAGTCCGCGCGCGTCGGCCGCCGCGACGAAGGCCTTGGCCAACGGATGCTCGCTGGCGCTCTGCGCCGAGGCCGCGAGCCGCAACATCTCGTCGCCCGACCCGCCGAGCACGAAGACGTCGGTGACCGAGGGATGGCCCGCGGTGAGCGTGCCGGTCTTGTCGAAGATCACGCAGTCGACGGCGTGCGCCCGCTCCAGCGCCTCGATGTCGCGGATCAGGATCCCGGCCTTGGCCGCCGCGCCGGTCCCGGCGACCAAGGCCGCCGGTGTGGCCAGCCCGAGGGCGCAGGGACAGGCGATCACCAGCACCGCCACCGCCGGGATCAGCGCCTTCTCGAAGTCGTGCCCGACCAGCCACCAAGTCGCGAAGGTGACGATCGCGATGACGACGATCACCGGCACGAAGACGCTCGCCACCTTGTCGACCAGCCGCTGCACCGGCGCCTTGGCGATCTGCGCCTGCTCGACCAGATGACCGATGCGGGCGATGGTGGTGTCCTCGCCGACCGCGGTGACCCGGAAGGTGATCGCCCCGGAGCCGTTGATCGTCCCGGCCGTCACCTTGTCGCCGACCCGCTTCTCGACCGGCACGCTCTCGCCGGTGACCAGGCTCTCGTCGAGTTCGCTCGCGCCCTCGACGACGATCCCGTCCGCCGCCACTCGCTCGCCCGGCTTCACCAGTACGTGATCGCCACGGCGCAACAGGTCGGCCGCCACAACCTCGGCGAGACCGTTCACCACCCGCGTCGCGGTGTCGGGCCGCAGCGCCATCAGCTTGGCCACCGCCGCGGTCGCCGAGCGCTTGGCCCGCGCCTCCATGAGCTTGCCGAGCAGGATCAGTGTCAGCACCGTCGCCGAACCCTCGAAATAGAGGTGACCGTGAGCGTGCTCGCCGTGAACCGCCACCATCGCCATCGAGAAACCCCAGGCGACCGTGGTCCCGAGCGCCACCAGTACGTCCATGTTGGCCGAACGACCCCGCAGCGCCTTGAAGGCCCCGACATAGAAGCGTGTACCGGCGATCACCTGCACCGGCGTCGCCAGTGCCACCTGCAGCCACGGCGTCAGCCAGGTCGCATGCCCCCCCCAGGCCATCGGGATCATGCCGACCAGGAACGGCAGGGTCAGGATCGCCGAGGCGAGGAAGACGAGAAACGTCCGTTTCTCCTCCGTCGCGCGCTCTTCGGCCGCGCGTTCCAGCGCCGCCCGCCGCGCCGCCACCGCCGTGTCGCGCAGATGGGCGCCGAAGCCGGCGCGCTCGATCGCCGCGACCAGAAGCTCGCTGTCGACGCCGGGCGCCGCGATCTCGGCCGTCTCCAACGCCAGATTGACCGTCGCCTTCTCCACCCCCGGCACCCGGCCGAGCACCTTCTCGATGCGGGCGGCGCAGGCGGCGCAGGTCATGCCGGTGACGTCGACGAGCAGCGGCTCGGCGGAGGCCGCGGGTGAAGGTGTGAGCGAAGCGGGTGCGGGCGAGATGGTCATGTCCGTCTATGTGCGCTCTCGGATGCACGCGGTCGAGAGGGGACGGGGTCGCAACTGCGTGATTTCGCTCGATCGCCGCCTCTCGTCGGTATCAGCCCGGATGACGGTTGATCCGCGACGCGCGCCGGGCCAAGGTCGGCGACACGACGAAACACCGACGAGGAGATCCCGATGCCGGGCAGAAACGAAGAGCGGCCGGTCGGCCCGCAGCTCCAGGGCTGGAGCGAACGCGCCCGTCCGGTGCGGGCCGGTATCGCCGGTACCTGGGGACGGCTCGAGCCGCTCGACACCGCGAAGCACGGCCACGATCTGTGGACCGCGGTCGAGGGCCACGATTCGGTGTGGACCTACATGAGCTACGGCCCCTTCGCCGACGAGGCGAGCTTCCTCTCCTGGCTGAAGGGCCGTGAGGAACTGACCGATCCGCTCTCCTACGCCCTCGTCGACGCCGCCTCCGGCAAGGCGCTCGGCGTCCTCACCCTGATGGAGATCCGCCCGGCGGCCGGCGTGATCGAGATCGGCCACATCTTCTTCGCCCCCGTTCTGCAGAAGACCCGCGCCGCCACCGAAGCGATCTTCCTGGCGATGAAGCACGCCTTCGACGACCTCGGCTATCGTCGCTTCGAGTGGAAATGCGACGCCCTCAACGCCCCGTCGCGCACCGCCGCCATCCGCTTCGGCTTCACCTTCGAGGGCATCTTCCGCCAGCACATGGTGATCAAGGGCCGCAACCGCGACACCGCCTGGTATTCGATCGTCGACAAGGAGTGGCCGACGGTGAAGGCGGCCTTCGTCGCCTGGCTGAAGCCCGACAACTTCGACGCCGCCGGCCATCAGAAGGCCGCCCTCTCCGAGCTGCGCCCCAAGGCCAAGCCGGCGGCGCGGTGACGCGTTCGCCGCATTCGGCGCGCACCCTCCGCTCTCACCGGTTGGGGGGGCGCGTGCCGAAATGCTGCGTCACCGTCGTCGACCGCCGTGCTCGATGGTTCGAGCCGGCGCGGTCTCCGCGCCTCCTCACCATGAGGCGCTCGTGATCGTTGCGGTTTTCGACAGCACGTCATGATGAGGAGGGCCGCAGGCCCGTCTCGAACTATCGCGCAACGTCATCCCGGCTTGCCCCGACCCTGCACTCGCGCGTCCGGAACGTTCGTCGTTCGCGACCCTCCGCCGGTGCTTCGTGTCGTCGCGGCGCCCTCGGCGACCATACCTCACCCGACCGGCCGCTCGTCGGCGATGACCTTGCCGTCGTTGGGCAGCGTTCCCGGCGCCACCACCGTCACCCGGCCCTTGAGCCGGGTCACCGCCGCGAGCGTCGCCGCGACCGCTTCCACGAAGGCCGGATCGGCGACCGTCGCCTCGACCTTCAGCTCCATCTCGTCCTGCTCGTTCGCCCGAGTGACGACCAGACGCGCCCGGCCGATCTCGGAATGGCGCTGTCGGACCCGGTCGACGTCGGCCGGGTCGACGAACATGCCCTTGACCTTGGCCTTCTGGTCGGCGCGCCCCATCCAGCCGCGGATCCGCGGCCCGGTGCGCCCGCACGGGCTCTCGCCCTCGAGGAAGGCGGAGAGATCGCCGGTGGCCAGCCGGACTACCGGATGGATCGGATCGGCGCGCGTCACCACCACCTCGCCGACCTCGCCGGGGCCGACCGGATCGCCGGTGCCCGGCCGCACGATCTCGAGCAGGATGCGTTCGTCGACCATCATGCCGGGGACGAGGGCGCCGTCCGGGCCGCTCGTCTCGTAGGCGACGAGGCCGACGTCGGCGATGGCGTAGCACTGACGCACTCCGACGCCGCGGCCTTCGAGCTCGGCCCTGAGCGACGGTGGCAGCGCCGCACCGGTGACCAGCGCCCGCTCCAGCGAGGCGATGTCACGTCCCGCCTCTTGCGCCGCGTCGAGCAGGATCTTGAGGAAGTCGGGGGTCCCGACATAGGCGCGCGGCCGATAGTGGCCGATGAGATCGAGCTGCGCCTCCTTGTTGCCCGGCCCCGCCGGGATCACCGGACAGCCGAGCGCGCGCGCACCGGCGTCGAGGATGAATCCGCCCGGGGTGAGATGATAGGCGAAGGTGTTGAGCACCACGTCGCCGCGACGGATGCCGGCGGCGGCGAGCGCCCGCGCCGTGCCCCACCAGTCGCTCGACAGGCCCTCCGGTTCGTAGATCGGACCCGGCGAGGTGAAGAGACGGCCGACCCCGACCAACTTCGCCGGCGAAAGACCGGCGAAGGGCGGCCGAGCCGCCTGGAGGTCCTTCAACTCGCCCTTGCGCAGCACCGGAATCGCCGCGAGATCGCGACGGGTCCGCAATTCGGCGGCGGGAATACCGGCGAAGCGGCTCTTCCACGCCCGCGTCGCCGCCAGCCCCTCGACCGCTTCGCGCAGCGCCTTCATCTGCGCCCGTTCGCGCGTTGCCGGACGGCGGGTCTCCAGACGATCGTAGTATTCGGCCATCGAAGGATCCTCACGCCAGCCAGCGCTTGCGGCGCTTGTAGTGCTTCACTTCCTTGAAGCTCTTGCGCCCCGCCGCCGCCACGCCGAGGTAGAACTCCTTGACGTCCTCGTTCTCGGAGAGCGTCTTCGCCTCGCCGTCGAGCACGATACGGCCGGATTCGAGAATGTAGCCGTGGGTCGCGTGACGCAGCGCCACCGCGGTGTTCTGCTCGGCGAGAAGGAACGAAACCCCCTCCTGGGCATTGAGCCGGTGGACGATCTCGAAGATCTCGTCGACGATCTGCGGCGCCAGCCCCATCGACGGCTCGTCGAGCAGGATCATCTTCGGCCGCGACATCAGTGCGCGACCGATCGCCACCATCTGTTGCTCGCCGCCCGAGGTGTAGCCGGCCTGACTCTTGCGGCGCTGCTTCAGGCGCGGAAAGAGCTCGTAGCAACGTTCGAGATCGGCCTTGACCGCACCACGCCCGTCGCGGCGGGTGAAAGCGCCGGTCAGAAGGTTGTCTTCGACGGTGAGATGGCCGAAGCAGTGCCGCCCCTCCATCACCTGGATGCAGCCGCGGCGCACCAGTTCATTGGGCGACAGCGCCTGAACCTCGTCGCCCTCGAAGACGATCTTGCCCTTGGTCACCTCGCCGCGTTCGGCGTGGAGCAGGTTGGAGATCGCCTTGAGCGTCGTCGTCTTGCCGGCACCGTTGGCCCCGAGCAGCGCCACCACGCCGCCCTTCGGCACGGTCAGCGACACGCCCTTCAGCACCAGGGCGATGTGATCGTAGACCACCTCGATGTTGTCGACGGTCAGCATCGCGGCGGCGGGGTCGGTCATGAGGGTCTCCATCGAGACGAGTGGCGGGGGCACTCGCGCCCTCCGGTTCCGAAGCTGGGCCTCGCGACAACGCGCGACCCTCGATTTTCCGCAGACAGTGCCTCTCTGTCTCTCCCCCTCGAGGGGTGAGAGAACCGGATGAGAGGACCCCCGATCTCGATAGGCCGTGCCGAGGGGAGTCTTCGTCGGAGCGAACACTCGCGAAGCCCCCGGGGCGGATCGCTCCGCCCCGGCGCCTCGTTCATGCCGCGATCAGCGGCCGCCGCAGGCTTCCGTGCGGGCCGGCCACGGCGCGTTCTTGGCGGCGTAGGCGGCGGCGTCGGCGACGAGCAGCGGACGGACCTTGTCCTTCATCGGATCCATCCAGTCCGACACCTTCACCCACTTCGCCCCGTCCCACTGCTGCACGTAGGCCGCATTGGAGCCGGAGTGGTCGTCGCAGGTGACCTTGACCGGGGTCATGAAGCCCTCGAGCCCCATCTCCTTGATGCGGGCGGCGTCGATGTCGAGGCTCTCCAGGCCGGCGCGCACGTCCTGGGCGTCGACCACCTTCTTGCCGGTCTTCTTCTGGGCGGTGCGGATCGCCTCGGCGATCAGCATCGAGTTGTAGACGCCCTTGTTGTAGTTGTTCTCACCCAGCCGCGACGCGTCCTTGAGGGTGGAGAGACCCTTGTCGACCACGTGCTTCTTGATGTCGGCGATCGCCGGGAAGCCGGCGCCGGTGCCGTTGAAGTTGAGGGTTAGATAGCCCTTGGCGCCGGCGCCGCCGGCCCGCGCGTCATCGTCGGAGCCCGACCACCACACGCCGATGAACTTGTCCATCGGATAGCCGACCTTGACCGCTTCCTTGACCGCGGTCGGGTTCATCGCGCCCCAACCCCACATGATCATCCAATCCGGGCTGTCCGACTGGATGTTCAGCCACTGCGACGACTGATCCTGCATCTTGTCGCCGGGGACGGGGTACTTGGCGAGTTCGAAGCCGTTCTCCTTGGCCAAGAGCTCGAGCAGCGGCAGCGGCTCCTTGCCGAAGGGCGCATCGAGATAGATCAGGCCGATCTTCTTGCCCTTGAGCTTGTCGAGGCCGCCGACCTTGGAGGCGATGTACTTCATCGCCACCGAGGCGCCGTCCCAGTAGGTCATCGGCGGGTTGAACACCCAGGGGAAGGTCTTGCCGTCGGCCGCGGCGGTCAGGCCGTAGGCCATCGACAGCACCGGGATCTTGTCGACGCCGGCCTTGGGGATCAGCTGCAGGGTGATGCCGGTCGACCACGGATTGTACATCAGGGCGCCCTTGCCCTTGGTCGCCTCGTAGCACTCGACGCCCTTCTGGGCGGTGTAGCCGGTCTCGCATTCCTCGTAGACGATCTTCACCCCGCCGACGCCGCCGTCGCGCTGGTTCAGCATCTCGAGGTAGTCGTGCATGCCGTCGGCGATCGGAATGCCCGAGCCGGCATAGGCGCCGGTACGGTAGGTGAGCAGCGGCACATAGACCGATTCCTGGGCCGCCGCCGGCGTGACCGTCGAGACGGCCGAGGCGATGACCGAGGCCACCGAGAGAGCGAGTGCAGAGCGTCCGAACATCGGGTTTTCCTCCGTCTGATGCCCGCCGCCGAGGCGCGCGCGGCCCCGGGCGGACTTCGGGTCTCTTCGTTGATGCGCCGCGACCCGACCCGAACCGGCCGCGGCTCGTCTCTACGGTGCCCTCACCAGGGGAAGGGCCAGACCCTGAGCTTCTGTTTCGTCACCGCCCACAGCTTGGCCAGCCCGTGCGGTTCGACGATCAGGAAGAAGATGATCAACGCCCCGACGATCATCGAGTTGGCGTGTTCGACCGTCGCCGACTGGATCTCGATGCCGAACAGGTTCGGCGTGAACTTGATCAGCACCGGCAGCGCCCAGATGAAGGCGGCGCCGAAATAGGAGCCGATCATCGAGCCGAGCCCGCCGATGATCACCATGAACAGCACCTGGAAGGAGAGCGAGATGCCGAAGGCCGAGGGCTCCGCCGCGCCGAGCCAGAAGAACACCATCATCGCCCCGGCGACGCCGGCGAAATAGGACGACACCGCGAAAGCGAGGAGCTTGGCGGGAAGCAGGCGCACCCCCATCAGCTCGGCGGCGATGTCCATGTCGCGCACCATCATCCAGGTCCGGCCGATGCGGCCGTGGACGAGGTTGGAGGCGACGAAGGTGAGCAGGACGACGAGCCCCAACACCACGAAGTAGCGGGCGAGCGGGGTGGCCTCCGGCCCGGTGATGGCGATCCCGAACAACGACCGCCGCGCCGCCTCGATGGCGCCCGACGAGGAATAGTCGGTGAGCCAGCCGACGCGGACGAAGCACCAGTCGAGGAAGAACTGCGCCGCGAGCGTGGTGACCGCCAGATAGAGGCCTTTGATGCGCAGCGACGGCAGGCCGAAGACCACCCCGACCCCGGCCGAGAAGACGCCCGAGGCGAGGATCCAGACGATGACGTTCACCTGCGGAAAGGCGCTCGCCATCTTGAAGGCGGCATAGGCCCCGACCCCCATGAAGGCGCCGGTGCCGAGCGAGATCTGTCCGGCGTAACCGGTCAGGATGTTGAGCCCGATCGCGGCGAGCGTGAACACCAGCCCCGGAATCATGATCGAGGCGAGGACGAAATCGTTGGCGACGAGCGGGATGGCGATCACCGCCAAGCCCAGCATCACCGCGATGCCGATGCGGTCCTGGCGGATCGGGAAGATCGCCATGTCGGCCGCGTAGGTCGATTTGAACTGTCCGACTTCCCGATAGAACATGCCCGTTCCTCTCCCGTCAGACGCGTTCGATGATCTTCTCGCCGAACAGGCCCTGCGGCCGGAACAGCAGGAAGGCCAGGGCGATGAGATAGGCGAGCCAGCTCTCGATGCCACCGCCCAGCAGCCGCCCCCAGTAGATCTCGCCGATCTTCTCGCCGATGCCGATCATCAGCCCGCCGACGATGGCGCCCGGCACCGAAGTGAAGCCGCCGAGGATCAGAACGGGGAGCGCCTTCAGCGCGATCACCTCGAGGTCGAAGGAAACCTGGGACCGCGCCCCCCACATGATACCGGTGACCAGCGCCACGATGCCGGCGGCGAACCACACGATCACCCAGATGCGATTGAGCGAGATGCCGACCGACAGCGCCGCCTGATGGTCGTCGGCGACGGCGCGCAACGCCCGGCCGATCTTGGTTCGGGCGAAGAACACGGCGAGGAAGGCGACCATCAGGATGGCGACCACAGCCGCCGTCATGTCGATTTCCTTGAGGATCAGGCTCTTGCCGAAGAGCGGGATCCGCAGAATGCCGGTCGGGATGCCGAGCGCCTCGGTGATCATCACCTTGGGCTCACCACCGAACACCATCTCGCCGAGACCGACGAGGAAGCGGGTGAGGCCGATCGTCGCCATCAGGAGGATGATGTCCGGTTGATTGACCAGCGGTCGCAGCACCACCCGTTCGATGCCGATCGCCAGGATCAGCATGACACCGGTCGCCACCAACAATGCCGGCCAGGCGGGAACGCCCTTCTCGTGCAGGCCGACCAGAGCCAGCGCCGCGAACACCACCATGATGCCCTGAGCGAAGTTGAACACGCCGGAGGCCTTGAAGATCAGCACGAAGCCGAGCGCGACGAGCGCATAGAGCACACCCGAGACGAAGCCCTCCCAGATCACCTGGACCAGGAAGGTCGGGTTGGTCCCCATGCGGACGAAGGGATCGACGAAGATCGCGGTGAGAAGATCCATCTGCCCCGTCTCCTCAGTGCGACCGGCCGAGATAGGCGTCGATGACCACGGGGTCGTTCTGGACCTCGTCGGGTGTGCCGTCGGCGATCTTGCGACCGTATTCGAGCACGACGACGCGGTCGGAGAGATCCATCACCACCCCCATGTCGTGCTCGATCAGCGCGATGGTGGTGCCGAAGGTCTCGCGGATGTCGAGGATGAAGCGGCTCATGTCCTCCTTCTCCTCGAGATTCATGCCCGCCATCGGTTCGTCGAGGAGAAGCAGCTCCGGCTCCTGGGCGAGGGCCCGGCCGAGCTCGACCCGCTTCTTCAACCCGTAGGGCAGCTTGCCGACCGGCACCTTGCGGATGTGCTCGATCTCCAGGAAATCGATGATCTCCTCGACCTTGCGGCGGTGATCGATCTCCTCGTTCAGCGCCGGACCGAAGCGCAGACACTGCCAGAAGAAGCCGCGGGTCATCTTGAGCGTGCGGCCGGCCATGATGTTGTCGAGGGTCGACAGACCCTTGAACAACGCCACGTTCTGGAAGGTGCGGCCGATGCCGCGCCGCGCCGCCTCGTGTGGCTTCCTACCCGTCCGCGCTTCGCCGCGATGGATCACTCGACCCACCTGCGGATGATAGAAGCCGTTGATGACGTTGAGCATCGACGTCTTGCCGGCGCCGTTCGGGCCGATGATGGCGCGCACCTCGCCGGCAAGGATGTCGAAGGACACGTCGGTCAGCGCGTTCACGCCGCCGAAGGAGAGCGAGATGTTCTCCACCTGCAGGATCGGCTCGCCCTTCGCGATGGGGGGGAGGGAGCTCCTCATTCCGCCGCCTCCCGCTTCGCCGTCGCATGGACCTGCATGTCCTCGATCCTCACGTCACCGGTGATGGTGCCCTTGCGACCGTCCTCGAAGGCGATCTCGGTGACCACGTGCTTCTCCGTCGAGCCGTCGTAGAGCGCCTCGACCAGTGGCGCGTAGCGGTCGGCGATGAAGCTGCGCCGCACCTTCTGGGTCCGGGTGAGCTCGCCGTCGTCGGCGTCGAGTTCCTTGTGGAGGATGAGGAAGCGGCGGATCTGCGCCCCCGCCATCATCGCCTCGGCCGAAAGGTCACGATTGACCCGGTCGACCGCGGTGCGGATGCGGGCATAGACCTGGGGATGGGCGGCGAGTTCCTGGTAGCTGGCGTAGACGACGTCGTTGCGCTCCGCCCAGGCCCCGACCGAGGCGAGGTCGATGTTGAGGAAGACGGTGACGAAGCCGCGTCCGTCGCCGAAGGCCACCGCCTCCTTGATGTCGGCGAAGAACTTGAGCTTGTTCTCGATGTACTTCGGCGCGAACAGGGTGCCGTCGACGAGTTTGCCGACGTCCTTGGCACGGTCGATGATCTTGAGATGGCCGCTCGCGGTCTCGATGAAGCCGGCGTCACCGGAATGGACCCAACCGTCCGCCGTCTTGGTCTCGGCGGTCGCCTGATCGTTCTTGTAGTAGCCGACGAAGACGCCGGGGCTGCGATAGAGCACCTCGCCGTTCTCGGAGATGCGGATCTCCACCTGCGGACCCGGCACGCCGACGGTGTCGGCGCGGATCTCGGCGTCGGGCTGCAGCGTCACGTAGACCGAGGCCTCGGTCTGTCCGTAGAGCTGCTTCAGGTTGACGCCGATCGAGCGGTAGAAGCGGAAGATCTCCGGCCCGATCGCCTCGCCGGCGGTGTAGGCGACGCGGGTGCGGGTGAAACCGTAGCGATTCTTCAAGGGGCCGTAGACCAGGAATTCGCCGAGCCGGTAGTGCAGCCGATCGAGAAGACCGACCGGCCGACCGTCGAGGATCGCCTCGCCCAGCCGATCGGCCACTGCGAGGAAATGGTCGACCATCTTCTGTTTGAGCTTGCCGGCGTCCTGCATCCTGACCTGGGTGCGGGTGAGCATCGACTCGTAGACCCGCGGCGGCGCGAAGACATAGGTCGGACCGATCTCGCGCCGGTCGTCGTCGGTGGTCTCGGCGCTCTCCGGACAATTGACGCAGAAGCCGGCGACGAAGGACTGGGCGTAGGAGAAAATGTGGTCGCCGACCCAGGCGATCGGCAGATAGGCGACCACCTCCTCCTGCGCCGTGAGCGTGTCGAAGTCGATGCCGTTGGCGGCCGAGATCAACACGTTGTCGAAGCTGAGCATCACCCCCTTGGGCTTACCGGTGGTGCCCGAGGTGTAGAGCATCACCGCGAGGTCCGAACCGCGACCGAGGGCGATGCGTTCGTGCCAGCCGGCGAGTGCACCCGGATCGGACGTCGCCCGCTCGCGACCCGTCTTCTGCACCTCGGCGAAGGCGTGCAGCCGCGTGTGATCGTAGTCCCTGAGGCCCCGCTCGTCGTCGTAGACGACGTGGCGCAGGCCCGGCAGGCGGTCGGAGATCGACAGGATCTTGTCGGTCTGCTCCTGGTCCTCGGTGACGGCGAAGGCGACCTCGGCGTGCTCCAGCACATAGGCCATCTCGTCGGCGACCGCGTCCTTGTAGACCGGCACCGGCACGCCGCCGAGGCTCTGCACCGCGGCGAAGGTCCAGTAGAGGCGCGGCCGATTGGCCCCGACCACCGCCACCTTCTCGCCCGGCTCGAGCCCGAGGCGCTGCAACCCGAGCGCGAAGTCGCGCACCTCCTCGGCGACGTCGCTCCACGTCCAGGTCTGCCAGATGCCGAGATCCTTCTCGCGCATCGCCGGCCGGTCGGCCAGAGACACCGCATTGGCGAGCAGCAATTTGGGAAACGTGTCCCGCGCGCCGGTACGGGTGGCCCCCGCATCCGTCATTCGTGTTTCCTCACCCTCAATGCCGGCGGCTTCGTCGATCCGGTTTTCCGGGAACCGCACGGTCGTTCGATTACCCGGGATCAAACCCGAGGAGCCCCGAGAAGGCAAGCTCGGAAGCGGGCGTCTTTGGTATGGGGGAGAGCACGCTCATAAGTTATGCAGAATACATATGCTGATGTTCGCAAGAGATGCGGCCGCGGCCGATTTCGGCACCGCGGCAGACGCCATCGGCCTGATCGAGGCCCGCGTCTTCGCGACCGCGGCAGAACCGATTCCGCCCCGCCGCGGGCATCGAAACCGGGGCATACCGCGCCGAAAGGAGCCGCTCGGGCCGTCCCGCGCCGCACTCGACCGACCGGACATGGTGCACCGCACACGAAATCCGGGCCGTCACCGCACGGACGGTCATGGCGCCCGCACCGTCCGGTTCGGGTGCGGCCCCGTCACCATATACTAACGTTTGTTCGTATTTCGAACGGCGACGTCTCGCGTCGATCCGCCGCCGTGGACGCCCGCGTTACCGGCCGGCGCCCCCGACCGTCGCGGCGATCACCGCACGCCTCCACCCGTCAATTCGCCCCGTAGATCAGCCGCGGCAGCCAGGTCGCCATGCCCGGCCACTGCCAAAGCACCCACAACATGGCGAGCTGGATGCAGACGAAGGGAATGATGCCGATGTAGATGTCGGTCGTCTTCACCTCCGGCGGCGCCACCCCACGCAGATAGAACAACGCCACGCCGAAGGGCGGGTGCATGAACGACGTCTGCAGGTTCACCCCCATCAGCACCCCGAGCCAGATCGGGCTCATCGGCGATCCGTCCGGCATCGGCATCTTGAGCAACACCGGTGCCGCGATCGGCACGACGATGTAGGAGATCTCCAGGAAGTCGACGAAGAAGCCGAGCACGAACATCGCCACCATGACGATCAGGATCGCCCCGGCCGAGCCGCCCGGCAGGTGTTCGAGATAGCGCGCCACCATCTCCTCGCCGCCGAGCCCGCGGAAGACCAACGAAAAGAAGGTGGCGCCGATGACGATGGTGAAGACCATCGCGGTGATTTCGGTGGTGGTCTCCATCACCGGGCGCAGCACGTTCTCCTTCCAGCAGACGAAAGCGGCGAACACCACCCCGAAGGCCAGAATCGCGGTGCCGAGGGTGGCGACGGCGATCGCCACCGACTGTGCCGTGGTGGTGTCACCACGGCCGAGGCGCATGTCGACGGTCGAGGCGAGGACGAGCAACACCCCGAGCGCGCCCCAGGCGGCGAGGAAGACGACGCCGCGATGCGGTGCCCGGCGCTGTCCGGCGAGCAGCAGCGTACCGACCGCGCCGACCGAAGCGGCTTCCGTCGGCGTGGCGATGCCGAACAGGATCGAGCCGAGCACGCACAGCACCAGCGCCACCGGCGGGATCAACGCCCCGGCCACCTCCATGAAGGTGACCCTGCCGAGCCCTTCCGGCGCCGGCGGCGAACTCTTCGGCGACACGATGGCGACCACCGTCTGATAGACGACGTAGAGGCCCGAGAGGACGAGACCGGGTATCAGCGCACCCGCGAACAGATCGGAGACCGACACCGTGTCGGGCGCGAAATTGCCCATGTCGGTCTGCGCCTTCTGATAGGCGTTGGCGAGCACGTCGCCGAGCACCACCAGCACCAGCGACGGCGGAATGATCTGGCCGAGGGTCCCTGCCGCCGCGATCGAGCCGGTGGCGAGTTTGGGATCGTAGCCCCAGCGCAGCATGGTCGGCAGCGACAGCAGCCCCATGGTGACGACGGTCGCGCCGACGATGCCGGTGGAGGCGGCGAGCAGTGCGCCCACCAGCGTCACCGAGATGCCGAGCCCGCCGGGTAGCCGTCCGAACAGCCGCCCCATCGTCTCGAGCAGCAGTTCGGCCACCTTGGAGCGCTCCAGCATCACCCCCATGAAGACGAACAGCGGCACCGACACCAGCACCGGGTTGGTCATGATGCCGTAGACGCGCTGCGGCAGGGCGGAGAGGAAGCTCGGATCGAACACCCCGGCGAGCCAGCCGATGGCGGCGAAGATCACCGCGGTGCCGGCGAGCGTCGGTGCCACCGGATAACCGGCGAGCAGCACCACGCAGGCGCCGACGAACATGCCGATGTCGAGGATCTGGGCGACGGTCATGGCGGCCTTTCCTCAGGCGATCGGCTCGTCGGCCGGCCGACCGGCCAGCTCGCGGGTGGAGCGCAGCACGAGCGACAGGCCCTGCAACGCCAGGAGGCCGGCGAAGAGCAGGATCTCCGCCTTGAGCAGATAGACGAAGGGCAGTCCCGAGGTCTCGCGCGAGCCCTCCAGGATGGCGAAGGACCGTGCCACGTAGGGAGACGCGACCCAGATGAGCAGCCCTGTCACCGGCCACAAGAAGACCAGCGTGCCGAGGATGTCGACGATCGCCTTCGTCCGCTTCGACGCCTCGCGATAGAAGATGTCGACCCGGACCTGCCCGTCGCGCAACAGCGCATAACCCGCCGTCGCCATGAAGCTGGTTGCATAGACGTAGGTGATCGTCTCCTGCACCCATACCGAGCCCGAACCGAAGACGTAGCGCAGGATCACCACGGCGAACTGCATGAGGACGATCACCAGGATCGACCAGGAGACGACACGACCGATCGTGCGATTGATCGCGTCGATCGTGGCGATGAGAGCCTGCATGGGGAACTCCCGAGAGAAGGCGGAGCACGGGTCGCCCCCCTCATACCCACTGATGCACGGCAGGTCGAGACGAAGCGGCATGGGAGCCATGAAACGCCGCTGCCGCTCTGGTCGATCCCCCCGCGTCGTGGCATATCTGTCGCTCGTTCGTCCAACATCGAAGGTTCCGCGAGATCATGTCCGGACTGCCGCTCGTACTCGTTTCGTCCGATCTGCGATCCATAGACGGCATGAGCTGGCACATGACCCCCTCGACCTACCTCGAGGCGATCCTCTACGGCGCCGGCGCCGTCCCGGTGATGCTGCCCTCGCTCGGCGGCGCCCTCGATCTCGACTCGGTGCTCGACCGGGTCGACGGCGTTCTCCTCTCCGGCTCGAAGTCGAACGTCCACCCGAGCCTCTACGGCGAGGAGCCGACTCCCGACCACGAGCCCTACGACCCGGCCCGCGACGCCACCACCCTGCCGATGATCCGTCTGGCGATCGACAAGGGCGTCCCGCTCTTCGCCATCTGTCGCGGCTACCAGGAGCTCAACGTCGCCCTCGGCGGTACGTTGCACACCGAGATCCAGAGTTTCGAGGGCCGCATGGACCATCGCGCCCCGGAAGCCCCGACTTCGGACCAGCGCTACGCCATCCGCCACAAGGTCCACGTCGTCCGCGAAGGCTGCATCGGCCGAGTGCTCGGCTCGGACGAAATCGACGTCAACTCGCTGCACCGCCAGGGGTTGGCCACTCTCGCCGACCGGCTGGTGATCGAGGCGACCGCTCCCGACGGCACCGTCGAGGCGGTGAGCGTCCGGGATGCGACCGCCTTCGCCGTCGGCGTCCAGTGGCATCCCGAATACTGGGTGCGCTCCGACCACCCCTCGTCGCGGCTCTTCGCCGCCTTCGGCGAAGCGATCCGCGCTCGCGCCGCGGCGCGGTCCTGATCGGCCGACGGCGATTCACCCCGCCGCGACCGGCCCGCCCCAGATCGCCGCGCCGGCGAGCAGCACGCCCATCGCCAGAACGATCAGCGCCCCGAGGATCTCGGCGCCGCGCAGCACGCGCAGGCTCCATACCCCGTCGTCGCCGGCCAGCCGCAGCGCCAGTGTCCGCGCCGTGACCGCGACCGAGGCGAGTGCCGACACGGTGAGGCCGGTACCGAGCGACATGGCGACGATCGACACGATTCCCGCCCAGGCGAGCCCCTGGGCGAAGGCGTAGACCAGCACGATCAACGCACCCGTACACGGCCGTATGCCGACCGCGGCTACCGCCGCGAGCGCCTTGCGAAGGTCGAACGGACCGCCGAGCGTCGTCGGATCGGGTGCGTGCACCTGGCCGCAGGCGCAGAGTTCGGCCGCCCGGTTGGCCGACATGCCGGTGGCGTCGATCGAAAGATCGACCACCCCGCTCTCCACCGCCACCGGCGGGGCCGCCCGAGCCGCCCGCCATGCCGCGATCGCCGGCGCGACGATCTTCACCCACGAGAGCCACAGGCCGAGCCCCAGGATCGCCGCCGCACTGGTACGCTCGAAGGCGGTGGTGGCGTCGGTCATCTCCAGGGCGGTGAGGCGGAACACCGTCACCGCCGCCCCGACGAAGACGATCGCCACCAGCCCCTGGAGCAGCGCCGAGATCATCGACAGCACGATGCCGCGCTTCAGCGTTTCGCGATTGGCCAACACATAGGAAGTGATCACCGCCTTGCCGTGACCGGGACCGGCGGCGTGGAACACCCCGTAGGCGAAGGAGAGGACGATCAGCCAGAAGCCGGCGTGCGGATCGGCCCGCATCGCCTTGAGCCCCGCCGTCAGCGACCGATAGGCCTCGTTCTGCCGCGCCGCGATCCAACCGAAGACGCCGGCACCCGGCGCACCGGCACCGGCTTCCGGCGTACCGACGCCGAAGGGACCGGCCTGGGCGAGCGCCGGCACCGCCGCCGCAACCGCCACCACGGCGGCGACCACGACCGCTGCGACGAGGCGGCGACGATCGTCGGTCACGGGCATTTCACCGTCACCCGGTTCGACATGTCGCTGGTCAGCGACCGGAGGTTCGCCGGCAGTTCACGTTCGCTCGCCGGGATCTGGCCGAGGATCGCCGCGGTCGCCGCATCCGGATCGGCCTTGCGTTGCACCGCCGCCGTGCACGCGGCCGGCGCGTCGATCAGTTTGGCAGGGTCCTTTTCCACCAACTGGTAGTCGACGAAATAGCCGGGATCGTAGACCTCCACGGTCACACCGGTCGCATCCGGCTTGACCGCCTGCATCAGCGGCAGTGTGTAGAACAACGTCAGATAACCGTCCGCCGACTGCAGCCAGTACTCGGTCGGGATCTTGAAGCCGCTGCGCTTGCCGCCGACCTTGAGGAAGGTGAAGTAGTCGTAGTCCTTGAGCGACTCGACATTGATCTTGGCGAGTGGCTGCAGCTCCTCGATCGACAGGATGCCGTCGCCGTTCTTGTCGAGCCCCTGGCTGGCGAAGGCGGAGAAGGCGTCGTCGAAGCGCCAGACGTGGCGCAGCGCGGTGATCTTCCCGTCCTTGTCGAACACCACCTCGACCCGGGCATCGACATACACGTGCGGATGGGCCGCCGCCTCGCGCCCGCCCGTCGCGAAGACCGCGGCGAAGCCGAGAGCGAGGCCGATGGCGACGCGGCGAAGAGAGCGAGCGAGGGTGGAGAGCGTCATTCCGGCGGTTTCCGATGATGTCGAACGGGTGGAGCGAATCCATAGCACGGCCCGCGCCGTACATCTCGTCCACCGATCGTGGCCGAAGCACGGCGACCTGCGGCGATCTCAGACGCAGGGCTCGCTCCGCCGTCGCCGCTCGAACCAGCCGACCATGAAGTCGACGAACACCCGCACCTTGGCCGAGAGATGGCGACGATGCGGATAGACGGCGTGGACGGTGAGGTTGCGCAGTTCGTGGTCGGCGAGCAGCACCTCGAGCCGGCCCTCCTCCACCGCCCGCCTGACCGCGAACCACGGCGTCCGCGCCACCCCGAGTCCCGCTTCCGCCGCCGTCGCCGCCACCTGCGGCGCGTTGGCGTGGAGCCGCGCCGTCACCGGTACGACGATGCGTTCGCCGTCGACGACGAAGGGCCAGTGACTCCAGTTGCGGGCGTTGGTGTCGGCGATCGCCGGCAGCCCGGCGAGATCGGCGGGCTTTTCCGGCCGCCCGTGCGCCGCGATCCACGCCGGCGCGGCGCAGCAGACGACGCGGAACGGCGCCAGCCGCCGCGCGATCAGGCTCGAATCGACCGGCTCCGACACCCGGATCGCCACGTCGAACCCTTCCTCGACCAGATCGACGAAGCGATCGTCGAGGCGGATGTCGACGGTGATCTCCGGATGCGTCGCCATGAACTCGGTGATCGCCCCGCCGAGCTCGGAATCACCGAAGAACCGCGGTCCCGAGATCCGCAGATGGCCGCGCGGTTCGCCGTGGCTGTCGCGCACCGATGCGGTGAGATCGTCGAGCCGCTGCAGGATGTCCACCGCCTCGCGGTGATAGGCCACCCCCACCTCGGTCGGCGCCAGTTGCCGAGTGGTGCGGTTGAGGAGCCTGACCCCGAGCTCGTCCTCGAGATCGCGCACGTATTTGGAGAGCAGCGCCTTGGACTTCCCCGCCTTGCGCGCCGCCGCCGAAAATCCCCCCGCCTCCACCACCTGCACGAACGCCTGCATCCGAGTCAGTGATTCCATCGTCTCACTCCGTCGAACGATCCGGATGAATTCTACATCATCGTTCGATGTATGACCACATGGCCGCCGGATGCCGGACGGCGGCGCGGCACGAGGGGATCACCCGATGGCTCGAAAGTCGCGGAAATCCGGCTTCCGGCCCGCCTCGGCACACCGATCGCGGCACCCGTTTCCGCCCGGCCCGGAGGGGCCGCCGAGGCGCCTTTCCACCTCTGTGACAAGCCCATGCGATTCCAGCCGAATTTCACATTTCGTCGCACGTGTCCCCGACACGAAATTTTCACTTGTGTCACGGGGCGAATGACCCTATATCGCGCTTGCCCAAATTCGCA
>CALMFH010000141.1 GCA_937864925.1 uncultured Alphaproteobacteria bacterium | reverse complement strand
TGCACCGCCGGCATGTTGAGCGACTGCTGCAGCGCGTGGCGGGCGGTGACGGTGCCGTGGAAGCCCTGGTCGAAGTTCTCCGGCGCCCAGGCGCCCCAGCGCGCCGGGCGGTCCTCCAGCACGGTCTCGGGATGGGCGAGGCCGTTCTCGAAGGCGAGGGCATAGACGAAGGGCTTCAGTGCCGAACCGGGCGAGCGCACCGCGTCGGTGAGGTCGACGGCACCGGCGCGACCGGCATCGAAATAGTCGGGACCACCGACCGAGGCGAGCAACTCGCCGCCGGCGTTGTCGAGGACGACGATCGCGGCCGACTGCTTCTGCGGCCAGGTCTCGGCGCGTTCGCGCAGGAGCTTCTCGAGCGTCGACTGCAGACGCAGGTCGACGGTGGTGCGATGCAGGCGGGCTTCCGGCCGCTCGCCGATCAGCGTCTCGGCGAGGTGCGGAGCGAAGGCGGGGAAGGCTCGGCGCTCCCGTGGCACCGGGTCGAGACGAGCGCGCGCCGCGTCGTCGGCACCGATCACGCCGGCGGCCTCGGCGCGGGCGATCACCCGATCGCGGGCACGCCGCGCCGCCTCGGGAAAGCGGTCCGGCCGCCGCGTCTCCGGTGACTGCGGCAGGGCGACGAGCAGCGCCGCTTCGGCCGTCGACAGCCGCTTCGGCTCCTTGCCGAACCAGGCGAAGGAGGCGGCGCGGATCCCTTCGAGATTGCCGCCGTAGGGGGCGAGCGACAGGTAGAAGCCGAGGATGTCGCGTTTCGACCAGCGCCGCTCCAGATCGAGGGCGCGGACGATCTGCCGCCGCTTGGCGGAGAGATCACGGGTCTCGCGCGGTTCGAGCAGGCGCGCGACCTGCATGGTCAGCGTCGAGGCGCCGGAGACGATGCGGCCATGGGTCAGTCCCTGGACCGCGGCGCGGGCGACGGCGCGGGCGTCGATTCCCGAATGGGTGAAGAAGCGCGTGTCCTCGTAGGCGAAGAGCAGGTCGAGGTAGCGCGGATCGACGTCGTCGACGCCGATCGGCAGGCGCCAACGGCCGT
The DNA here is from genome assembly GCA_937864925.1 of uncultured Alphaproteobacteria bacterium. Classification (GTDB taxonomy): domain Bacteria; phylum Pseudomonadota; class Alphaproteobacteria; order Rhizobiales; family Ancalomicrobiaceae; genus CALBKH01. Next base: position 9,454 of record CALMFH010000141.1, on the reverse strand, counting down.
CCTCGGTGAGGAAGGGTCTGAGCAGCCGGCCGTCGCGGTCGAGCACCACGGTGGAGCGGACCTCGGCGAGCGCCGGATCGACCGCCGGCAGCCGGGCGATCTCGCCGCGCAGCCACGAGAGCCCGTAGGCGATGCCGATCAACCCCGCCACCGCGGCGACGTGGAGCCGGAAGGCGAGCCCGTGACGGCCTGCCTTCGGGGTCGTGGTCGGGGGGAGGGTGGCGGTCACGACGTCGTCCTCGCGGGTCGATGGCGGCTCGGCGTGGATACCGAGATCGCGAGAGTCGCGATCACCCGGGGACCCGTCCCCTCCTTGTCCCTCCCCAACCCGCGGGGAGGGGACGGTGGGGCGATGCCCGTCGCCTCGTCGCGTCCGCCTCGCGGCACCGGGGCCGATTCGGAAGAAGCCTCGCATCCGGTTCCCTCCCCCCTGGAGGGGGAGGGACAGGGAGAGGGGGCCGGCCGCTCGCTGCGTCCGACCCGCCCACTCACTTCGCCGGGGCGACGTCGATCGTCCCGAAGGCGGTGCGGCCATAGCGCTCGGGGCGATACATGTCCTCCACCACCGCCGGCGGATGCACGTAGCGGCCGGGGGTCACCACACGGACACCGTAGGCGACCTCGAACATCGCGTCCTGGCTCGACGAGCGGTCGAAGGCGGCGACGAAGCGGTCGTCACGGTACTCCGTCGATGCCGGCTCGACCGTATCCTTCATCCACTCGAAGGCCGGTACGTCCTTGCCCGCCAGAAGCTTCGGATCGGCGATCTCGAAGCCCGCCGGCAGCCGATCGACGAGTACGATGCGCGCCGATTCCGCCTTCGGCTCGCTGACCCGCAGCACCACCACCAGACGGTCGGTCTGGCGCAGCTTGGTCATGTCGGCCTTCGAGCCGTCCGGCTTGTAGAAGGTGCGCTCGACCGTGTAGCCGTTCGACGCCGCCGGCTCCGGGGCGATCGGATGGCCGGAGGTGGTGACGACCGTCACCGCGGCGAGTTTTGCGTCGACCGATAGGTCGATCTTCACCGTCACCGACCGGCCGTCGAGCTGATCGGCGCGGAAGGTACGGTAATAGGCCCCGGTCTTGTCCTCGCTCGTGCTGCCGTGGGTGACGGTGGTCTTCAGCCGCTCCGTCTCCTTGGCGAGCGAGGCGGCGGCCAACACCATCCAGGCTTGTTCCTGGGTCGAGGTGTAGGTCCGGGCATTGCGTGCCGTCTCGATCGATTGGCCGACCTTCAGGATCTCGTCGAGCGGGCGGCCGCTCTCGGCCATCAGCGCCACGGTGCCGGCGGCGTCGCGCAGAGGCGAGCCGTAGTCCTCGCGCCAGGTCCGCTCGTTCTCGATCGACTTGAGCCGGGTCATCGCCGCCTGGAACACCGGGGCGGAGCGGCCACGGTCACCGAGCAGCGACAGGCCCGCCGCCAGCTGGGCGCGGGCGAGCGGCGAGGAGAAGAGCTCCAGCTTCTGGTCCGAGAGGTAGCGCAGATCACCCATCACCGGCCGGCCGTTGCGGGCGAGCACATAGATGGCGTAGGCGAGATCGGCGGCATCCTTGGGGTTCGGATCGGAATTGTTGGAAACCTGGTTGCGCAGCCGATCGAGGGCGAGGTCGAAGGACTTCTGCGGCACGGTGAGGCCGCGTTCGCGCGCCCGCGTCAGGAAGTCGGTGACATAGGCGTCGAGCCAGAGGTGGTCGCCACCGGTCGGACCCCACAGACCGAAGGATCCGTTCGAATCCTGCCGGGTCAGCACCCGGTCGATCGCCGCGTTCAGACGGTCGTCGACACCCATGTCGAGCGCCAGCCGTTCCTCCGCCGCCAGCTTGTTGACGTAGATGAGCGGCATCGCCCGGCTCACCACCTGCTCGGTACAGCCGTGCGGGTAGCGGTCGAGCGCGCGCAACAGCCCCGGCACGTCGAGCGCCGACCATGGTGCGACCGAGAGCGACACCGATCCGGTGCCGGGCAGGAAGTCGGCGAGCAGGTCGGAAGAGACGGTCATCGACCCGCCGGGCTCGAGCGTCTTCACCGATCGGCGATAGACCTCGGTGGTCGGCGGCTGGACGTCGAGCACCAGATTCTGCGTCGCATCGATTCCCTGGCCGGTCAGTCGCACCGCGATCGAGGCGCGGCCAACGCCGGCGGCGGTCACCGGCACGGCAATTTCGCCCCGCCCCTTGGCCTTGAGCGGGATCTTCGCCGCCAGCGCATCGGCCGGCACGACGATCGGGCCGCGGATGTCGAGGTCGACGGTGTAGTCGCCGGCCGGTGCCTCGACGTTGTCGAGGGCGAAGTGCAGGCGCGAGCGATCGCCGACCGCCAGGAAACGCGGCACGGTCGCCTGAACCACCACGGCGTCGCGGACGATCACGTCCCTGGCGGCGTGGCCGACCTTGTCCTTGGTCCAGGCGACGGTCATCACCCGGACGGTGCCGTTGAAGGCCGGCACGTCGAAGATCACCTCCGCCGTGCCGTCCGCACCAACCTCGACGACGCCGGAATAGCGGGCGAAGGGCGCCTCGCGCGGTGGCGCGGCCGACATGTCGCCACCGCCGTCGCCGCCGGAGCGGATCTCGCCGCGCGACCCCTGCATACCGTCGATGAGGAAGCCGTAGAGATCGCGGATCTCGGTCGCCAACTGCTTCTGGCCGAAGAACCACCGGCTCGGGTCGGGCGTCTCGTAGCGGGTCAGGTTGAGGATGCCGACGTCGACGGCGGAGACGACGACGTGCGCCTTCTCGCCGGCCGCGAGCCCGGCGAGCTTCACCGGGATCTTCAGGTGCCCGCGCGGCCGGATCATCTCCGGCGTGGCGAGGGCGACATCGACGCGACGGGCGGCCGGATCGACCGCGAACCAGCCGACACCGACGGCGCGGCCGGGTTGACGGTGCGCCTTGGTGTCGAGCGGGCGGTGGGCGATGGCGACGACGTGGACGCCGGTGCCCCAGGCCGGATCGGCGGGGAAGGAGACGGTGGTGCCGGCGGGATCGACGTCGACGACCTGCATCGCCTCGACCCGGTCGGAGACCACCGCGACGGTTGCGGTACCGGCGAAGCGCGGCTTCAACCGGACCGCGACCGGCTCGCCGGCGGCGTAGTCGCGCTTGTCGAGCGCCACGTCGAGCACGTCGGGCGCGTCGGCCTTGTCCGAACTCTCCCAGCCGACGGCGAAGTTCACCGTGGTGACCGGCCGCCGGTCGTCACCGACCTTCACCTCGAGCCGGTAGTCGCCCCAATCGACCGGCACCGACAGGCGAGCCGGATCGGCGGTGCCGAGATCGAGGGTGCCGTCGGCGACCTTGCGCGAGGTGCGGATCACCTCGTGGTCCCACTTGCCCTCGGTGTTGAACCACTGCCAGCGCTTGGTGACGGAATAGAGTTCCCAACGAACGCCCTTCACCTCGCGTCGCGTCCCGTCCGGCAGTGCCGAGACGAGGGCGAAGTCGGCCTTGCCGCCGGCGGAGAGTGCGGTCGGGTCGAAGAGCTTCCGGACGCCGACCACCGGGCCGGCGGGCAGGATCGGCACCGAGACGACGCGTTCGACGGCGCGACCGCCGGCCTCGGTGACGGCGATGTCGATCGTCGCCTTCAGCGGCCGCGAGACGGTCGCTTCCGGGATCGCCACGGTGATCCGGGCCCGGCCGTTCTCGTCGGTCGAGCCGGGTTCGTCCAGTTCCTTGGTGACGTTCTCGAACTTCTCGTCGTCGAGACCGACGGTGTAACCGGAGAGGCCGGGCACCGTGGTGTCCCCGGCCAGTTCGACGGTGACGTCGCCGCGGATCTCGAGATCGGCGCCGGGAGCGCCGTAGAGATGATCGGCCTGGACGTCGATCACCGCCGGTTCGCCGGCGCGCAGCCGCTCGGTCACCGCCTTCAGCGTCACCTCGATGCGTTCCGGCACATAGTCGGCGACGAGGAAGGTGGTCTCGCCGATCGGCGGCCGCTTGGGATCGCCGAAGGCCTTGATCCGCCAGGTACCGGTCTGGACGCCGGAGACCAGCGCCAGCGACCAGGCTCGTCCGCCCGCCCCCTGGTCGGTGACCGCTTGGCGGCGATATTCGACGCCGTCGGGTCGCTGGACCACCAGAGTGAGCGGCATCTCGGCGACGGCGCGGCCCTTGGCGTCACGCAACAGCGAGGTGATGTTCACCGTCTCACCGGTGCGATAGACGCCGCGCTCGGTGAAGATGAAGGCATCGAGACCCTTCGGCGCGATGCGACCCTTGACGCCGCGGTCGGTGAGGTCGAAGGCGGCCTGGACCAGATCGAGGAAGCCGTAGTCGCCCTTGCCGTCGGCGGCGGCGACGATTCCCGGCGCCGCACCGCCGGAGCCGCGGGTGAGGCCGCCGGCGAAGGCGACCCGTCCGGTCGCATCGGTGGTGGCGGTGGCCAGGACTTCGTTGTTCTTGGCGATCAGGCGCAGCTCGATTCCCGCCATCGGCTTGGCGTCGGTCAGCGAACGGGCGATCACGTCGACGCCGTCGTCACCGGAGAAGGCGGTGAGGCCGATGTCGGAAACGACGAACCATTGGGTGGCGAGGTTCTCCCAGCCGTCGAATTCGGCGCCCTCGTCGTCGCGGTCGATCTTGCCCGGCAGCTTGGCGGTCATGACGTAGACGCCGGGTTCCAGTCGACCGACGGCGTCGAGCACCGGGAAGGCGGTGACGGTGTCCTTGTTGAGCTCCGACTTGACCGCCATCGAGCCCTTCCACACCAGCGTGCCGGTCTCCTCGGCGAGCTTGCGGGTACGGGTGCCGTCGAGGCTCTGCAGGAACATGTCGTTCCTCAGCGTCGGCCCGAGCGAGCGATCGCCGATGCGGAACACCTTGAGGTCGACCGAGGGCGTGTTGACCGCGACGACCGGCAGGCCCTCCTGACCGTTGCGCGGCAGGACGTAGTTGCGGCCGGTGAAGCGGACGTCGGGCGAGCGGTCGCGGACGTAGATGTCGTAGTCGGCGGCCTTCATCAGGTCCTCGCCGACGGTCGAGGGCAGACCCTGGCGCAGCACGATGCCGTAGCGCTTGCCGTGTTCGAGCCCGTCGACGCAGATCTGCCGTGCCTCCACCGAGACCGCCGGCGAGGCGAGCCCGGAGACGGCGACGAACGGCGCATAGTCGACCTTGCCGGAGGTGACGAGGTCTTCGGAAACGGTGAAGCAGGCGCGCGGGCTGGCGGCGTCGGAATCGATCTTGTTCTCGAGCACGCGGAAGCCGTAGGTCGGCCGCAACTTGTCGTACTGAGTGCGAGCTTCCGGGTTCTCGATCGTCTTCAGCGAGGCGCGCAGCGCCGCGAGTGCGATGCGCTGATCATCGGTGCGCACATAGGTGAGGGCGAGAACGTTGAGCGCCTGGGCCTCGGCCTGCGGCGTCCTGGCCATGAGATAGCCGCGATAGGCGGCGGCGTGGGCGTCGTTGCGCAATTGCCAGCGCGTCGAATAGTCGGAGACGTCCTGCATCGCCGCGCCGACGGCGAAGCGGCTCCAGTGCGTCGGCTCCTTCGGCTCGATCACCGCGAGGCGGCCATAGAGCGTCTGCACCGCCGACCACTCCGCCTTCTGATAGGCGGCGTCGGCCGAAGCCTTGAGCTTGACGACGTCGCCGGGGGCGACGACACCCTGCTTCATCTTGGCTTCGAGACGCGTCGCGTCGTTCACCAGATCGTCGCGGACGAAGAGCTTGTCCGCGGCGCCGGCCGGGCCGGCGATCGCCACGCCGAGGAGAAGCGCCAGACCCAGGAGCTTGGTGCGAGCGAAACCCATCATGACGCCCTCTCTTCGGTGAGATCGTTCCGGTGGTCGAAACACTCCGAATGCTTGCGCCGGATTGTGTCGACCGCGAGGTCGATGATTCCATTGTTCCGATTCACGAGACGGATGGTCGCCATCGGTCTCGACCGAACCACCGGGAGGCCTCGCCTCCTCCCGCCGCATCCGATCCGGTCTTCCGCGCTCGTGCGGCGCGGTGCGATCGTCGCGGTTCGCGATGATAACCGCAAGTCCTCGGCGCTGTCGCGTCACGTCATCGATCGGCCTCTCGACGTCGGCGCCCGGCTCTGCGAAGCTTCGCTCCCCGCCGCCATCGGCGACGCGGACCGACCGAAGGAGGGTTCCCGGATGACGAGGCACGATCGTGGCGGCCTGGTTCTGCGGCCGGTTTCGGTGGCGACGGCCCTGGCGGCACTGGTTCTCACCGCCATCTCGGCGTCCGCCCAGGCTCCCGCCCCACGGCCGGCCGGTGATCCGGCGCGCGCCCTGGACGCGGCACGTGCCGCCTACGAGGCACTGCCGCTCGACGATCGCATCGACATCCAGGACGGGCTGGTGTGGAGCGGCAACTATTTCGGGGCTCTCGACGGCACCTTCGGCCGCATGACCTTCGAAGCGATCGCCGCCTTCCAGAGCCGCAACCGCCTTCCGCCCGACGGCATCCTCACGCCCGCCGCCCGCAAGGCCCTCCTCGACGCCGCCAGGGCGCGCAAGGCCGCACTCGGCTTCCAGCCGGTCGACGACAAGGCCACGGGGGTGCGAATCCATCTGCCGACGAAGCTGCTCGGCCCGGCCCAGAAGGGGCCGAAGGGTACCGGCTGGGTCGGTCGAGAAGGGCGCATCCGGGTCGACACCTACGCCACCACGGAAACCGACCTGCCCGGACTGTTCGAACAGATGAAGGCGGACGTGCCGGGGCGCAAAGTGGTCTATGCGGTGCTCCGACCCGATTGGTTCGTCGTCTCCGAAGAAGCCGGCAATCTGCACCGATACGCCCGCTTCGCGCGCGGTCCGGAGGGGATCCGCGGCTTCTTCTTCACCCTCGACGCCTCCCTCGCCGCCGAACTCGACCACGTCGTGATCGCCACCGCCGGCCGCTTCGAGCCCTTCCCCGGCGCCACCGCGGCGCCGTCGCAGACACCGACCGTCGCGCCGACCGCGACGCCGACCGGACCCGCCGGCCCGTCGATGCCATCCGCGACGAAGCCGGCCGCGCCGGCGACGATGGCGGCCAGCGGTCTGGTGGTGGCGCCGGGCAAGGTGGTGACCGCGGCGGCGGCCGTCGCCGGCTGCCGGACGGTCACCGTCGGCGGACGGCCGGCGACCGTCGCCGTACCCGACGCGGAGGGCGTCGCCACCCTGGCGATCTCCTCGGAGGGCGGCGGCCCGATTCGTATCGCCGAGCCCGCCGCCGGTGCCGTCACGGTGCTGGCGAGCGGTGACGGCGGCGGTCGCGGCGGGATCGTCGCCATGCCGGGCGACCTCGCGGACACCCGCCTCCGCGCCACCCTGCAGCGGGGCGGGCAGGGGGCACCGGTGTTCGGTGCCACGGGCGCGCTGATCGGGCTCGTCGTCGGCCGCCCGGACGAAACGCGGGCGATCGCCGGGCTCATCCCGTCCGGGTCCTACGACCTCGCCACCACCGCCGTCGCTGCGGCGGTGTCCGCCGCCGGCGGGACGGTCGAGCGCGCCGGTGACGGCGAGACGCTCACCACGGGCCGCGTCGTCGCGGCCTGGGCCGCGCGGGTGATCGCGGTCGGCTGCCAGCGCTGATCGATCTGCCGCCGGCGCTTCGGTGCGCGCGGCGGCGGATCGGTCGGCCACACCGCGAGTTCATCTCACATTCAGGTGGGACTCGACATAATTGAGAAACATGGAACGAATGCGCTCGTCGGCCTCCGACGGGGCGCCGGCTTTCTTTGAAGAAACAAAGTAATGATAAGTGAAGAACAAGAAAAGAAGATACCGCATTTTACCTACGAGTATTTATAAGTGATGATGTGAGTGACGAACATCTGGCGTAGATATTCGATCTTCGCCGATATGATTCAACCGAACATCCACTTTTTGCTGTCCGATCAGAAAAATTTGGTATATGGTGTGGCGGCCGGATGGCCGTCTCCATCGTTACTCGTCGGCGACCATCCAACCCGCGGAGAGACAACATGCCCCGTGAGTTCCTGTCCCGTCTCATGACGGTTCTGATGATGGTCCTCGGCTTGGCCGTCGGGCCGGTCTGGGCGCAGGCGCCGAAGGAGGCGCGTTTCGCCTTGGTGATCGGCCAGGACGGCTATGCCGAGGCGACGCTGCCTACGGCAGCCAACGACGCCGGGCTCGTCGCCGACGTCCTGCGTGATGCGGGCTTCGACGTGACCGGCCTCAGGAACGCCGACTACCAGACCCTGATGCAGCAGGCCGGCGAGTTCGTCGAACGCGTCGCCGCGGCAGGGCCGGGCGCGGTGGCGCTCGTCTACTACTCGGGCTACGCCCTGCAGTACGAGGGCGAGAACTACCTCCTGCCGGTCGGCGCCGCTCCGGCGAGCGACACCGACATTCCCAACGTGGCTCTTCGGCTCGGTGAGCTGCTGGAAAGCCTCGCGGCGCAGCAGATCAAGGCGCGGATCGTCATCGCCGACGTCGGCTATCGCAACCCCTTCAAGCCGGCCGGACGGCCGCTGGTCGGGGGTCTGGCGCTGGTCGAACCGCCGGCCGGAACGCTCGTCGCCTTCAACACCGCGCCGGGCACCATCGTCGCGCCGCCGACCTCCGGTGACTACGGCGAATACGCCGCGGCGCTGGCGGAGATGATGCGCGAGGGTGGTCTGCTGTTCGAAGACGTGCTCGCGCGTGTGCGCCTGCGTGTCAACCAACGCAGCAAAGGTGCGGCGGTTCCCTGGTTCGCCTCGAATCTGAGCGATCAGATCCGGCTCTTCGACCGTGCGCCCGAACAGGCGGCCGTCGGCGCTCCGGAGCGGCGCTCCGATGCGGTCGCCGAGATGGCGGCCCTCAAGGCGCTGCGCGAAAAGCCGATGAAGGACCTGTCGGAGGCCGAGGCCTATACCGCGGCCGTCGCCGACGACAGTATGGAAGGCTACCAGCAGTACCTCGACACCCATGCTCAGGCGCAGAACGCCGAGCGGGTGCGGGCGATGCTCGCAGCGCGCCGTGAAGCGAAGTGGTGGGCGCGCGCGGTCGCGGCCGATACCAATCGTGCCTATTGGACCTATCTGAAGCGCTATCCCGACGGTCCGCATGCGGAGGAAGCCCGGGCTCGGCTCGCCGAACTCCAGGCCGCCGCCGAACCGCCGCCGGTGTTCGACGAGGTCGTCTATGACGATCTTCCGCCGCCGCCGGTCGAGGAGGTTCGCATCATCCGCCGGCGTCCGGTGGTCGAGTTCATCGACTACGCACCGCCGCCGCCGCCGCCGATGTTCGTGTTGCCGGACTTCGACATGTTGCTGCCGCCTCCGCCGCCGGAGATCGGCATCGGAATCCTGCCGATTCCGATGCTGCCACCTCCGCCTTTCGCGATGCTGCCGCCGCTGGTCGCGCCTCCGATCATGCCGCCGATGATGCCTCCTGGTCTTCCCGGTGGCTTCCCGCCTGGTGGCTTCCCGCCCGGAGGTATGGGTCCCGGTGGCTTCCCGCCCGGAGGTATGGGCCCCGGTGGTGCAGGACCCGGTGGGTTCGGC
>CALMFH010000140.1 GCA_937864925.1 uncultured Alphaproteobacteria bacterium | reverse complement strand
TGAAGCGGGTGACCGACTGGCCGCAGTTCTTCCTCGGCCTCGCCTTCTCCTGGGGCGCCTTCGTCGGCTGGACAGCGGCGCTGGGCCGGCTCGACGTCGCGCCGGTCGTGCTCTACGTCGCGTGCATCCTGTGGACCATCGGCTACGACACGATCTATGCCCACCAGGACAAGGAGGACGATGCCATCGTCGGGGTGCGCTCGACGGCGCGGTTCTTCGCCGAGAACACCAAGGCCTGGCTCGTCGGCCTCTACGGTGCGACGGTGCTGCTGCTCGGCATGGCGCTGTGGCTCGCCGGCGTCGGTGTCTTCGCCTGGGGCGGGCTCGCCGCCTTCACCGGCCATCTCGTCTGGCAGATCCTGCGCCTCGACATCGACGATCCCGACGTCTGCCTGATGCTGTTCCGTGCCAACCGCTGGACCGGGTGGATCTTCTTCGCCGGACTGGTGGCGGACGGGGTGCGGCATCTGGCGTGAGGGACGGGGCGGTAGGGTGCGAAGGTCGACGACGGATCGCACCGAACCGTCTCCTGGTCACACCGTGCGCGCCGTGGCAACCCGGCGAAGTGCCGTGTCCCCCCTCCGGGCTCGGTGCTTCGTGCGGGCGACGCCGAGGTGGCGGTCAGGCGTGGCTGCGAATGGTCGCCGCCATCTTCGCCGCGAGATCGGTGAAGGCTTCTCGCCTCGGATGCAGTTCGTCGTGCCAGCGATTTCCGACCATGTTGCGGAAGTCGACCCAGTGAACCCGGGCGTACTTGGCGTCGAGTGCCTGCAGCCCGTCGTTGAAAGCATCGATCATGATCTTCACGATGGCGTTCTGAAGATCAGAGTGGAAGTCGTCGATGCCCATCTGTTCGAAGGGTTGGCCGAGCCAACCGAGCTTCATCGGGCGGGCGTAGTCGTAGCCGTGGACGTAGATGTGGACGTCGTCGAGGCCGGGGGTCTTGGCAACGTCGTTGATGGCGATGTCGTAATCGGAGAGGACGCGGGCGAGATCGCTCCAGAAGAGTGGCTTCAGATAGTCGGCCGCCGCCATACCGGGCGTGTAGAGGCGGATGTACTTCGCCAACCGGCCCTCGGAGAGGAGATCGTTGCCGCCACCGCCGAGGAGGAAGTGCTTGCGTCCGGTGTCGACCAGCGCCGTCAGATAGTCCTTCTTGGAGACGATCTCGGCGAGCCGGTCACCCCAGTAGGCGAGGTTCTCCACCTCGAAGCCCTGTGCGGTCAGCGCTCGCTCCAGATCGGAGCCGGTGCCACCGACGATGGGTAGTGCCTTCGCCCCGAAATTCGGAAGGCGTTCCCAGGAATCGCCCTCCATGACGATCGGCACCATCTTGCCACCGGCCGCCGCCGCCATCGTGACCTTCGCGGTCGCCTTCTTCGAACTCGTGGTCTTCGCCGTCTTCGAAGCCTTCGCGGTCTTCGTCGCTTTCGGTGGTCGGTCGGACGTCGGCGCCTGCCCGGCCGCGGTCGTGGTGGACTTCTGCTTCGCCATGTTCCGTCCTCCGCGTTTCCTTCCGCGACGGGAGATCGCTCGGTACGGATCTCCGACCCACGTCCGGCTTCCCACCGGGCAGCCGGTCTCGTTCGCGTCGACGCACTCTATGCGAGTATATTACGTCTATGCAATCATTTTGCGACAGACGGCCCCTGCGGTTGCAGTCTGCGAGGTCGGGGGGACGATGCGGCGGACGACGCGATGGCGGCGCACCGCCCCCGACGTCGGTCCTCGGCGGTGGCCCGTCACCGTCTCTCCCTGAAGAACCCCTTCAACATCTCGCTCGCCTCGCGCTCGGCGAGGCCCGAGTAGACTTCCGGGACGTGATGGCAGGACGGTGAGGAGTAGAAGCGAACGCCGTTCTCCACCGCACCGCCCTTGGGGTCCTGGGCCGCGTAGTAGAGGCGGCGGATGCGGGCGAAGGAGACGGCGCCGGCACACATCGGGCACGGCTCGAGTGTCACCCACAGATCGCAGTCGACGAGACGCTCGGACCCCAGCACGCGGCCGGCTTCGCGTAGGGCGACGATCTCGGCATGGGCGGTCGGATCGTGGTCCGCGAGCGTTCGATTACGCCCCGTCGCGACGACGATGCCGTCCTTGACCACCACAGCCCCGACCGGCACCTCGCCGTCCGCCGCCGCGAAGCGGGCTTCGGTGAGGGCGAGGTCCATGAAGGTGCGGTAGGCGGTATCGGTCACGGTTCGGGCCTCGGACGGGGCGATCACCCCTCGACCATAGGCCGGAGGGACGTTCGCGACCAGCCGGCGCCCCTCCCGGACCGCCGGGCAAGGCCGATACGCGCGAGAAATCCCCAGTGCCGGCTACCAATTCTCCGCGCTTTGCTCTAGATGGGCGCGATGACCAAGTCCCCGAAAGACGAGACCGCGCGCGCGAGCGACGCGAAGGGCGGCGATCACGAGCGGATCGCCAAAGTGCTGGCGCGTGCGGGCCTGTGCTCGCGACGCGAGGCGGAAGAGTGGGTGGCGGCCGGCCGCGTCGCGGTCGACGGGGTGGTGCTGACCACGCCGGCGATCACCGTCGGTGCGGAGAACCGCATCACAGTCGACGGCAAGCCGCTGCCGACGCGCGAACGCACCCGGCTGTGGCTGTTCCACAAGCCACGCGGCCTCGTCACCACGACGTCCGATCCGGAAGGCCGGCCGACCGTCTTCTCGGTGCTGCCGGAGGACATGCCGCGGGTGATCACCGTCGGCCGTCTCGACATCAACACCGAGGGGCTGCTGTTGCTCACCAACGACGGCGGTCTCGCTCGAGTCCTGGAGCTGCCGGCGACCGGCTGGCTCCGGCGCTACCGGGTGCGGGCCTTCGGCGAGGTCGATCAGGCGGCACTCGACGAGCTGAAACACGGCGTGTCGCTCGACGGCGTCGACTACGGGCCGATCGAGGCGTCGATCGACCGGGTCCAGGGCTCCAACATCTGGCTGGTGCTGGGCCTGCGCGAGGGCAAGAACCGCGAGGTCAAGCGCGTCCTCGCCTCGCTCGGCCTCACCGTCAACCGACTGATCCGCATCTCCTTCGGTCCGTTCCAGCTGGCCGACCTGGAGGAAGGCGAGATCCGGGAGATCCGTGGCCGGGTGTTGCGCGACCAGCTCGGCAAACGGCTGGTGGCGGAGTCGGGCGCCGATTTCGATGCGCCGCTCGTCCACCACATGCACGGCGCCGACGACGGCGAGGAGGCGCCGAAGCGGCGGATCAAGGGCTTCACTCCGGCCGGAGACGGCGAGGACAAGCCCAAACGGAGTGGTTCGCGCGAGGGGAGCCGTGGCCGCGAGCCGCGCACCCGGATGGAATTCGTCGGCACCGGCGAACGGCGTCGCGACCGCGGCGAAGGCCATGACGACCGTCGCGACAGGGCCGAGGGGCGCGACGACCGGCCGATGCGGTCGGAAGGGTTCCGCGGTCGACCGGCGGGTGACCGGCCGAAGAGCGGCGGCTTCCGCGATCGTCCCGAAGGGGCCGGCGGCGGACGGATGCGCTCCGAGGGCTTCCGCGATCGCGGTGGCGAAGGCGGACGCCGGCGCTCGGAGGGCTTCCGTGGCCGAGCCGAGGTGGACGAGACGCCGCGTTCGGCGGGGTTCCGCGACCGGCCGGCGGGTGACCGGCCGAAGAGCGGCGGCTTCCGCGACCGGCCGCAGCGCGACGAGCGCTCCTACCGTGACGAGGCGCCGCGCCGGGCGGGGCGCGCCGGAGGCGTCGAGCATCCGCGCGGTGAGCCCCGCGGTGGCCGGGCGACACGGCCGGAGGGCGAGGAGCGCGGGCGCTTCCGCTCCGAGGGCTTCCGTGACCGTGGATCGGCCGGCGGCGAGGGTCGCCGACGGTCGGAAGGGTTCCGCGACCGCCCGGAAGGCGGCGACAAGCCGAAGAGTGCCGGGTCCAAGGTGCGTCCGGATACCGCCGGCTTCGGCCCGCGCGGCCCGCGCGGTCTGGCTCCCGGCGGCAAGAAGGGCGGACGTGAGGCCGGGGCCGGCGGTCCGGCGTCGGGCGGTCGCGGCCGTTACGACGGGCCGAGCGGCCGGGGCACCAAGGGACCGGAGAAGCACGGGCCGGGTCCGAAGGGACCGCGTCGGGACGGTGGGCCGGGTCCGAAGGGACCGCGGCCGGCGGGCGGCGGGCGCGGGGGCCCGCGCGGAGGCCGGTCGTGAGGATCGTCGGCGGGCGGTTCCGAGGGACCCATCTCGCCGCACCGAAGTCCCAGGCGATCCGGCCGACCTCGGACCGCCTGCGCGAGAGTCTGTTCAACATCCTGGCGCACGGCCTCGGCGACCCGGTCGACGGCGCACGCGTCCTCGACCTCTTCTCCGGCACCGGGGCGCTCGGGCTCGAGGCGCTGTCGCGCGGCGCCCGCTTCTGCCTGTTCGTCGAGGAGGCGGCGGAGGCGCGCGGCCTGATCCACGCCAACATCGAGGCGCTGCACGCCACCGGGATCACCAAACTGTGGCGCCGCGACGCGACGAAGCTCGGGCGCTGTACCCCGATGGAGCCCTTCGACCTCGCCTTCCTCGACCCGCCCTACGGACGCGGTCTCGGCGACGCGGCACTCGCAGCGATGGTGGCCGGCGGCTGGATGAAGCCGGGAGCACTGGTGGTCCTCGAAGAAAGTGCCGATGCGCCGCCCTCCCTCCCGAACGATCTCGATATCGTCGACCATCGTGAACAGGGCGAGACGGGGCTGTGGTTTCTGCGTGTTGGTGAGGCGTCGTAAAATTCCAACACTTGAATTTTTAATCGAATTTCAGTGTCACAAGTGACGATCACGTTAGGTTAACCTGGGGATCGCAATTGAAACCATCCCCGACATCTCGGGGAAATCACCGACCTTAAGTCCCGATTAACGCATTTCGCCCAATTTCGAGGAAATTCCATCGGGGAAGCATCCCGATGTCGCGTCACGACGAGCGCCGGAACGGCGCCGCGCTCCCGGTCGGAGAGTCGACATGCGCCTCACCATCAAGGCATCCCTCACCCTCGTGGTTTCCGCTCTGGTCGGCTTCCTGATCATCCAGGGCTGGGTGGCCAAGTCGCAGCTCGAACACATGGAGGTGGCGACCGCCGACATCACCGAGAACTGGCTGCCGTCGATTCGGTTGCTGGGCGAAGTGAAGTATCAGGCGACCCGCTATCGCGCGGTCGTGTCGCGCCACGTGATGAATTCCGACGAGAACCTGATGAAGGACATCGAGGCGCGGGCGGAGAGCAATCTCGCCGAGATCGAGAAGGCGCGGAAGAGTTACGAACCGCTCATCGCCAGCGAAGAAGAGCGGCAGATCTGGAAGACGTTCGTGGCCGAGTGGGAGACCTATCTCGTCGGTCAACGCAAGGTGCTCGAATTCAGCCGGAAGAACGAGAACGCCGCAGCGGCGCAGATCATGAACAATTCGATCAAGGAATTCGACATCGCCATCGCGGCGCTCGACAAGGACATCGTCCTCAACGACAAGGGTGCGAAGGATGCGACCGAGATGGCCCGCAACGCCCATCAATCCGGCGTCCGTGCCGTGTTGGTCACCGGCGCGGTGGCGGTGTTGTTCGGCTTCGGCGCCGGCGCGTTCGTCATCCTCGGCGTCTCCGGTCCGCTGCGCCGCCTGACCACGTCGATGCAGGCGGTGGCCGGCGGCGATCTCACCTCCGAGATCCCCTCCACCGGCCGGGCCAACGAGATCGGCGACATGGCGCGCACGCTGGTCGTCTTCCGCGACGGACTGGCGGAGACCGAACGGCTGCGCGTGGCGCAGGCGGAAAAGGAGCGGCGCACGGCCGAACAGATGGTGGCGGAGCGTCATCGCATCGCCGATCGCTTCATGTCGACGATGGGGTCGCTCGCTCAGAAGTTCGTCCGGTCGTCGGGCGAGGTGGCGGATGCGGCGCGCAATCTCTCGGCCACGGCGGAAGAGACCTCGCGTCAGGCCGCCGCGGTGTCGGGGGCGGCGGAGGAAGCTTCGGCCAACGTCCAGACCGTCGCCGCCTCGACCGAGGAACTCGCGGCTTCGGTGCGGGAGATCACCAATCAGGTCGGCCATTCCACTCGGGTCGCCGACACCGCGGCCGGCGAAGTGGCCTCCACCGAGGCCAACATCCGGGTGCTGTCGGAAGCGGCCGAGAAGATCGGCGACGTGGTCAATCTGATCAAGGATATCGCCGGCCAGACCAACCTCCTGGCGCTCAATGCGACGATCGAAGCGGCGCGGGCCGGCGAGGCGGGCAAGGGCTTCGCCGTCGTCGCCTCCGAGGTCAAGCAGCTCGCCGCCCAGACGGCGCGGGCGACCGACGAGATCGCCATGAAGATCGGCGAGATCCAGTCGGCGACCGCCGAGACGGTCGGTTCGATCAGCCGCATCGTCTCGACCATCGGCACCATCCGCGAGGTCACCTCGGCGATATCCGGCTCGGTCGACCAGCAGGGCGTGGCGACCCAGGAGATCTCCGGTAACACCCACCGGGCCGCCGAGGGTGCGGCCCACGTCACCGACAACATCTCGGGCGTCGGTCGCGCCGCCGAGATGACCGGCGCGGCGGCGACCCAGCTGATGGGCCTGTCGGGCAGTCTCTCGAAACAGGCCGACGAACTGACCGAACAGGTCGATAGCTTCGTGCGGACGTTGCGCACCGCCTGATCCGGGAACCGGCGACAGCGGTGCCCCGCCTCCCCTGCCTCCCCGCGTGCCGTCCGATCACAGCTCCGACGGCCCACCCCTCGGCCCGACCATCGCGTCTCCCCACGCGCCGGTCGGGCCGAATTCTCTTTGCCGCTCCTCGCTCGCGCCGCCGGTCGGGGCGGCGAAGTGCCCGAGCATCCGTCGACCGCGACAGCCGCTTCGGCATCGGCGGCCCGCGGCATTCGAACCCGGCACACCTGCGATCAATTCGACCGATCGGGCTCGCCTTCGCTGACGGTGTTTCGAAAAGGCCGAAACTTCGTCAGCTCGGTCTCAGCGGCGCCCGAACAGCCGTTCGATGTCGGCGAGCTTCAGTTCGACCCAGGTGGGCCGGCCGTGGTTGCACTGGCCGGAATTGGGTGTCGCCTCCATCTCGCGCAGCAGCGCGTCCATCTCCTCGGGCCGGAGCCGCCGCCCGGAGCGCACAGAGCCGTGGCAGGCCATGGTGGCGAGCACCTCGTCGAGGTGGCGCGCGACGCGATCGGACGTGTCCCATTCGGCGAGATCGTCGGCGAGATCGCGCACCAGACCGGCGACGTCGCCCCCGCCGAGGATCGCCGGTACCTCGCGCACCGCCACCGCGCCGCCGCCGAAGCTCTCGAGCGTGAGGCCGACCTTCTCGAAGTCCTCGGCGCGGGCGAGCAGGCGGGCGATGTCCTCTTCCGGCAGTTCGACCACCTCGGGGATCAGCAGCAGCTGACGAGCGACGCCGGTCTCGGCCATCTGGCGCTTGAGCTTCTCGTAGGTGAGGCGCTCGTGGGCGGCGTGGGCGTCGACGATGACGAGGCCGTCGCGGGTCTGGGCGACGATGTAGGTGGCGTGGATCTGGGCGCGCGCCGCGCCGAGCGGCCGTGCCTCGGCGGTCTCGTCGAGGGGGGCGACATGCGCACGGGCATCGGCCGAAGGGGCGCGCACCGCGTCGAAGGGGGAGGACGGGGGCTCGGCGAGGCCGGGGGCGGCGGAGGGGCGATCCGGCGCGGTGCGCCAGTCGAAGGGCGCCGCGGGACGGGCGTCCGGTGATCGCCACATCGAGCCGGAAGGTGGAGTCCAGCCGGTGGGCCGGGTGGCGGTGGCCGTCGCATCGAAGCCCGGGCGCAGCGCGGCGAGCGTCGCGGCGCCGCCGGTGGTGGTGGCGCGATGTCCGGCCGCGGCGAGTTGCTGGCGCACCGCTCCGACGACGAGACCGCGCACCAGGGCGGTATCACGGAAGCGGACGTCGGCCTTGGTCGGGTGGACGTTGACGTCGACCTCGCGCGGATCGAGCGCCACGTCGAGGACGACGACGGCGTGGCGATCCGACGACATGACGTCGGCATAGGCGCCGCGGATCGCCCCGAACAGCATCTTGTCGCGCACCGGGCGGCCGTTGACGGTCAGATACTGATGCACCGAGGAGGCGCGATGGTAGGTCGGCAGGCCGATCCAGCCGGTGAGGCGGACGCCTTCGCGTTCGGCGTCGAGGGCGAGTGCGTTGTCGACGAAGTCGTCGCCGACGATCGCGGCGATGCGGGTGAGGTCGGCCTCCTCGCCGCGGCCCGCCGGCCAGTCGAGCGTGGTGCGATCGGAGCCCGCGAGCGAGAAACGCACATCGGGGCGGGCGAGCGCCAGGCGTTTGACCACCTCGGTGATCGCCGCGGTCTCGGCGCGGTCGGACTTGAGGAACTTCAGCCGGGCCGGGGTGGCGAAGAACAGATCGCGCACCTCGACCCGGGTGCCGCGGGTGATCGCCGCCGGACGCGGCTCACCGACCAGACCGCCGTCGATCGAGATCTCCCAGCCGTGCGCTTCGTCGGCGTGACGGCTCGACAGGGTCATACGCGCCACCGCACCGATCGAGGGCAGCGCCTCGCCACGGAAGCCGAGGCTCTCGATCAGGAAGATGT
>CALMFH010000139.1 GCA_937864925.1 uncultured Alphaproteobacteria bacterium | reverse complement strand
CTCGGCCTTTTCGATGTCGCCCGGGATCGAGGCGTCGTAGAGGATCAGCGGATGAAGATTGCCGTCGCCGGCATGGAAGACGTTGGCGACCCTGAGCCCGTGCTTCGCCGCCAATTCGTCCATGCGGGACAGCACCTTCGCCAGCTCCTTGCGCGGGATGGTGCCGTCCATGCACAGATAGTCCGGCCCGATCGCACCGACCGCCGGGAAGGCGTTCTTGCGTCCGAACCAGAAACCGAGCCGCTCCGCCTCCGACGACGACACCCTGACCGAGGTGGCGCCGCGCCCGCGCGCGATCTTCGCCACCTCTTCGGTGAGATGGTCGACCTCGGCCGGCGTGCCGTCGAGTTCGACGATCACCAGACCCTCGGCATCGCGCGGATAGCCACAGGGCTTGAACGCCTCGGCCGCGTCGATCGCCGCCTTGTCCATCATCTCCATGCCGCCGGGGATGATGCCCTCGGCGATGATCGCCGCGACGCAGTCCGCCCCCTCCGCCACCGTCGGGAAGCCGAGAAGCACCCCTCTCGCCACCTGCGGCTTCTGGAGGATGCGCACGGTGACCTCGGTGATCACCCCGAGCAGGCCCTCCGAGCCGGTGATCACCCCCATCAGGTCGTAGAGATCGGCGTCGAGATGTTTGCCGCCGAGGCGGATCACCTCGCCGCCCATCAGCACCATCTCGAGCCCGAGGAGGTTGTTGGCGGTCAGTCCGTACTTGAGGCAATGCACCCCGCCGGCGTTCTCGGCGACGTTGCCGCCGATCGAACAGGCGATCTGCGAGGAGGGATCCGGGGCATAATAGAAGCCCCGGTGCGCGACCGCGTTGGAGATGGCGAGATTGGTCACCCCCGGCTGGACCACGGCGCAGCGGTTGCCGAAATCGACCTCTAGGATGCGGTTGAACTTGGACATGCCGAGCAGGATGCCGTCGGCGAGTGGCAGCGATCCACCCGAGAGCGAGGTCCCCGAGCCGCGCGGCACCACCTTCACCTTCATCTCGTCGGCGAGCCTCATCACCGCCGAGGCCTCCGCCACCGTCTCCGGCAGGACGACGACCAGCGGCGGTTGGCGATACATGGTCAGCGCGTCACACTCGTAGGCCGAGAGCTCGCGTTCGAGGTGGATGACGTTCCCCGGCCGCACGATCGCCTGCAGCCGCGCCACGATGTCGTCGCGCTTGTCGAGGATCGCCGGCTCGGGCAGGGGCATCTGCAGGGACATCGCCGACAGCCTCTTGTGCGATGGGGCGTGGTCAGGTTTCCTTACCACGATGTGACGAAAGCGTCGACGGGGCCGAAGGGGCGGCCGAGTTCGACGATGTCGCGGGGGACGCTCGCGGTTCTGCGTCCCCTCCCGCCACCGATCGGACCGAGGAGATACCGCCCTCCGGCTCGGTATGTCTCCGGCCCGAACAACGCCTCGAAGGCGGGGTCGACCCGGTGGGTCCCGTCCCGTGTGACACTGCACGCACGAAGTTCAGGCCCATCTCGTCATCGACGATGCGACGACGCTCCATCTGGTCCCCTCCCAGTTCGCAATCGGGCGGACCCGTTTTCGAACGGCGAGAACGATGGGGCACCTCCCCTGCTAAGGTGGGGGAAGGCGCGCGGCGGCCCCTCACGGCAGGACCCGTGCGCGGCCGACGGCCGATCGGAGGGGGCCCCTCAGCCTCCGGCCTCGATCTCGCCGATCAGCCGCTCGATCTCCTCGATCACCCGGTCGCGCGCGGCGTGATGGGGCATGTGGCCGATGTCGTCGAGCCAGACGAGGCGCGAGCCGGCGATGTCGGCCGCCAGTCCCTCGGCATGGATGTCGGCGCGGACGATCGGGTCGTGAGTGCCGGAGACGATCAGGGTCGGGGCCGTGATCTCGGAATAACGCGGCGACAACGCCGTGACGTGGGCGTGGAGGCGGTAGACGTCTTCGGCGTTGGCTCGCCATTCGGTCGGGCGTAGCACCAGATCCGCGCCGATGGCCCGACGATAGTTCGCCGGCGCAGGATCGGGGGCGAACACGCCGGCGATCGACTTGTCGATCAGCAGTCGGCCGACGACCGGCACGACGAGGCTGTCGAACAGGGTACCGACGACGGGAGCGGCCGAGAGCCGATAGAGGATGTCGATCACCGCGCCGGGCCAGGGGTGGCTCGCCGGAGCGAGGAAGACCAGCCCCGCGGCGCGATCGGAGTGGTGGACGCCGAAGGCGGCGGCGACCGAACCGCCCCAGGAGTGACCGACGACGATCGCCCGGTCGATCCCGAGGGCGTCGAGGATCTCGGTGACCACCCCGGCCTGCGTCGTCGGCGCGGCGTCGGCGGCGCCGTGGCGGCTCGACCAACCGTGGCCGGGGCGATCGAAGAAGACCAGACGATGACGCGGGAAGGCGTCGGCGAAGGCGAGCATGGGATCGCGGGCATTGCCGCTGGCACCGTGGACGAAGACCAACGGCGTCGCTTGCGCATCGGTGCCGGCCCGGTCGACGACATGGACGGTACGCTCGCCGAGGGTGAGTCGTTCCCCGACCGGCGGATGCGCGGTCTCCGCGACTCGACGCGAGATACCGGACGCCACGGCGGCGCCGGCGGGCAGGAGCAGGGTGGGAGCGAGCCAGGACAGGGTCATCGCGGGCGCCCCGAATCGATGGTCGCACCCGCGGGTTCCGGCCGTGTCCACAGGAAGACCGAGACGGCGGCGAAGATCGCCGCCTGGATGAGGAGGATGGCGAGCGACAGGCCGGTGAGTGCGCCGACGACCAGTGTCGCCGCCATCACCACGCCCGACAGGCGTTTCACCCGCCGGGCGACGGCCCCCTCCCGCCGCCAGTCGGTGATCAGCGGGCCGAAGCGGGCGTGGTCGATCAGCCATGCCTCGAGCCGCGGCGAAGAGCGCGCGAAGGCCCAGGCGGCGACGAGCAGGAAGGGTGTGGTCGGCAACAACGGCAGGACGGCGCCGAGAACGGCGAGGCCGGTCGCCACCACGCCGACGGCGAGGTGGAGACTACGCAGCACCATCGCCGCCTCCCACGGTCGATCTCGTCGATCCGCTCACAACTCGCGTCCCTCCACCTCGACGGTGAGTTTCTCCAGTCGATCCGCCGCGACCGCCGGATTGCGCGGATCGATCTCGGCGAGCCGGCGCAGCCACTTCAGAGCCTCCGGCTTACGGCCGGCGGTCTCGAGAATCGAGGCGAGAACGGACATGGCGCCGAAATGGCGCGGATCCATGGCGAGAGTCGTCGACAGATCGGCGATGGCACGGTCGATGTCGTGCCCGGCGAGGTGGACGAGGGCCCGTTCGAGCCGGGCATTCGGCCATTTCGGCGCCACCACGATGGCGGCGTCGATGAGATCGAGCGCCAGCGTCCGATCCCCGGAATGTGCCGCGGTCGCGGCGCGGGTCGAGAGGAGATCGGCGGTGTCGCTGCCCGAGCGATGCCACTGCGCTTCGATACGGCCGCGGGCGCGGGCCGCGGAGGCGTCGTCGCGGGCGGCGGCGAGGGCGGCGAAGTAGAAGTCGAGCGCCTGCTCGGTCGAGTTGGCGGACGCTTCGGGGTCGGCGGCAACCGGCGGACGCGACCGACGGGTCTCCGCCACGTTCGGCGTCACGGCGGAAGCGAGAGCGAGCCCGGTGGCGAGGACGACCACCGCGCGCCGTCGGCCGCGCCGAAGGAGGATCGCCGGAGATCGCCGCAGGGGCATGAACGAAACGAGCCGCATGAACGGATCTTGATCTCCGTTCCGCGGCTCGTCGAGAGGCTTCCGTCACGTGGCCGGGAGCGGCCACGCGCGGGCTCGGATCAACCCTGACGCGCCTTGAAGCGCGGATTGGTCTTGTTGATGATGTAGACGCGGCCCTTGCGGCGCACCAGACGGTTGTCGCGATGGCGCGTGCGGAGCGACTTGAGCGAGTTCTTGATCTTCATCGTCGGCGACCCGAGGTTGATCCGAGGCGAGGCGCCGATCGGCGGCCCGGCCGGATGCCGAAACCACGGGAACCCGCCTCGGGGCTCCCCGCGGACAACGGCGAGGAACAATGAAACGAGCGCGGAGAGGCCCGCGCTCGCTCGAATTCGGCCGGGACCATAGGCATCACGCCCCCTCCTGTCAATCGCTTCGCGCTGCTCTTTCCGCCCGTTTTCGCGGTGAGGCGGAGGTGGCGGAACCACGGCCGGCGACGGGTCTGCACCGGAGTCGATCGGGGTACGGCGCGGCGCCGGCCCTCATCTGCCCTTTCGAGATGAACCATTCGTAAACCATGATTTCGGCGTTCACCTTCTCTTAACGGTGAACGTCAACCAAATGTTTTCCGTAAACTTCGAGAGAAAATATTGCCGAGTGAAACAGAATTGACGCGGGGTTAGATCTGGTCGGACGGCGAAACGATCAGGACCGATACGATGCCCGCACCCCTTCCGCTGCTCGCCTGGACAACTGCGACGATTGCCATGCTGGCGCTCGCCACTGCGCCGGTCGGCGTGACGGCGGAACTGGCACTCGGCTCGGCGGTGATCGTCGCCATGTTCGCGGTCAAGCGGATCGGATCGGGGCCGATGCAGCGTCATGCCTACCTGGCGCTCGGCACCCTCATCGTGCTGCGCTACGTGTGGTGGCGCACCACCGAGACGCTGCCCTCCACCGACGACCTCGTCGGCTTCTCGGCCGGGGTGGTTCTCTACGCGGCCGAGATGTTCTGCGTCGGTATGCTGTTCATCTCGCTCTTCGTCATCGCCGATCCGCTGCGGCGGCCGCCGGCGCGGCGGATGAAGCCGGAGGCCTGCCCGACGGTCGACGTCTTCGTGCCGTCCTACGACGAATCGGCCGATCTCGTCGCCGCCACCCTCGCCGCCGCCACCACCATG
>CALMFH010000138.1 GCA_937864925.1 uncultured Alphaproteobacteria bacterium | reverse complement strand
CCATGGCCGTCGCGGCATCGGCGCCGCGGCGGCTCCCGACTCCCCTCGGCAGAGGAGAGCACGGAATGAACCCGCAGATCGTCATGAGGACGATGATGAAATTCCTCGATTGGACCAATCTCGCGCGGAGCTGGGCTCGGCGCCTCGAGGACAGGGAGGCGGCGCGATGCGGCGTGCCTGTTCCAGCTGCCCGTGGCGCCGTCGCCCGCCGGCTCGGTGTTTCGCCGGGCACGCTCGAGACATTGCGTAGCGGACGCCGCAAGGGCGTCGACATGACCATTTTCGACAGGCTGCGTACCGCCGTCGAGGCCGACATCAGGGCGGAAATCAATGCTCTCGAACACGAACTCGCCGTCGCTCGCGCGGCTGATCCTGATCGCCGTGTCGCTGCGGTGGACGCGGCTGAGACTGCGCTTCGCGCGGCTCGGTCGGCACTGACGGAGGCGTTGTGATGGCTCCCAACTGCGGCGGAGATTGCCGACGTTCAGGGCGGTACTGCTCGACCTGCGGCGCGGAATGGACAGACCAATCTCCTGTGCATATGCCCGCACACGTCTCCGTCGAGATCCCGGTTCCGCCGAGCGTCAACGACATGTTTCGCAACGTCCGCGGCAAGGGGCGGGTGAAGACGGCGGCCTATGCTGATTGGCTGGGGCACGCCGGGTGGGTGTTGCGATCGCAGAACCCGTCTCGGATCGGCGGGCGCGTCGTCCTCGTCCTCTCCGTCGAGCGCATGTCGAAGAGCGCCGACATCGACAACCGGGTCAAGGCGATCCTCGACCTCCTCGTGACCCACGGCGTCATCGACGACGATCGCAACGTCGTCGGCTTTGCCGTCGCCTGGGCGCCTGCCGCCAACAAGCTGGCACGCATCCTCGTTCTCCCGGCCGCCGATCTGGCGGCCGACTTCAAGCTCGCCGACGACGGGACGACCGGCGGGTGGTTCATCCGTCCCACCACCGTACAGGACATCCACGATGCTCTCTCTGCGTAACGTGACCACGACGCGCCGCGCGCTGCCGCCGCGTGTCCTCATCTACGGCCCGCCCGGTCTCGGCAAGACGTCGCTCGCCGCCGAATTCCCCGCGCCCGTCTTCCTCGACGTCGAGCAGGGCCTTCCGGCCGGGGTCGATGCCGCGACCTTCGGCGAGGTGACGAGCTACGACGACCTCATGTCGGCGATCGCTTCGCTCTACGACGACGACCACGAATTCGGGACGATCGTCGTCGATACGCTCGACCGACTGGAGCCGCTGGTATGGGCGAAGGCCTGCGCCGACAATCGGTGGGACTCGATCGAAGCCCCCGGCTACGGCAAGGGCTACGTCACCGCCGATCGGTACTGGCGCGACATGCTCGAGGGTCTGAACGCGCTCCGCAAGGATCGCGGAATGGCCGTGGTGATGATCGCGCACTCGACCATCACGAACTTCGACAGCCCGACCTCGGCGCCCTACTCGCGCTACGACATTCGTCTGCACAAGCGCGCCTCGGCGATCGTCCAGGACGAGGTCGACGCCATCCTCTTCGTCAACCAGGATGCGACGATCGTCGAGGAGAAGCAGGGCAAGGACGTCAAGTCGCGCCATGCCACGGGCGGCGGGACGCGCTGGATCCACTGCGAAGGCCGCCCGGCGTGGTGCGCCAAGAACCGCTTCGGCATGCCCGACAAGATCCGGTACCAGATCGGCACCGGCTTCTCCTCCCTCGCTCCCTTCTTCAACCCGCAGCCGGCCGCCGAGACGCGCGCCGCCGCCGAATGAGGTGACACCATGGCCGACCTCGGCTTCGATTTCGACCCCGCTTCCGCCCCCGCCGACGACCGCAACTTCGATCCGCTGCCCTCCGGTCAGTACGAGGCGGAGATCGTCGCGTCGGAGGTGCGCGACACCAAGAGCGGCAACGGCCGACTGCTCGCTCTCACCTGGAAGATCGTCGCCGGTGCCTACGAGAACCGGCAGATCTGGCAGAACATCAACATCATGCACGACAACGCGCAGGCGCAGGAGATCGGGCAGAAGCAGCTGCGCGGCGTCTGCGATGCGCTCGGCGTCGCCGCGGTGCGGGACACCGAAGATCTGCACTTCAAGCCGGCCGTCCTCGTCGTCGGCGTTCAGAAGAACGACGCGACGCGCAACGAGGTGAAGCAGGTCAAGCCGCTCGGGGGCGCACCTGCCCCGGCGCAGCAGCAGAGGCCCCCGGCGTCTCGGCAGCAGCAGGCGGCGCCGCAACAGCGGCAGGCCACCGTCGGCGGCGGTTCGGCGCCGTGGCGGCGCTGATCGGCTGATCGCCCGGCGCCACGCGTGCCGGGCATTCCACAGACACGGATGAACGAGGGCGCCGCGCGACACCGCGTCGGCGAACGGGTGAACCATGACCGATTACATTTATCTCGACATCGAAACCGTCTCGACGCAGGACGAGGCCGTGCGCGACGAAATCGCCGCGACGGTGCGCCCGCCGGCGAGCATGTCAAAGGCCGAGACCATCGCCAAGTGGGAGGCCGATCAGAAGGCGTCGGCCGTCGCCGACGCCGTGGCGAAGACCGCGCTCGACGGCGGCTATGGGCACGTCGTCTGCATCGGGTGGGCGATCGGGGAGGGCCGCGCCCAATCCGATGTCATCCGAGACGTTGCCGACGAAGCCTTCCTGCTTGCCGGTATCTTCGACGTCATCACGTCGGAACGCTCCTTCACCGGCCGCACGGTGATCGTCGGGCACAACGTCGCCGAATTCGACTTGCGCTTCCTGTGGCAGCGCGCCTGCGTCCTCGGGGTGCCGGTCCCGCCGTGGTTCCCTCGCGACCCGAAGCCGTGGAGCGACGACATCCACGACACCATGGCGATGTGGGCGGGCCGCAACGGTCGCATCGGCCTTCACCGGCTGGCGAAGATCTTCGGCGCTGGCGGCAAGCTCTCCGACATGACCGGCGCCGACGTCGGACGGGTGTGGGCCGGTGGTGATCTCGACCGCATCGCGGCCTACTGCCGTCAGGACGTCGAGATCACCCGTGCCGTCCACCGCAAGATGCTCGTGGCGATGGGGGCGGCGTGATGAGCGAGATCGTCGAGCGTGCGCTCGGATGGATCGTCGGGGACGATACCGGCATCAGCTCTGAAACGATCTGGTGCGTGATGATGGGCGTCCCGGAAGCCCGCCCATCATCGAGGGCGGACCCGCCGAGCGACCCGAGTGATTTCGGCAGATGCTACCGGCTGCTCAGCGCGATTCCGGAATGGCGTGAACGCCTGCATGAGGTCCCGGCCTTTTTCTCCGAATGGAGCATTTTTGTCGACCGGTGGGGCGACATGGAGGCGCTGTGGCTCGAGGAGTTCAGAAGCGGCAAGTGCCCGAAGCTTTACGCCCTGATGCAGCGTCTGTGGACCGCCAGGGCGTGCCGGCATTTTGCCGAGGCGGCGAACCCGCCGCCGGTCGAAGCCCCGTCGATCACCCGCAAGCGCCGAGCCGCCGAGCGCAGGGCGGCGAAGGCCGCCGCCGCCGGCAAGCGTCGGAGGCGTGAGACATGATCGACCTTCGCTCCTACCAATCCGAAGCGATCGACGCGGTGCTCGCCTATTGGCGCAACGGCGGCGGCAATCCTCTCGTCGACATGGCGACAGGGCTCGGCAAGTCCGTCGTCATCGCCGAACTCACCCGCCGGCTGATCGAACAGTGGCCGACACTCAACGTCCTCATGCTCGTCCACGTCAAGGAGTTGGTCGAACAGAACTATCGCCAGCTCGTGCGGCTGTGGCCACAAGCGCTCCACATCTCTGGCGTCAACAGCGCCGGCCTCGGGCGGCGCGACCGGCGCAAGCAGATCCTGTTCGCCTCGATCCAGTCCGTCTATCGCGACGACGCCTACAGCCTCAACATGCCGGATCTCGTCGTCGTCGACGAGTGCCACTTGATCCCGTCCAAAGGCGGGGGCATGTATCGGCAGCTGCTGCACAAGTTGCGTCAGGTCAAGCCGGACCTGCGCGTCGTCGGCTTCTCGGCGACGCCCTATCGGATGGACAGTGGCCGTCTCGACGTCGGCGACGACGCTCTGTTCGACGAGACGGTCTATGGCTACGGCATCGGCGCCGGCATCCGTGACGGGTGGCTCTCGCCGCTGGTGTCCAAGGCGTCGATGGTCGAGATCGACGTCTCGGGCGTCGCCAAGCGCGGCGGCGAATTCGTCGCAGGGGCGCTCGAGGCGGCGGCCGACGTCGACGACATCACCCGTGCCGCGGCCGGGGAGATTGCCCGGCTCGGCGCCGAGCGCCGGTCGTGGCTGGCGTTCTGCACCGGCGTCGACCATGCCTACCACGTCCGCGACGCGATTCGCGCCACCGGTCACTCGGCCGAGACCGTGACCGGCGAGACGCCGGCCGTGGACCGCGCCCGCCACATCGCGGATTTCAAGGCAGGGCGCATCCGTTGCCTGACCAACGCCAACGTGCTCACCACCGGCTTCGACGCGCCCGGCGTCGATCTCGTCGCGTTCCTGCGGCCGACGCTCTCGACCGGGCTCTATGTCCAGATGGCGGGGCGCGGCACCCGCCTCGCCGACGGAAAATCTGACTGCTTGGTACTCGACTTTGCCGGCAACGTCCGCCGCCACGGCCCGGTCGACACGATCGAGATCCGACCGAAGCGGGCCAAGGGTGAGGCAGACGCGACGGAGAAGGTCACGGTCGACGACGTCAAGGCGAAGACCTGCCCGGCCTGCGAAGCGCTGGTCGCGCTCCGCGCCACCACCTGCCCGCACTGCGGCCACGAGTGGCCGGCGCCGCCCGCGCCGATCGAGCGTGAGTCCGACGCCACCGTCGCCATCCTCTCGACCGAGCGGCTGCGTCCCGTCGACCTGCCGGTGATCACGTGGCGGGCGTCGCGCTGGTCGAAGCCCGGCGGCACGGACAGCGTCCGCGTCGAGTACTTCGCCGGCGTCCAAGCGGTCAGCGAGTGGGTGTGCCCGGAGCACGACGGCTTCGCAGGCGAAAAGGCCGGCCGCTGGTGGCGCCAGCACGGTGGGACCGACGATCCTCCCGCCACCGTCGCCGACTTCCTCGCCCGCTGGCGCGAACTGACGATGCCGGAGGCGATCCGCACCCGGCAGAACGGAAAATGGCTCGAGGTGGTCGGCCGGCGGGTAGTGCTCGATCGGAGGGCGGCGGAATGACCTGGACCGCAGAAAAGCTCGATCGTCTCCGCAAGATGTGGAGTGCCGGCGACCCGGCCTCGGCGATCGGCGTCGAGATCGGTTTCAGCCGATCCGCCGTGCTCGGCAAGGTGCACCGGCTGAAACTAGCCAAGCGGCGCATCACCGACCGCGTGTTGCAGCGCAAGCCGCCTACGAAGACGGCAGGCCAGACCCTCGCCGCAGCACCGAAACCGGCCAAGGTCGTCGTCTCGTCTCCCGTCGTGGTTATCCGCGCCCCGGAAGGGGCGAACCGAGCATGGCCGGTCAAGATTCACGACGTCGAGATCTTCGGCGACATCGTCACTGTGGGGCGCCCGATGATCGGCGCGCCACAGGCGGCCTGTCGGTGGCCGATCGACGGGGTCTTCCCGCGGCTGTGCTGCCACGCCCAGGCCCAGACCGGCCGGTCCTACTGCGCCGCACATTCCCGGCTCGCCTACGTCGATCGCCGCGGCCATGCCGAGCGCCCCGACGAACTCTCCGGCAAGAGGAGTGCGTGGTGATGATGATCGACCGACACACCGAGGGGCTGTGCTGCGTGTGCCGAGGCCGCGACGCCGGCCTCGCCGTCAAGTCGAGCGGCCGGCTGCGCTGGGTGTGCAGCGACGCCGATTGTCTCGACATCGCCATCAGGAGCGAAAACGTGAGCGCCACCGAATTCGACAAGTTGGAAGCCGAGGCCGCGATCGTCGGAGGCGGCGACGCCATGGGTGCCTTTCTCGACGAGATCGGCGTCACCGACATGGCGTCGCTATCGCCCGAGCAGTGGGCGGAGATGTGCAAGCGCGGCGCGGCCGGGTATCGCCAGCGCCTGAAGAAGCTCGTCGACGACGGTGCGATTCCGTTCTGAAGGGGGGTGCCGTGACCAAGCGCGCCGCCGCCCGCGCCCTCGCCTCACAAGGGCTCCCGGTGTTCCCGTGCCAGACGCACGGGACGACCGGCGGCGACCCGCCGGAGCCGCTCCACAAGCGGCCGTGCCCCGGCGTGAGGTGGCGGTCGGCGGCGACCACCGACCCGAGCCGCATCAGGGGGCTGTGGGGCCGCCACGACGACGCGGCGCCCGGTGTCCACCTGGAGCTCTCTCCCTATTTCGTGGTCGACTGCGACGCACCGAAGGTCGACGGCGGCGTCCACGGCATCGAGTGGTTCCGCGCGCTCTGCCTGGAGCATGACCTCGACCTCGATACGGTGCCGATCGTTCGGACCCCGTCGGGCGGGTGGCACGTCTATTTTCGTCGGCCAGCCGGGCGGCAGATCACCAACTCACGCGGCGCGCTGCCGCCCAAGCCGGCATGCGGCCTCGATATCCGCGGCGCCGGCGGCTACGTCATCGGCGCCGGGTCCGAGATCGACATAGGCCGCTACGAGCTGCTGGATGGCCCGGAGATCGAGGCGGCGCCGGAGCCCCCGGCATGGCTTCTGGAGATCCTGTCGTCGCGTCGCAGCGCCGACGTCGTGCCGCGCGCGCCTGTCGTCGCGCCCCGCGCCGTCACCGGACGCGAGCAGGCCTATGCGTCGAAGGGGCTCGACGACGAGTGCCGCATCGTCGCGGCGACGCCTCCCGGCGCCCGCAACAACCAGCTCAACGAGAGCGCGTTCAAGGTCGGCCGCATGGTCGGCGCCGGCTGGATCGGCTACGGCGAGGCGCGGGCTGCGCTGGTCGCGGCGGTCGCCGGCTGGAAGGACGCGCGCAAGACGCTCGGCACGCTCGACCGGGCGCTCGCCGCCGGGGTCAGCGACCCTCGCGACCCGCTGCCCGCCGACGAACCGGACGAGCGGGCCGCCGAGCTGGCGGCACAGGGGGCGACGGTCTACGACGCCGAGACGGGCGAGATCTTCAACGACGAGATTGCCCCAGACGATGGCGAAGACGACCGGCACGAGGAGTTCCCCGACGACGAGCTTCACCCAGGCGGGCTGGTCGAGGAAATCGCCGATTGGATCATGGCGACCTCGGCTCGCCCCATCCGGCTCTTCGCGACGGCCGCCGCGCTGGTGACGGTCGGGGCGCTGGTCGCCCGGCAGGTCTATTCCGGCACGCCGAGAACCGGGACGCACCTCTACACGCTGATGATCGCCGGCACCGGCGGCGGCAAGGACCGACCGCAAGAGGCCGTGGCGCAGATCCTGGAAGCCGCCGGTCGCCATGGCATGTGCAAGGGGGCGTTCTCGTCCTCGGCCTCGATCGGTGTCCACCTCGGCGACAGGCCGGCGCAGGTCCACATCATCGATGAAATCTCCGCCGTGCTGCGCAAGCTCAACAACACTCGATCCAGCAACGCCGAGAGCGCGATGCTGGAGGCCTATTGCACGCTGTGGGGACGCTCGACCGGGCAATTCCGGCCGGACACGACGACGATGCGCAACGACGACCCGATCGTTCGCCCATGGGTGTCGATCGTCGGAGCGACGACCCACACGGCGTTCCGCGAGCAGATGAAGTCGAAGAACATCTCCAACGGCTTCTTCAACCGCTTCCTCGTCCTCCCCCGGTTCGAACGGGTCGATTGGCGCGACGACGTCATGCCGTCCGACGTCGTGCCGGAGTCCATCGTCGAGAAGGCCAAGTCGATCATGGCGTTCGACGACGACCGCAAGGGCAACCTGCCGCAGTCGGTGCTGTGGATGGGGCGCGGTGCCTGCCCGGAAATGCATGTGCTCGGCGCCACGGACGAGGCCGAAGCCATGCTCCGCGCGGCCCGCGACCGGCAGGAAGAGAAGATGCGGCTCGCCGACGACGACCCGCTCTACGAGATCTGGGTGCGGTCGGCCGAAATGATCCGGCGCGTCGCCACCATCGTCGCCGTCGGGCGCCACCCGACCACCGTCGCGGTCGCCCGGATCGAAGCGCGGGACGTCGCCTTCGCCGAGCGGCTGGTGTCGTGGAGCATGGCGACGTTCCAGCGTGAGCTGGCGCAGAACATGGCCGACACCCAACATCAGGCCGA
>CALMFH010000137.1 GCA_937864925.1 uncultured Alphaproteobacteria bacterium | reverse complement strand
CGCCGATCCGGCTGGTGGTGCCGTGGAAATACGGGTTCAAGTCGGCGAAGTCGCTCGTCCGCTTCACCTTCACGGCGAAGCGGCCGGTGACCTTCTGGCAGGAGCTGGGGCCGAGCGAGTACGGCTTCTGGGCCAACGTCAATCCCGCCGTCGGCCACCGCCGCTGGAGCCAGGCGAGCGAACGGCGGATCGGTGACGACGCGCGCGTGCCGACGCTGCTCTACAACGGTTATGCCGAAGAGGTCGCCGGCCTCTACAGCGGCCTCGACAAGGAGAAGCTCTACATGTGAACGGAACGCTCGGCGCGCCCGGCGGCTTCGCCACCGGGCTCCGGCGCGACGATGGTTTTTGCGTTGCGGCGTGTCCCTCGGTATTCTCCGCCCGGTCTCGTCGGAAGATCGCGAGACCCGGAACGGATCGACACGCCGACATGGCCGACCCCATCTTGCGCGACAAACCGCCCGCAGCTCTGCGCCGCCCTGCGACGGCACCGCAGGAGATGCCGCAGGCCGCCTTCCTCGAAATGCTCGAACTGTTCTTCTTCGCCTATCGCGACTTCGTCTCCGATCCCGACGCGATCCTGGCGAAATACGGCTTCGGTCGCGCCCATCATCGAGTGCTGCATTTCGTCGACCGCAATCCCGGCCTGTCGGTCGCCGAACTGCTCGACATCCTCAAGATCACCAAGCAGTCGCTCGCCCGGGTGCTCAAGGATCTGGTCGAGAGCGGCCACATCGAGAGCCGGCCCGGTTCTGTCGATCGCCGTCAGCGCCTGCTCCACACCACGCCGACAGGGCGGGCGCTCGCCCGTTCGCTGGCGCTGCCGCAGATCGGGCGCATCGCCGCAGCCTTCCAGGCTCTCGGTCCGGACGGAGCGAAGCGCGCCCGCGACTTCCTGCGCCTGATGATCGACGCCGACGAGCGGCCGCGGGTCAGCCGCTACACCAACCGTCCGCTGCCGCCGGAGACGCCATGACCGAGGCTCCCGCCCCCGTTCCGTCCGACGAGGCGCCGCATCTGCTCGTCGTCGACGACGACAGCCGTATCCGCACTCTGATCTCGCGCTTTCTCGTCGAGAACGGCTTCCGCGTCACCATCGCCGCCTCGGCGGCGGAGGCGCGCAAGAAGGTGGCGGTGATCGACTTCGACCTCCTGGTGCTCGACGTGATGATGCCGGGAGAAAGCGGCATGGACTTCGCCGCCGACCTGCGCCGCACCTCGCACGTCCCCATCCTCATGCTCACCGCCCGCGCCGAGACCGAGAGCCGCATCCGGGGCCTGGAGATCGGTGCCGACGACTACCTCGCCAAGCCCTTCGATCCGCGCGAGTTGCTGCTCAGGATCGGCAACATCCTCAAGCGCGGAGGTCCGCTCCAGCCCAAGGCCAAGGCGAGCGAGATCCGCTTCGGCGGCTTCGTGTGGAACGGCGAGCGCGACGAACTGAGGCGCGACGACGAGGTGGTGCGCCTCACCGACAGCGAGCTCAGGCTGATGCGCATGTTCGCGGAGCGGCCGGGCGAGACCATCCCGCGCCACGAGATCGTTCAGGGCGAGAGCGCGCTCGGCGACCGCACCGCCGACGTCCAGATCAACCGCCTGCGTCGCAAGATCGAGGCGGATCCCGCCAATCCGATCCACCTCGTCACCGTGCGGGGGCAGGGGTATCGGCTGAAGACCGATCAGGCGGTGGGATGAACGACACCTCGCCACGACCGCGCCCCTCGCTGTGGGCGTTGCGCAACGAGCCGTTGATCCGGGTTCGGCTCGCCTGGCGGCGCTTCGCCCGCGCCATCGCCGAGCGGATGCCGAAAGGCCTCTACGGCCGTTCGTTGCTGATCGTCGTGCTGCCGATGATCATCCTGCAGTCGGTGGTCGCCTACGTGTTCATGGAACGCCACTGGGATCTCGTCACCCGCCGCCTGTCGGAGGCGCTGACCCGCGACATCGCCGCGGTGATCGCGGTGGTCGAGACCTATCCGCAGGATCCCGACTGGGACACCATCACCCGTATCGCCCGGCGCGACCTCGGCATCTCGGTGTCGCTGCTCAAGGGCGAGGAACTGCCGCCGCCGGGGCCGAAACCGTTCTTCTCGCTGCTCGACAGTGCGATCTCCGACGAGATCGTCGCCCGCATCCATCGCCCGTTCTGGATCGACACCGTCGGCAATTCCGATCTGGTCGAGATCCGCGTCGACATGGGCACCGACGTGCTCCGGGTCATCGCCCGCCGGTCGCAGGCCTATGCCTCGAACTCGCACATCTTCCTGGTGTGGATGGTGTCGGCGTCGCTGGTGCTGCTCTTCATCGCCATCCTGTTCCTGCGCAACCAGATCCGGCCGATCCAGCGGCTCGCCGACGCCGCCGAGAGCTTCGGCAAGGGACGGCCGGTCGGCGAGTTCAAGCCGACCGGGGCCCGCGAAGTGCGCCGCGCCGGCGAGGCCTTCGCGGTGATGCGGCGGCGCATCGAGCGCCAGATCGAGCAGCGCACCGCCATGCTCGCCGGGGTCAGCCACGATCTCAGGACCGTGCTCACCCGCTTCCGCCTTCAGCTCGCCCTGCTGCCGCCCGGCGCCGAGATCGAGGCGCTCGAGGCCGACGTCGACGAGATGCAGGTGATGCTCGAGGCCTATCTCGCCTTCGCCCGCGGCGAGGGCGACGAGGAGGCGGTGGCGAGCGACGTCGGCGAGATCCTGCGTTCGATCCAGTCCGAGGCGGAGCGCGCCGGCTTCGAGGTGAAGCTCGGTTTCGACGGCGATCCGATGCTCACGGTCCGCCCCAACGCGTTCAAGCGCATGATCGGCAATCTGGTCGGCAACGCCTGCCGCCACGGCGAGCACGTGGCGCTCTCCGGTCGTCACGCCGAGGGTTATCTCTTCGTCACCGTCGACGACGACGGGCCCGGCGTGCCGGAAGAGGAGCGCGCCAACGTCTTCCGCCCGTTCTACCGGCTCGACGAGGCGCGCAACCAGGACGAGGGCGGCACCGGCCTCGGCCTCGCCATCGCCCGCGACATCGCCCGCGGCCACGGCGGCGACATCACCCTCGACAGCGCACCGATGGGGGGCCTCAGGGCGGTGGTGCGGATCCCGGGGTGACGACCGGCGTCAGCCCTCGGGCCGTGTCGGCATGAAGACGTGGCCGGTGAAGTGGAAGACGCGGCGGCCGGTGGCGTCGAAGCCCTCGTTGAGCGAATCGAGGATGCCCCAGCCCGGCCGGCTCTTCGAGGCACGGCCGCCGATCACGGTGGTGCGATAGGTGATGGTGTCGTCGGCGAGCACCGGCTTCGTCCACCGCATGTCGTCGAAACCGGGGGAGGGGCCGGCGGCCGGCGGTTCCTCGCCGCGCGCCAGCGCCTCGGCAATCTCGCGGCTCTGATGGTCGACCCACAGCCGCATCCAGGCGCTCGCCACGTGCCAGCCCGAGGCCGCCAGCCCGCCGAAGAGCGAGGCCTTGCCCGCCGCTTCGTCGAGGTGGAAGGCCTGCGGATCGAAGTCGCGGGCGAAGTCGACGATCTCGTCGGCGGTGAAGGTCCAGGCGCCGAGGTCGACGGTGTCGCCGGGGTGGAAATCTTCGAGGTGTTTCATGCGGTCCGTCCCCGCCCCATCATCAGGGTCGTCGTCATCGTCACCACCACCTCGCCGCGCTGGTTGGTCATCACCACGTCGCAGCCGAGGAAACCGAGATCCGGCCGGCTCGCCGAGGCGCGGGCGTCGGTGATCCGCATCCGTGCCGACAGGGTGTCGCCCGGCCGCAACGGCGCCTTCCAGACCAGTCGCTCGATTCCCGGCGAGCCGAGCGAGGCGGAACGGAGCAGCACGGTGTCGCAGGCCATGCGCATGAACAGCGCGGCGGTGTGCCAGCCCGAGGCGATGAGTCCGCCGCCGAGCGAGGCGCGGCCGGCCGCCTCGTCGAGATGCATCGGCTGGGGATCCCACTTCGCGGCGAAGCGGACGATCTCGTCGTGATCGACGGTGCGGTGACCGAGGTCGATCTCCTCGCCGACCTCGAAATCTTCGAACCGTCTCAGGGGTGCCTCGCTCACGGATACCTCCGATCGTGCCATGGTGGCGATCATTTCATACCGACGCCCGAGGGCGCTCGCGCGTCCGGGCGTCCAAGAGACGCGGTTTTCTCAGGCGCATCGGAGGCATGAGAAATTCACGTGACGAAAACCGTCGATCAGCCGAATGATCGACGACATCCGCTGCGCTTCGACGGGATTCGGCCCCATGTACGACCAACTCCTCACCCTCGACGCCTTCCTCGCTCCGCGGCTCCTGCGCCCCTTCTACCTGATCGGATCGGCGCTGGCTCTGCTGTGGGGGCTGAGCGGCTTTCTCGTGGGGTTGGTGCTGCTGGTCCAGGTACCGTGGGCCGGGCTCTTCGTCATCAGCTTCGCTCTGATCTCGGCGCTGCTGCTCTTCCTCGGGGTGCGCCTCTTCGCCGAGGGGCTGATCGCCACCCTGCGCCTGCACGGCCGCGTCGTCGGCGGCGGCCCGAAGGACCCGATCCCGTAGCGAGAGCGGGGCGCGATGCGAAGAGACCCGCCGGTGGGGCGGGCCTCGTCTCGTCAGGCGTTGAACTTGAAGAGCATGATGTCGCCGTCCTGGACGACATATTCCTTGCCTTCGTCGCGTGCCTTGCCGGCCTCCTTGCAGGCGGCCTCGCCGCCGAGCGTGACGTAGTCGTCGTAGCCGATGGTCTGGGCGCGGATGAAGCCGCGCTCGAAGTCGGAGTGGATGACGCCGGCCGCGCCCGGGGCCCTGGTGCCCCTGACGATGGTCCAGGCACGGGCCTCCTTCGGACCGACCGTGAAGTAGGTGATCAGGCCGAGAAGCTCGTAGCCGGCGCGGATCAACCGGTCGAGACCGGGCTCGTGCAGGCCCATGCCCTCCAGGAACTCCATCTCCTCCTCGTCGGAGAGCTGGGCGACCTCGGCCTCGATCGCCGCCGAGATCACCACCGACTTCGCACCCTGCGCCTTCGCCATCGCCTCGACGGCGGCCGAGTGCGCATTGCCGGAGGCGGCCGAGGCCTCCTCGACGTTGCAGACGTAGAGCACCGGCTTGGAGGTGAGCAGCATCAGGCCGTCGAGCAGCGGCCGATCCTCGTGGGAGACCTCGAGCATGCGGACCGGCTTGCCGTTCTGCAAGAGCTCCAGCGCCTTCTCCATGATCGGCAGCACGTGCTTCGAATCGCGATCGCCGCCCGCCGTCTTCTTGCGGGTGGCGACGACGCGACGCTCCAGGCTGTCGAGATCGGAGAGCATCAGCTCGGTCTCGACCGTCTCGGCGTCGGCCACCGGATCGACCCGGCCCTCGACGTGGGTGACGTCGCCGTCCTCGAAGCACCGCAGCACGTGGACGACGGCGTCGACCTCGCGGATGTTGGCGAGGAACTGGTTGCCGAGGCCCTCGCCCTTGGAGGCGCCGCGCACCAGACCGGCGATGTCGACGAAGGTGATGCGGGTCGGCACGATCTGTGCCGACTTGCCGATCGCCGCGATCTTGGTCAGGCGCGGATCGGGCACGCCCACCTCGCCGGTGTTCGGCTCGATGGTGCAGAAGGGGTAGTTGGCCGCCTGGGCGGCGGCCGTGCGGGTCAGCGCGTTGAAGAGCGTAGACTTGCCGACGTTGGGCAGGCCGACGATGCCGCATTTGAAGCCCATGGGATGCTCACCTCTTCACGTCGAAGCCCCCGCGCGGGATCTCCGCCGGGGGCGCTCGACCGATACGGACGTCGATGGATCAGCGGCGGCGGAACTGGCCACCACCCGGACGCGGCGGCGGCGGCGCGCCGTCGGGACGCACCTCGCGATGACGGAAGACCAGCCGACCCTTCTCGAGGTCGTAAGGCGACATCTCGACGGTGACGCGGTCGCCGGCGAGCGTCTTGATGCGGTTCTTCTTCATCTTTCCGGCAGTGTAGGCGATGATCTCGTGGCCGTTCTCGAGACGGACGCGGAAACGTGCGTCCGGCAGGATCTCGAGCACCAGACCCTCGAATTGGATGAGTTCTTCCTTGGCCATCAGACGAATCCGTTTCGCGACTTCCGTTCGGTTGCAGGCCATATAGCCGAAATGCGTCGAGCCGGAAACCGGGAAGACCCCGAGAATCCGGCTCGAAATCGCGTTTCTCGTCAGACGGCGGCGAGATTGGCGGCGGCCGCCTTGCCGGAGCGGCGGTCGGTCTCGATCTCGAAGGAGACCTTCTGGCCTTCCGACAGGGTGCGCATGCCGGAGCGCTCGACGGCGGAGATGTGAACGAACACGTCCCTGCTGCCGTCCTCCGGCTGAATGAAGCCGTATCCCTTGGTTTCATTGAAGAATTTGACGGTGCCGATGGGCATGGGTATTTTCCTTCGTCGCTCGTGGATCATCGAGCGTCCGCAACGTGCGGTCGCTCGGGGCAGTCGAATTTGGAGAGATCTGGGAGCGGCCCGGAAGGATCTCCGGGCGAAAGAGCCCGAAGTCCGGCCAAGTCCGATCGCACCAGAATAATGGCGAGCGCCGGGCTTTACAAGGAGCGCGACGGGGGAACCTCCGCCGACCCCTCGCCGGCGAGGCGATCTCAGCGCTTGCGCGCCGCGAGGAGGCGCCTGAGCGTCTCGGCCATGGCGTTCTTGGCGGTCTCGGTCGGGCCGGACTGCGGCGGCGGGGCGGGGGGGCGCGGCGATTCGGGACGGGGTCGGTCTTGCGGCTTCACGCCCGAGACCAGATTCATGAAACCGACGTCGTCACGCTCGACCAACTTCGGCGCCGCCTCGGCGATGTCGTCGAGCAGCGGCACCAGCCAGTCGCGATCGACCTTGGCGAAGTTGCCGAGCACCCATCCGGTGACGCGCTCCTTGGCGCCGGGATGGCCGATGCCGAGGCGTACCCGGCGGAAGTCGGGGCCGAGGTGGGCCTGGATCGAGCGCAGGCCGTTGTGGCCGGCGTGGCCGCCGCCGATCTTGATCTTGAGACGGCCGGGATCGAGATCGAGTTCGTCGTGGAAGACGACGAAGTCCTTCGGTTCGATCTTGTAGAAGGCGGCGCAGGCGGCGACGGAGCGGCCGCTGTCGTTCATGTAGGTCATCGGCTTCAGCGCCACGACCTTCTCCCCGGCGATGGTGCCTTCGCACACTTCACCGTGGAACTTCGCTCGCCAGGGCGAAAAGGAATGGCGGCGGACGATCACGTCCACCGCCATGAATCCGATGTTGTGCCGGTTGAGGGCGTAGTCCGGACCGGGATTGCCGAGCCCCACGAAGAGCAGCATCGACGCCTCCGGTCAGGACACCGCTCAGGCCGAGGCCGGAGCCGCGGTCTCGGCGGTCTCGGAGAAGCCGACCGGAGCGGTGATCGAGAGAACGGTGTAGTTCTTCTCGTGGATCACCGGCTTGACGCCGGACGGGAGCTTCACGTCCTCGATGTGGACCGAGCCGCCGATGTTGAGCGACGAGACGTCGACGTCGATCGACTCCGGGATCGAATCGGCGCGGCACTGGCACTCGATCTCGTGATGGACGATGGAAAGCGCGCCTCCGCGCTTCAGACCGGCCGATTTCTCCTGGTTGATCGCATGCACCGGCACGAAGACGGTGACGATGGTCTCGTCGGAGATGCGCAGGAAGTCGACGTGGGTCAGCGTGTCCTTGACCGCGTGCATGTGGTAATCCTTGGGGATCACGCGGATCTTCTCGCCACCGACGACGACGGTGGCGACCGTGGTCAGGAAGCCACCGGCGCGCAGGCGCTTGTCGGCTTCCTTGAAGGGAAGCGCGATCGCCAGGGGGGGCTTCTTGTCGCCGTAGATGACGGCGGGCACGAGGGCCTCACGACGCAGCGCACGAGCGGCCCCCTTGCCGACCCGTTCACGCACCGTGGCCTCGATCTCGTAGGACTGACGGCTCATGGGTGTACCTC
>CALMFH010000136.1 GCA_937864925.1 uncultured Alphaproteobacteria bacterium | reverse complement strand
GGATGGGTGCGGGAGAGGAAGATCTGCGGCCCGCGCTGTTCGCGGCGGACGTCGTAGACGTAGGCGCGGACGCGGTCGCCGTTGCGGAAGGCCTCGCGCGGGATCAGCTCGTCGCGGCGGATGATCGCCTCGCCACGGCCGAGGTCGACGATGACGTTGCCGTATTCGATGCGCTTGACGGTGCCGTTGACGATCTCGCCGATGCGGTCCTTGAACTCGTCGAACTGACGATCGCGTTCGGCCTCGCGCACCTTCTGGACGATGACCTGCTTGGCCGACTGGGCGGCGATGCGGCCGAAGTCCATGGGCGGCAGCGGCTCGCCGATGAAGTCGCCGACGTCGGCGTCGGGATTGCGCAGCCGGGCGTCGGTGAGCAGGATCTGGGTCGCCGGGTTCTCGAAGACGTCGACCACCTCGAGCAGGCGCTGCAGCTTGATCTCGCCGGTCTTCGGGTTGATCTCGGCGCGGACCTCGGTCTCGGAGCCGTAGCGCGAGCGCGCGGCCTTCTGGATGGCGTCCTCCATCGCGGCGAGCACGATCCGGCGATCGATCACCTTCTCGCGGGCGACCGCATCGGCGATCTGGAGGAGTTCCAGTCTGTTGGCGCTGACTGCCATCGTCTTCTCCCTCGCGGCCCGACCTCGTGTTCGGGCTCGTGACGTCCTTCTCACACGGTTTCCGGCCGATCGCTTCGCGAACCGGAAACCGAATCAGTGGACCGCCGGATCCTCGACCTCTTCGAGATCCGTACGGGCTTGTCGCTTGGCCGCCTTCAACGAGGCGGCGATGAGATCGTCGGTGAGCACCAGCCGAGCCTCGGCGAGGAGGTCCAGCGGCAGCCACACCGTGTCGGCTTCGCCCTCGGCGACGCCGTCGAGCTTCACCCCGAAGTCGCCGTCGCGGACACCGAGCAGGGTGCCGCGGAAGCGCCGCCGGCCGTCGTGGCTCTGCTCGAGCTCGATCTTGGCGACGTGTCCGGCCCAGCGTTCGAAGTCGGAGCGGCGTACCAGCGGCCGATCGATGCCGGGCGACGACACCTCGAGATGATAGGCGCGATCGACCGGGTCTTCGGCGTCGATGACGGGGGCGAGATTGCGGCTGATCTTCTCGCAGTCGTCGACGCCGATGATGCCGTCGGGGCGTTCGGCCATGACCTGTACGGTGAAGCCGTT
This sequence comes from uncultured Alphaproteobacteria bacterium, assembly GCA_937864925.1. Lineage (GTDB taxonomy): Bacteria > Pseudomonadota > Alphaproteobacteria > Rhizobiales > Ancalomicrobiaceae > CALBKH01. The sequence goes on along the minus strand of CALMFH010000136.1, from coordinate 2,012 downwards.
GCGACCGGAACACTTCACGCGGACGAGACGAAAGCCGAGATCCTCGATCACCGGTTCGGCGAGCGCCGCGATGCGGGCGTCGAGACCGGTCTCGGAGATCAGGCGAGGTTCGTGGCGCGTGGTCAGTGTGGTTCGTCCCGGTGGTCGGTCGTCCGGTGGAAACGTCGGGCGGGCGGGAGGCCAACACCGAAAGAGCGGGTCCCGGTGGGGGCCCACTCTCGTTTCGTCACGAGGACGATCTGAGAATTTCGTGCTTGGGACGGGCTTATAAGGCAGGTCCGGGGGGAAAGGCAAGCCTCCCGGCGGATTTCTCCGCCTCACACCCGGCGGAACACCAGATAGGCCGGCGTTCTGCCCTCGCGGATCGCCTTTTCCTCGTAGCGCGTGCCGGGCCAACCGGCCCAGGGCTTGCGCCAGTCGTCGGCGGTGCGGGCCGTCCATTCGAAAGCGGGATGCTCCAGCACCCGCTTCAGCGTCCAGTCGACGTAAGGCGCCCAATCGGAGGCGAAGCGGAACTCGCCGCCGGATCGCAGCACCCTGGCGACGCGGTCGAGGTTGTCCTTGTCGACGAAACGACGCTTCCAGTGGCGCTTCTTCGGCCAGGGGTCGGGATAGAGCAGAAAGAAACGCCCGATCGAAGCGGGGGCGAGGGCGTCGAGGAGCAGGACCGAATCGGCGTGGTGGAGACGGATCCGCGATTCGAGCTCGGCCTCGTGGATCGCCACCAGCGCCTTGGCCATGCCGTTGACGAAAGGTTCGGCGCCGATGAAGCCGAGGCCCGGGTTCGCCGTCGCCGTCTCGATCAGGTGCTCGCCGCCGCCGAAGCCGCTCTCCACCCAGACGTCGTCGACCGGAGCCGCGAACAACGCCCGCGGTTCGATCGGCGCCTTCGTCACGTCGACGGCGAGGCGGGGCAGGAGGTCGGCGATCGCCGTGGCCTGACCGACGCGCAGCGGCTTGCCCTTGCGGCGGCCGTAGAAGGCGTGGGTGCGCGTCTCTTCGCCGGATCCGGCGGCGGCGTGAGCGGTGGTGTCGTCCGACGGCGACATGGAGGTCCCTCGAAAGCACGAGGCGCACGCGAGAGCCCCGCGTGCGCCCCGAGAAATTCACGACCGCGGGTGTCAGACGCCGACGGCGGTCTTCAGCGCGGCGACGAGATCGGTCTTCTCCCAGGAGAAGCCGCCGTCGGTCTGGGCGTGACGGCCGAAGTGGCCGTAGGCCGAGGTGCGGGCGTAGATCGGAGCGAGGAGGCCGAGATGTTCGCGGATGCCGCGGGGCGACAGGTTCATCACCTCACGGGCCGCTTTCTCGATCTTGGCCTCGTCGACGGTGCCGGTGCCGTGCAGGTCGCAGTAGACGGCGAGCGGCTGGGAGACGCCGATGGCATAGGCGAGCTGGATGGTGCAGCGCTCGGCGAGGCCGGCGGCGACCACGTTCTTGGCGAGGTAGCGCGCCGCATAGGCGGCCGAGCGGTCGACCTTGGTCGGGTCCTTGCCGGAGAAGGCACCACCGCCGTGCGGCGCGGCGCCACCGTAGGTGTCGACGATGATCTTGCGACCGGTGAGGCCGCAGTCGCCGTCGGGGCCGCCGATGACGAACTTGCCGGTCGGGTTGACGTGCCAGATGGTGTCGGCGTCGACCCAGCCATCGGGCAGGGTGGCGCGGATGAAGGGTTCGACGATGGTGCGGATGTCGGTCGACGACAGCGTCTCGTCGAGATGCTGGGTCGAGAGCACGATCTGCTGGGCGCGCACCGCCTTGCCGTTCTCGTAGGCGACGGTGACCTGGCTCTTGGCGTCGGGGCCGAGGACGGCGGCCGGACCCTTGCCCGATTTACGGGCAATGGCGAGATCCTCGAGGATCTTGTGGGCGTAGTAGATCGGTGCCGGCATCAGTTCCGGCGTCTCGCGGCAGGCATAGCCGAACATGATGCCCTGATCGCCGGCGCCCTCGTCCTTGTTGCCGGCGGCGTCGACGCCCTGCGCGATGTCGGCCGACTGGGCGTGCAGATG
>CALMFH010000135.1 GCA_937864925.1 uncultured Alphaproteobacteria bacterium | reverse complement strand
GCAAGTACGACAAGACGCCGAAGACCCCGCAGTGGGCCGAGAAGATCTGCGGCGTGAAGGCCGAGGACATCATCAAGTTGGCGCGGATGTACGCGGGGACCAAGCCCGCGGCGCTGAAGGCGTCCTGGTCGCCTGGCCGCAATGCCTACGGCGAACAGTACAACCGCATGGCCGCGGCGTTGCAGGCGATGACCGGCAACATCGGCATTCTCGGCGGCTGCGCCGAGGGCGTCGGCAAGGCGTGGCACGCCGAGGGCGTCGCCTACCCCTACGACCAGTTCTCCAACGTCTGGTACGCCTCGATCAAGTCGGACCGCTGGGCCCACATCGTGCTCAACTATCCGAACGTCAAGCGCGAAGAGGTGGGTCTGTGGCCGCGTGGTGACAACCTCGACGGCGTCGTCCCCAACATCAAGGCGATCTTCTGGCAGGGTTCGGACTGGTTGAACCAGCTGACCAACATCAACAAGGAGCTCGAGGCGATCAAGAAGCTCGAACTGGTGGTGTGTATGGACTCGACCATCACCCCGTCGGGCATCTGGGCCGACGTGCTGCTGCCGATCGCCACTCACTTCGAGCGGCACGACGTGGCGCTGCCCTGGTACAAGGGCCACTATTACATCCACCGTCCCAAGGTGATCGAGCCGCTCGGTGAATCGAAGACCGACTTCCAGGTCTTCACCGAACTCGCCTATCGCCTCGGCTTCGGCCCGGCCTACAACCCGAAGGCCACCCGCGCCTACTTCTTCGACGACACCGCCGTCGACGAGGCCTACCTGCGCGAATGGTGGGAGGGCAAGGTGATGCACCACCAGGGTGTCACCATGGGCTGGGACGAGTTCAAGAAGCGCGGCGTCTACAAGTTCGTCTTCGACAAGCCGCAGGTCGCCTTCCGCGATCAGATCGAGAAGGGCGTGCCGTTTGCCACGCCCTCGGGCAAGATCGAGATCTTCTCGACCACGCTCGCCAAGATCACCGATTGGAAGAAGACCCAGTACGGCGAGGAGATTCCCGCGATCCCCAAGTGGATCGAGCCCTGGGAGAGCCTCAACTCGCCCAAGACCAAGGAACACCCGTTCCATCTGATCAGCCCGCATCCGCGCTGGCGGACGCACTCGATCTTCCACAACATCCCGTGGTTGCGCGAGACCTACGAGCAGGAGGTGACGATCAACGCCTCCGACGCCAAGAAGTTGGGGATCAAGACCGGCGACACGGTCGAGGTCTACAACGCCCGCGGCAAGTGCGTCGTCCCCGCCTACGTGACCGAACGCTGCATGCCCGGCGTGCTGGTGCTGCACGAGGGTGCCTGGATGGATCTCGACGACAAGGGCGTCGATCGGGCCGGCAATCCGGACTTCCTGACGCTCGACGCGCCGAGCCCGGCGGGTGCCTTCGCCTACAACACCGTGCTCTGCAGCATCCGCAAGACGGATCTCATCCACAAACCCGGTTGGGACAGGCTCGCGGTTTCGCGCAGCTCCGTCTTCCGCCGCGACCAGTGACGGGAGGGGGACATGGATCAACAGACGAAGCAGGCCATCAAAGACGCGGCCGCCAAGAAGAAGCGCGAACACTACACGCCGGTGGTGCCGGACGTGCAGCTCGGCTTCATCCACAACAACGTCGACTGCATCGGATGTCGCGCCTGCGAGATCGCCTGCAAGGACAAGAACGGCCTGCCTCCCGGGCCACGCTTCCGTCGGGTAGCGTACGTTGAGGGCGGGACCTTCCCTGAGGTCTTCGCCTACAAGGTCAACATGTCGTGCAACCACTGTGCGGAGCCGGCATGTCTTCCCACCTGCCCGACGGGAGCGATCTTCAAGCGCAAGGCCGACGGCATCGTCGACATCGACTCGACGCTCTGCATCGGTTGCCGGCGGTGTGAGGCGGCGTGTCCGTTCGGGGCGCCGCAGTTCATCCCGGAGCGCAACGTCGTCGCCAAGTGCAACATGTGCGTCGACGAGATCGAAGCCGGACGCAAGCCCTATTGCGTGATGGCGTGTATGATGCGCGTTCTCGATGTCGGACCCATCGACAAGATCGCCGACGGGTCCTACGAAACGAAAGCGCGGGGACCCGCCGACAAGGTGGTGCGGCAGGTGAAGACGATGTCGGATCCGGAGCTGACCAAGCCGTCGATCGTCTTCGTGCCGCATTCGAAGGGTGTGGTCGAATGAGCGAAGACGCCGCCACGGCGGCAGGGTTGAGTGATGGAGAGCGGCGAGGACTCGCGGAAGATCTGCGGATCCTCGCCCTGCTCCAGGACCGGGAGCCGACGGCGGAGCTGATCGGCTCCTTGCGTGCGAGCGGTGTCGAGCGCATGCTCACGCTGAAGCTCGACGGCGAGCGGGGCCGGGCGGCGTCGGAATTCTTCGCCGCGGCGATCGCCGAGGAGACGACGTCGACCGATCGTGCCGGTCTCGAGGAGTTGGCGGCGGACTACGCCGCCATCTACCTGAACCATACCCATCGGGTCAGCCCGTCGGAGAGTCCCTGGATCGATCCCGAAGGGCTGACGTCGCAGCAACCGATGTTCGAGGTGCGCGACTGGTATCGTCACTGGGGGCTCGAAACGCCGAACTGGCGCGAGCGACCGGACGATCATCTGGTGGTGCAACTCGAGTTCGTCGCCCATCTCTTGGCGGCGGTCGAGAGTCCGGCCGCGTTGATCGACGCAGCACGCTTTCTCGATCGCCATATCATGCGCTGGTACGGGTCTTTCGCCGACGGCGTGATGAAGCGGTGTTGGACACCATATTGGGCGGCGGTCGTCGGTCTCACCGACGCTCATCTCGAGGCGTTGCGTGACCGTCTCGGCCGGGTGCCGGGGTGCGAACGCGTGGCGTTCGAGACCATCGAGGCGGAGAAGGAGCGTCGTCGGCAGGCGGCGGTGGCCGAGACCTGTGCCTCGGCGAGTGCGTTCGTGCCGGGAACGGGGCCGACCCTGTGAACCGGCCCACGATCGGTGAAGCCCCGGAGGAGGTCGTCATAGGAAGCGGACCAGCCCTCGGTTCCTGCGGACGCCGGCGCGCGAGCCTCGGCGAGAGAGAGCCGTGGTCCGGCTCGACGTCGCGGTTCGACGAGCGGGTGGCGCTCCTGGGCCGTCACCGAAGGGGTGTCGCGACCGGGAGGACCGGCCGATGATCGGACGCCTGGGGGCGACGTTGCGGAACGGTCTGGCGGCGCGACTTGCGGTGACGCTGGTGGCGCAACTCGTCATCGTATCGGCGGTCTTCCTCGGCGGCTTCGTCGTACTCTACCGCTCCAGCCTCCAGCACGAGCGAACTCAGGCGGCCGAGAAGGTCGGCGAGCTGCTCAAGGCCAGCCTCGAGAACGCGATGCTGAAGCGCGACATCGAGGGACTGCGCGAAATCGTCGACCGACTCGGCGGTCTGTCCGACATCGTCACGGTGATGATCCTCGATCCCAAGGGCGAGGTGCGTTTCTCCTCGCGTCACGACCGCCTCGGAACACGTTTCGATCTGGCGACGCGGAGCCTGTGTCCGGACTGTCGCACCGAGACCGGCGGAGTGGCGGGCGGCGCCGCCTTCATGCAGGAGGGCGCGCGGGAGATCCTGCGGTCGGTCAAGCCGGTGCCGAACCAGACCGTGTGTACCCAATGCCACGGACCGGTGGTCGAGCATCCGATCAACGGCATTCTCGTCGTCGATCACGCCGCCGACGGATTGCGGCGCGAGGCGGCGCGTAGCGCGGCGCTGTTCGCCGGCTCCGGCGGTGTCGTGCTGTTGTCGTTGGTGTTCCTCACCTGGATGATGCTGCGGCGCAGCGTGACCGCACCGGTATCGCGTCTGGCGGGGGTGGCGCGGGCGCTCGAGGCGGGCGACCTCGGCGCGCGCGTCGGTGACACCGGATCCGACGAGATCGGTGATCTCGGGCGCAGTTTCGACCGCATGGCGGATCGTCTGGTCAATTCGCTCGCCGTGGTCCAGGAACGCGAGGATTTCCTCCAGGCGGTGCTCGATGCGGTGCCCGACGGCATCCGGGTGATCGACCAGGACTTCCGGGTGATCCGCGCCAATCGCGCCTATTGCGCCCAGTCCGGCCGCTCGCCGGGCGAAGTGGTCGGCCAGCCCTGTTACGCCCTCAGCCACGGACGGGGCGAACCCTGTGTTCCGACGCTCGTCACCTGCCCGGTGGCCGAGCTTCTCGAACCCGGCGCCAGCATCAAGTTCCACGACCGCCACGTGTTCGGTGAAAACGACGAGATCGCCGTGGAAGTGGCGGCCGCGGCGTTGACGCTCGCCGATCACGACGGTGCCCGCCGTGTCGTGGTCGAGGCGATCCGGGATCTCGAGGCGATGGCACAGATCTCCCACGAGCAGAAGCTCTCCGAGATCGAGCAGCTGGCCACCGGCGTGGCGCACGAGATCCGCAATCCGCTCGCCTCGATCGGCCTCGGCCTCCGGGCGGCGCTGAGCGACATCGAGCACGGCGACAGCGCCGAGGCGGCGGGGGCCTTGCGCCTGATCGAGCCGGAGATCGAGCGCTGCGTCGGCATCGCCTCGTCGCTGTTGAAGCTGTCGACCCCGACGAGTTCGCATCTCGATCTGGTGGTGATGGACGACGTCATCCGCGACGTCGCCGCGCTTCTCGGCTACGAGGCGGAGAGCCGCAAGGTGCGAATCGACCTCCATCTCGGCGATCGACTGCGGATCATCGGGTCGGACAGCGAGATCCGGATGGTGGTGATCAATCTGGCGCAGAACGCGCTGCACGCCATGCCGGACGGTGGCGTTCTCGACATCGCCGCCTCCCGCGACGACGACCGGGTGGTGGTCGAAGTGACGGACACCGGTGTCGGTATCGGCCCCGAAGACATCGACCGCATCTTCATGCCGTTCTGGAGCCGGCGCGCCGACGGTGTGCGCGGCACCGGGCTCGGACTGGCGATCTGTCGCAACATCGTCCGCCGTGCCGGGGGGACGCTCACCGTCACCAGCACGGTCGGGCAGGGATCTCGTTTCACTCTGAGACTACCGGATGCAGATCATCGACAGGCCGACTGACCCCGAATCGGCGTCACCGAAGCCGGACCATCGCAAGATGGTGCTGGTGATCGAGGACGATGCCACGCTCAATCGGTTGCTGGTTCGGCAACTGACCCAGGCGGGCTACGTCGCGCGCGGCGTGCTGCGCTGGAAGGATGCCCAGCGGGTCCTCACCGAAGAGGAGCCGGCGGCGGCACTGCTCGACATGCGCCTGCCCGACACCGACGGCCTTTCGGTGGTGCCGCAGCTTCGGGAGGTCTGCCCGGTGGTGGTGCTGACCGCCTACGGCGCGATCGAGCACGCGGTCAAGGCACTGCGCGCCGGGGCCACCGACTATCTCGCCAAACCGGTACGCGGCGAGGAGTTGGAGCTGGCGATCGGTCGTGCGCTGGAGCGGGCGTCGCTGCAGCGCGACGGGATGTTCTGGAAGGATCAGCTGCAGTCGATCGTTTCGGGACGGATGATCGGCTCGAGCCCGGCCTTCCGTCACGCCACCAGTCTGGTCGACATGGTGGCTCCGACCGATCAGACGGTGCTGATCCTCGGCGAGAGCGGCGTCGGCAAGGAGCTGTTCGCCCGCGCCATCCACGACGCGTCGCCGCGTGCCGCCTCGAAATATGTCGCCATCGACTGTTCGACGCTGCAGGCCAACCTGTTCGAGTCCGAACTCTTCGGCCACGAGCGCGGCTCCTTCACCGGCGCCGACCGGCGCAAGGAGGGCCTCGTCGAGGTCGCCGACGGTGGCACCGTATTCCTCGACGAGATCGGCGAGGTCAGTGCGACCATCCAGGCCAAACTGCTCCGCATTCTGGAGACCGGCACCTTCCGCCGCCTCGGCGGAACCAAGGATCTGCGCGCCGACGTCCGTTTCGTCGCCGCCACCAATCGCGACCTGCAGGAGATGGTCAAGGCCGGCACCTTCCGCGCCGACCTCTACTACCGTCTGTCGCGCTTCGTGGTCGACGTGCCGCCGCTGCGCGACCGCGGCGACGACATCATCACCATCGCCGACTGCTTCGTCACCGATCGCGCCTTCCGTCGCAACGTGCCGAAGCGGCTCGGTCCGGAGGCCAAGCGCGCGCTGCTCGCCTACCACTGGCCGGGCAACGTGCGCGAGCTCAAGAACGTCGTCGAACGCGCCGTGCTGGTCTCCGGCGATCGCGAGACGATCGGCGTCGGCGAACTCGGCCTGACCCCGGAGCCGCGCGCCCCGGAGACGAAATCCTTCCGCTTGGAGTTCGACTCGCCGCCGACGCTCGAGGAGATCGAGAAGGTCTATCTGACCCGGCTCGCCGGCCGCTCCGATCTCAGCCGCGCCGACATGGCTGCGATCCTGGGCATCTCCGAGCGCAACACCTACCGCCTGCTCGCCAAGCACAAACTGCGCTGAGCCGACGGTCGACCTGGCGTAGTCGGGGCCATTTCCCGTACGTGTCGCCGGCACGGCATCGCGGCCGGCTCACACGCCACGCCCGAGATGTGCCTCGGCCACGGCGAGGTCCTCCGGCGTATTGGCGTTGAAGAACGGATCCGGGCCGCCCTCCACCTCCGGTTCGAAGTCACACCAGACCGGATCGAGACGATTCACCCAGGCGAAGACCTTCATCGTCGGCGAGCTGGCCAGCCACGCCTCGAGATCGCCGCGCAGTCCGAGCGGCCACAGACCGAAGATCGGGTGGTCGCCGCTCGCCGAACGCGCCAGCACCGGCCGCCCCGGCGCCGCTGCCGCGACGAACCGGGCGACGAGATCTCGCGGCAGGAACGGCGCGTCGGTCGCCACCGTCACCAGATGGCTGTGGCCGGCGCGACGGGAGGCCCAGTCCAGGCCGGTGGCGATGCCGGCGAGCGGGCCGGCATGACCGGGTCGCAGATCGGGCAGCACCTCGACGCCGAGGGAGGCGTAGAGCGCCGGGTCGGCATTGGCGGAGATGGCGAGGGCGTCGACCTGCGGAGCCAACCGCTCGATCACCCGAGCGATCATCGGCACCCCGTCGAGCACGCGCAGCGATTTCTCGCCGCCGCCCATCCGCCGTGACTTGCCGCCCGCCAACACCAGCCCTGCCGGTCCGCCGACGCCGGTCATGCCCTGTCCTCCCGACCCATCGTGACGATCGAGCAGATGCCCGAGCCGGCGCCGATCCGCAAGCCTCCCCCGGCATCGCGGCACCACGCCGACGGCCGTCCGGCACATGGCCAAGCGTGCGATCAGTCGACATTACACCCTTACGAAATGACGAGTAATATATCAGTTGCCGGCGCTGGTGAGTTGGTGACGAACCCGTCATAGTGCTCGAGACGAAGGCAGGTTCCGCCTGCTTCGATGCAGGGCCGCGCTCTCGGGCCGGTCCATCGGAAACGCTTTTTTGCCGCTGTCGCCGCGGGCGAGCACCGAGGCGACCGGGTGTCCGGGTGAGGCCCATGAACGAGCGTCCGGCCAGGATGAGCGACGTTCCGCAGACGGTGCGGGGCGAGAAGTCCTCCGAAGTCCTCTATTCCGACGATCCGCGTGACATCGGTTGGGTGCAGCGGAACATCCCCTGCCAGACCGCCTGTCCGGCGAGCACCAACATCCCGGCCTACATCTGGGCGATCTCGGACGGCGACTACGGTCGCGCCTACGAGATCAACCGGGAGGCGAACGTGCTGCCGGGCGTGCTCGGACGCATCTGTTCGCGGCCGTGCGAATCGAAGTGCCGCCACGGGTGGCCGGGCAACGGCGAACCGGTGAGCATCTGCTCGCTGAAGCGCTCCGCCGCCGACCTGAAACACGCCGGCCACCGCATCACCGAAAATCTCTACACCCCTTCGGGCAAGCGGGTGGCGATCATCGGAGCGGGTCCGGCCGGCGTCGCGGCGGCGCACGACCTCTCCATGCTCGGTCACGACGTCACCATCTTCGAGCGCGAGACCGAGCCGGGCGGCATGCTGCGATACGGCATTCCGGAATTCCGCCTGCCGCGCGACATCCTGAAGATCGAGTTGCACAATGCGTTGCGCCTCGGCGTCGAATTGAAGGCGGGCGTCTCCATCGGCAACGGCCCTGGGGAGATACCGCTCGCGACGCTCCGTGCCGAGTACGATGCGGTGCTGCTCGCCACCGGCTGCGCCGCGGCGATCGACCTGCCGCTCGACGACGACGAATTCGGAGAGAAGATCAAGCGCGTCGGCAACGCCGAATACGGCTTCGACTTCCTGCTCGCCATGCATCGCGGCGAGCCGAAGAAGGTCGGCAAGCGCGTGGCCGTGGTCGGCGCCGGCTTCACCGCTCTCGACTGCGCTCGCGTCGCCCGTCGCCTCGGCGGCGAGGAGGTGACCATCCACATCCGTACGGGTGAGGAATACATACCGGTCACCAAGGAAGAGATCCACGAGTGCAAGCGCGAGGACATCCGCTTCCTCGGCCTCAGGACCCCGGTCGACCTCATCACCGACGAGAAGGGCGACCTGAAGGCGGTGCGCTTCGTCCAGAACCGCCTCGGTGGCTGGCGCGACAACGGCCGGCGCAAGGCGGTGCCGATCCCCGGCTCGGAGTTCGAGATCGAGTGCGACACGCTGCTGATCGCCATCGGCCAGCGCACCGTCCACGACTTCCTAGACACTCCGATGAAGCTCGATCGCTGGGACAACGCCGCAGTCGATCCGAGCGGCCTCACCTCGCTCGAGGGTGTCTTCGCCGCCGGTGACTACGTCGCCGGCGCCTCCACCGTCATCGAGGCGATCGGCCACGCCCGCAAGGTGGCGGCCGGCATCGATCGCTGGCTGATGGGGCGGACCCGCCGGGTGCGCGCGGTCAAGACCACGCCGATCGAGGGGCCGCAGCGCGAACGCGCCTTCGACTTCATCGCCCGTCAGCACGTGCCGGTGACCGACATCGCGCACCGCTGCTCGCGTGGCAACGAGGAGGTCGAGACCGGCTACGACGGGCCGTTGGCGGGCAAGGAATCCAAGCGCTGCTACCTGTGCAACCTCGCCTACCAGATCGACCCGGACAACTGCATCTTCTGCCGCGCCTGCATCGACGTGGCGCCGAAGAACTGCATCAAGATGGTCGACGGCGTCGAGATCCAGTCCGACGGCTCCTACGGTTCGCTGAAGGAGACGAGCGAGTGGAACCGGGTCGGTGCGATCTGGATCGACAACAACGAGTGCATCCGCTGCGGCGCCTGTTTCGAGGTCTGCCCGACGCGCTGCATTTCGATCGTCCGCAAAGAATTCGTCACCCTGGATGTCTGAGCCATGAGCGCGGGTCTTCATTACGTCGTCATCGGCGCCGGCAGCGCCGGCCACGGAGCGGTGACGACGCTCCGGGCACGGGATCCGGCGGCGCGGATCACCCTGGTCACCATGTCGCGGTTGCCCTTCTACAACCGCTTCGACCTGCCGCGGTACTTCCGCGGCACCACCGACTGGCGCGACCTGCTGGCGGTCCGCCCACAGCTCTACGACGAGCTCGCCATCACGCTCCGGCGCAACAGCCGGGTCGACGAGATCGACGGGCGCGGACGGACGCTGACCTTCTCGCACAAGGAAGTGGTCGCCTATGACAAGCTGCTGGTGTGCACCGGCGGCGGCGGCCATCTGCCGGAGGTGCTGGTCGAGTACAAGTCGTTGATGCACGGCTTCGCCACCTTCGAGGACGCCACTCGGGTGGCCCGGGCGTTGCCGCCCGGCGGGCGGGTGATCCTGCTCGGCGGCGACATGATCGGCCTCGATCTCGCCCGCACCCTGATCGACACCGGCTACCGGGTGACGCTGGTCGCCGGCGAGTTCACCTTCTGGCCGCACCGTGTCGATGCGGCGAAGCGCGCCGAGCTGCTCGCCGCGCTCACCCGATCCGGCATCGAGGTGATGGACGGCCGTGTGCCGGTCGCCATCGAGGCGGCGGCGAAGCCGGCCCGGCGGGTGATCTTCGAGGACGACACGGCGATCGCCGGCGACGTGGTCCTGCCGTTCTTCGGCTCGATGCCACTGGTCGATTTCATGCTCGGCGCCGGCGCCGACATGGAGCGCGGCATCCTGGTCGATCCCAAGCTCAAGTCGTCCAACGACGGCATCTGGGCGGCGGGCGACGTCTGCCAGATCTGGTCGGACGAGCTCAAGGAATACCGCTTCCTCCACGGCTGGCGGAACGTCCGGCTGATGGGCGAACTGGCGGCTCGCAACATGACCGGTGCGCAGGAAGAGTTCGACGTGACCGCCGACTTCCACATCGGCGTCGACACGGCCGGACACCTGCAGTCCGACTTCTGGGAACAGTGAGGGCGAACCCGTGAGCGGAACCGACGTTCAATTCGCCATCTGTGGCTCGGCCGGTGACGGCACCATCGCCGCAGGCGACATCCTCAAGCGCACCATGGCGCTGATGGGCTACAAGGTCATCGCCTTCGACATCTACCCGGCCGAGATCCGTGGCTTCGGCAAGTGTATCTCGCGGGTCCGGGTGTCGACCGAACAGGCCTATTCGCTGAAGCGACAATCGGATGTGTTCCTGTCGCTGAACGATTCCCACGCCATCCCCCACGTCGGCGAAGTGCGCGACTGGGGTGCGGTCGTCTATGACGACGCGCCGATCGCCAGGCTCGCCGAGGGGGCGCACATCTCGGCCCACATCCGGCCGGCGCAACTGCCCTACGGCGCATCGTTCCGCCAGATCTGCGACCGGGTCACCGGCAACGCCCGAGCCCGCAATCTCGTGGCGCTCGGCTATCTCGCCGGTCTCTACGGCATGCCGCGCGCCGCCTTCCACCAGACCATCGGCCGCAAGTTCGCCACCAAGGCGGCCTCGGTCACGCAGGTCAACGTCCGCGCCTTCGACGCCGGCTACGACGCCGGTGCCGCCGCCTTCAAGCTCGACGACGTCGAGATGGCGCCGCCGCCGGCCGGTGCCGACGGGTCACGTGCCCAGATGATGACCGGCAACGGCGCCACCGTGCGTGGCCTGCTCGACGCCGACATCGACTGCTTCTTCGGCTATCCGATCACCCCGGCGACCAGCATCATGGAACGGCTGGCCACCGACCTGCCGAAGCGCGGCGGCCGGATGCTGCAGACCGAGGACGAGATCTCGGCGATCGCCGCCACCATCGGTGCGGGCTACGCCGGTGCGCGTGCCGCCACCGCCACCTCGGGTCCCGGCCTCGCGCTGATGACCGAGATGATGGGTCTCGGCGTCATCGCCGAGGTACCGTCGGTGACCATCGTCAGTCAGCGCGGCGGCCCCTCGACCGGTCTGCCGACCAAGACCGAGCAGTCCGACCTCAATCTCGCGGTCTATGGCGGCTCGGGCGACGCCCAGCGCATCGTGCTCGCCCCGACCAACGTCGAGGGCTGCTATCGCTGCGCCGGCATCGCCTTCGAGCTCGCCGAGAAGTTCCAGACGCCGGTGATCGTGCTGATCGACCTCTACCTGTCGAACCGCTACGAGACGGTGATCCCGCCCGATGTGAAGCCCTTCGCGCCCAAGGCCGTGCCCGACGGGGCGGGGCGGAAGGCCGGACCCTTCAAGCGCTTCGAACTGACCGACGACGGTCTCAGCCCGCGCGCCGTCCCCGGGCAGAAGGGCGGTGTCCACACCATCACCGGTCTCGAGCACAACGAACTCGGACGGCCCGCCGATCAGGCCGACAACCATCAGCGCATGAGTCGCAAGCGTCACGACAAGCTGATCGCCGCGACCCGCCATCCGGGGCTGACGGTGGCCAAGCGCTTCGGCCGCACCGGCAAGGTCGACATCGGCATCCTCGGCTGGGGCTCGACCTTCGGCGAGATCCTGGAGGCGATGTACGCCGCCGAGCGTGAGGGCATCTCCTGCTCGGCGATGAAGGTGGTGATGCTGTCGCCCCTGCCGACCCATCTGATCGAGCCGTTCTTCGACGACTGCCGCATCGTGATGGTGCCGGAGCTCAACCACGAGGGCCAGCTCGCCCAGCTGGTCTCCGGCACGCTCGGTCGGCCGGTGATGCGGCTCAACCGGGTGACCGGGGCGCCGATGGAAGTCGACACGATACTCGCCGAAATCCGCCGGCTCGCCCACGGGCTCGCCGCCGGCAACGCCGCCTGAGCGAGGGAGAGAGCCGATGAACGAACCGCTGAAGCCGGTCTATCTCGACGAGAAGCTCGTGGAGATCCGGGCCGACGGGCATCAGGACTACCGCTCCAAGGCGTTGCCGACGTGGTGCCCGGGCTGTGGCTACTTCTCCATGGCGGAGGGGTTCACTCAGGCGCTGAAGCGGCTCGGCCGCGAGCCGGAGGACGTCGTCGTCGTCTCCGGCATCGGCTGTGCCTCGCGATTCCCCTTCTTCATCAACGCCTACGGCTTCCACACCCTGCACGGCCGCACCCTCCCTGTGGCGACCGGGGTGAAGACCGCCAACGATGCGCTGACGGTGGTGGCGGTCGGCGGCGACGGCGATGCCTTCGCCATCGGTGGCGGCCACATCCCGCACGCGGCGCGGCGCAATCTCGACATCACCTACATGGTGTTCGACAACGGCATCTACGGTCTGACCAAGGGCCAGACCTCGCCGACCTCGGTGCTCGGCTTCACCACCCCGACGACGCCCTACCAGAACGGCGACGAGCCGCTCAACCCGTTGATGATGCTCCTGTCCTACCGGGCGAGCTGGGTCGGCCAAGCCTATGCCGGCAACCCGCATCATCTCACCGACATGATGGCGGCGGCGATCGCCCACCGCGGCTTCTCCTACCTCCACATCCTGTCGCCCTGTGTCACCTTCGACAAGACGACGCGGACCTACCGCAACCTCGGCATGATGGTGCGCGACCTGCCGGCCGAGCACGATCGGCGCGATCTGATGGCGGCGATGGGCGAGGCGATGAAGGTCGACCGTCCGGCACTCGGGGTGTTCTACGAAGAGGACCGCCCGACACTGGCCGACGTCATGAACGGCATCGGCGAACGCGCCCGCAAGGGTATCGCTGCCGAGTGATGGGCGAGGGGAGCGCCGACGCTCTTCGATCTCGCCACGGCGGCGTTTCTGGGAGGTTCGGTGACGCGAACGCTCCGCACCGGGCGCTCGCGTTCGCCCACGTCGCGTCGAAACGCCCGGCAGAGCCTCGATCGCCCGAGGCCACGGAACCGGTCGGGTGGCGTCCACCACGCCGCGGTATTCACCGTCGTCGCATGTGAGGGACCGTGGCGCCCCGATCGGTCGGTGGGTGCGCACATACACCCGAAGGAAATACCGCTCCGAAATTCTCGTTCGACGAATTCGACCGCGTGCTTCCGCTCTCGCAGATGCTGCCCCGGACCTCGTCACCCCTCCGAGACTCGACCTGGAACGAGGCACGCCATCCCGAATGGCGACGTGGTTCACCGCCGCGAGAAGGCTTCGGACGATCCGGCCGATCCCTCGGGACGACCGCCGCGCGGGTTTCGGCGAAATGCGCAGCCGGCATCGGCCCGCCGCACACGAGGCACCGCCCTTCATGGTCTCGCGGGCGGGAATGGGGTATCAATGTACAGGAATCTCAGGCTGCTTCGGCTGTGATCGAAGGCGAAGAATGCGGACCGTGCTCCTCCCTGGAACCGACCTCGTGACGTCCCCACTCGGACTGGGATGTGCGTCGCTCGGGTCGCGGATCTCTCCGACGCAGGGACGCAGGATGCTCGACGCGGCCTTCGATCACGGCGTCACCTGGTTCGACGTCGCGCCTTCCTATGGCGCCGGGCGGGCGGAAGCGATCCTCGCACCCTTCCTCGCCGCCCACCGGAACCGCGTCCTCGTCTGTTCGAAAGTCGGTCTGGCGCCCCCCCGACACAACCGACTGATCCGACACATCTACGATTTCGGACGTCCCGTCGCCGGCCTTCTCCAGGGCCTGCGGCGGCGCTTCCGCGCCGTCTCGGGCACCCGCAACGTGCGGATCCCACTGACGCCGGAACTGATCGAGACGTCGATCGTCGGTTCGCTCGCACGGCTCGGCACCGACCACCTCGACGTCTACGCACTTCACGATCCCGATCCGGCGGACCTCGGGCGTGACGAGGTGATCGCCGCTTTGGAAAGGGTCAGGGCGCGAGGTCTCGCCCGCCACATCGGCGTCGCCGGTTCTCTGGAGGCCGCGACCAGGGCGGCCGCCGTACCGGTCTTCACCGTCTTCCAATTGGCGGACGATCCGGCGATCCGGCCGCTTCCGGCGTTGCGGCACCTGCTCGATCGCCCTGCCGGGTTCGTCACCCATTCCGTGCTCGGGGTCGCCGGCGCCCGGGACCGACTGGTCCGGCGTCTGACCGACGATCCGCGGGCGTGGTCGACCCTGGCCGCGGCCGGTTGGTCGGGCGCACCCGACGACGTGGCCGTCCGCCTGTTGATGCGTCGTGCCTTCGAATCGAATGCCGACGGTGTCGTACTCGTATCGATGTTCTCCCCCCACCATCTCGCGGCGAACGTCGAGATCGCCGACCGGCCGCCCGACTCGACCGTCCTCCGATTGCTCGACGAACTTCGACTCGATCGACCATGATCGGGCGACGAGTTCCGCGAGACACGATCGAAATCCGAGAAAGCCCGTGATCCATCCATCGTTCGACGCCCACCCGATCTCCGATCACGACATCACCGTCGTCGGTTCCGGTCCCGCCGGATTGGTCCTGGCGCTCGAGGTCGCCCGGCGCGGCAAGCGTGTCCTCGTGCTCGAGTCCGGATCGAAATCCGCCGACCCTCTGCAGCAGGCGCTGTCCGACGCGGAGATCGTCGACCCCGCCCGTCACGACGACATGTCGATCGCCGTCGCCCGCCGTCTCGGCGGGACCTCGAACCTCTGGGCGGTGCGCTGCCAACCCTTCGATGCGATCGACTTCGAGCCGCGGCCCGACCTCGTCGACGCCCGTTGGCCGGTCTCGTACGCGGAGATCGAGCCTTATTACGCGCGGGCGGTCGATTGGCTCGGCGCGGGAGAGACCGTCTTCGATGCGCCGATCCCAGGGGTCGAGATCGACGATCCCGCCTTCGACCACACTCGCCTCGAGCGTTTCTCGCGTGTCGCGGCAGTCCAGGAGCTACATGCCGCCGAGCTCGAACGGTCGGATCGAATCGATATCCGGCTCGACAGCACGGTGGTCGATCTCCATTACGAGAATGGCGGCATCCGTCGGCTGACCGTCGCCGACCGGAGCGGGCGCCGTCGGGAGATCGAAACGAAGGTACTGGTGCTCGCGTGCGGTGGACTCGAGAGCACCCGGCAGCTCCTCGTTCTCCAGAAGAAGCACCCGCAGCTCTTCGGCGGCCCCGACGGACCACTCGGTCGCTACTACATGGGCCATGTGATCGGGGAGGTGGCCGACGTCACCTTCCGGTCCGACCCCGTCGATGCCGGATATGACTTCTTCGTGGATGGTCACGGATCCTACGCCCGGCGCCGGTTCATCCCTTCCGACGCCGAGCAACGGGCACACGCTCTCGTCAACGTCTCGTTCTGGCCGGTCGTGCCGCCGGTCGCCGACCCGCGCCATCGCAGCGGTCTCCTGTCGGCAGTCTGCCTCGCCTTCGCCGTCGCACCCTTCGGGCGGCTGCTGATCGCCGAGGCGATCCGCCGTCGCCACATCCCCGACGGGCTCGAAATTGGGCCTCATCTCGTCAACATCCTGCGCGATCTGCCGAATACGGTGGTGGCTCTGAGCCGGTTCCTCTATCGCCGCTACATCGCATTCCCGCCGATGCCGGGCTTCTTCGTCCGCAACGCCGGCCGGCGCTACGGGCTGTCCTATCACGCGGAACAGACCCCTCGACCCGACAGCCGGGTGAGCCTTTCCGACGCGGCCGACCGTTTCGGGATGCCACGATTGGTGATCGACTACCGCTTCGCCCGGGAGGATGCCGAGTCGGTCCTGCGAGCCCATCTCCGTCTCGCCGCATGGATGGAACGCACCGGGACCGGGACCGTCGAATTCCGCCAACCCGAAGCGGAAACCGTCGATGCGATCCTCGCCATCGCCGCGCACGGTACCCATCAGATCGGAACCGCTCGGATGGCTGAGCGATCGGAAGACGGGGTCGTCGACCGGAACCTGCGGTGTTTCGGCGTCGACAATCTCCATGTCGCCAGCTCGGCGGTCTTTCCCACCTCCGGACAGTGCAACCCGACACTGAGCATCGCGGCTTTCGCGGTTCGCCTGGCGGAGCACCTGTGCGGTACGCCCTCCGGGCCGACAGGCGGGGGGACGGCGGAAGCGGTGGCCGGCGTCTCCCGGAGAGATGCGGTCGGGGAGGGCGAATGATACGGACGTTCTTCGACATACCATTCGTGACCGGGTCGATCGACGAGATCGTCGCACTCCTGGCAGCGGCTGCACGTGCCCCGCGGACCTCGATCCTGGTCACGCCCAACGTTCACCACATGGTCGCACTCGAACGGCAACTGGCCCCCGACATCCGCGACACCTATCTCGCCGCCGACATCTTCCTCTGTGACAGCAAGATCATCGGCCGACTGGCGCGATCGCACGGCATCGATCTGACGCCGCGCACCGGAACCGATCGGGTCGCCGATCTGCTCGCCTCCGCGGATGACCGAGATCTGGTGTTCGCCGTCGTCGGGCCGACACCGGACCAGACCGAGGCGCTTCGGGGCCGCCATCCGGATCGCCGGATCCTCCACATCGACGCGCCATCGCGGCTGGTGCGAGGAAGCCCGGAATGGGACGCCTGTGTCGCTGCGGCGAGTGCCGCTCCGTGGCAGGTGTTGCTCTCCTGCCTGTCGTTCCCCAAGCAGGAGCTGTTCGCCGCCGACGTTCGGTCGGCGCGGCGCGCCGGTGGTGTGATCTGCTGCGTCGGAGCGGCCGTCGACTTCCTCTCGGGAACGGCTGCTCGGGCGCCCGAGAGCTTCCAGCGGGCCGGGCTCGAGTGGCTACACCGGCTGCTCTCCGATCCGCGACGCCTGTGGCGGCGATATCTGATCGAAGGGCCGAAGATCTTCCTACTCTATCTGGAGCGCCGCCGCCGAGGGCGTCTCTGAGCGATCCAAGGGCGGCGTCCGGCGGGGGCCGCCCGGCGCCACGGCGGCGATCTCGGCACGATAGCGGCCGACGATGGCCGATGGCGAGAAGCGGTCGAAGAGGAGAGGGGCATCGGCGCGGATCGCCGCCCGTAGCCGCGCATTGTCCCGGACCAGCCGCACCAGCCCCGCCGCTATGGCGTCGATGTCGCCGATCCCGACCCGGACGGCGACGTCGAGCCCATCGAGATGGCCGTCGATGCCGACCCCGGTGGTGTGCAGGATCGGGATGCCGGCGAACAGTGCCTCGAGATAGACCATGCCGAAGGTCTCCTGGTGCGAGGGCATGGCCAGCCCGAGCACCCGGGTCAGATGGTCGAGCAACGCCTCGTGCGCCATGTAGTCTCGCAGGTCGACACGGTCTTCGAGCCGGTGCGCCGCGATCATCGCTCGGACTCGCGCCCGCACTTCGGGCGGCCCTTCACCGATGATCTCGAGCCGTATCCCGTTGAGTGCCGACCCCGCCCGTGCGAACGCGGCGAGCAGATCCGGCAGCCCCTTCTTGTCGAGCGCCCGCAGAGACATCGGTGCGATCAGGACGGGCGCCGGCGGGATGTCGGGTATCTCGGCTCGGGCGTTGAAGACGATGTTCGGCAACAGCCGCACCTTGTCCGGTTCGACCCCGGTGTGCCGTGCGAAACCGTCCGCGAACCAGGCGGAGACGTGGAAGATCCGGGCCGCGTCGCGGGCCATCCTGCGGAACAGCGGCCGATAGGTGGGTTTGGTCCGGAACACTTTACGTTCCACCTCGCCGCGCACCGAGGAGACGAAGGCGGCGCCGAGCCGACGGGCGAGCAACCAACCGGCGATCCCTTCGAAACTGAAGCGGTGGGTGTGAACGATGTCCGGCCGCAACGCCTCGGCGACGAGGAAGCGATGGATGCGACGCGCGACGATCGCCTGACACGCCGCCATGGCGACGCCGAAAGGAGGCGCGAAGTAGCGATGGACGATCAGCCGTCGCCCGTCGACCATCCCGAAGTCGTGCCAAGCGACCCGTCGTGGATCGGCCACGCGCTGCAGTGAGACGACGATCTGAGGATGATCGATCATCCGGTCGACCAGCCGGATCACCGCATCGGTGATCGGTGGTGGCCGGATGGGGTCGAGGTACTCCGACGAGATGTGCAGAAGGGTGGGAGGCGCGCCCGTATCGCTCATGGTCTTCCGTCGACTCCCTACGATGTACCCTCGTCGAACGCGAGCGTCGGCTCAATCCCAGGCGGACATCAGCGGTGCACCGGCGATGCCCCGCAGCTTACCGAGGTTGGTCGCCGCCCGCTTCCGCAGACGAAAGGCGCGTCCGAGGTCGAACCGCCGCAGCAAGGTGGCGACCGCGAGACCACCGAGATACTTGACGAGCGCCCCGAGGCCGAACCCGAGGTGGAACAGCGGCCCGCGTCCGGCGAGTTTCAGGCGTGCGTAGAGTTGGCCGGTCCGCGTCGCTCGGTCCAGGACATAGGCCGGGGTGGCCCGCTGCGCCGGCACCGTCTCGTGGACCCGGGCCCGGTCGGTGACCACCATGCGTCCGCCGGCCGCGGCGAAGCGGAGAAAGAAGTCGTGATCCTCTCCGCCCGATCGGCCGAAGCTCCGATCGAAGCGCAGATCGCCGACCGCGGCACGGCGCACCAGCGTGTTACCGGTGCGCCCATGCGGCACCCGACGCCCGTCCTCCTGCCATCGCCAATCCTGGAACAGGGGGTCCGCTGCGACGAACCACGCCGGGGTCCCTTCCGGATAGCGCGGATGGACCGGTCCGAAGACCGCATCGGCGTCGAAGTCGCGGGCGGCAGAGAGATGGCCCTCGAGCCAATCCACTTCGACGGTCTCGTCGTCGTCGACGAAGATCAGCCAGTCGCCGCGAGCGGCGTCGAGACAGGCATTGCGGGCGGTCGCCACGTTGCCGGCACCGACCGGAAGGACGCGGACCACCTCCGGCACGGAACAGCCGGCGACCAGTCGGGCCACCCGCCCGTCGGGGCTGTCGTCGGCGACGATCACTTCGACCGACTCACCGGCCGGTATCCGAGCCCGCCCGACACTGGCCAAGGTCTCGGCGAGGGACGGTCGTCCGAGGCTGGCGATCAGAACCGAGATCATCGCGACCACGTCTCCTTCGGTTTCACCGCCGCAACCAGGATCAGGAGGGTGGTGAGCAGGCTCGACGTCGACAGACTCCGCAACCAGTCCGTCTCGAGGAGGTTGAGGAGAACCCCCTGGAGCAGCAGTGCGGTGGCGAAGAAGCCGAGGCCCGGATCGGCGTCGCCGAGCCGGTCGATTCGGCGAGCCGCCATCGTCAGCATCGCCAGGAACAGCACCAGCGCCACCACGCCACCCTGCAGCAGCAGATCGAGATAACCGTTGTGGGCATGTGGTGTGCGTCGGAGAAAGCCCTCGGGGAGATCCGCCTGGGGTGAGCCCGGTCCGACCTCCCAGAACGACTGGTAGCCCCAACCGAGAGCCGGACGTTCGGAAATCGCGTTCGCCGCGAACCGCCACAGCTCGGTGCGCCCGGTGAAGGTGTCGTCCCCACTCACCATCCGCGACAGGTCGTTGTAGGAGAAGCCGTCGATCGCGCCACTGGCGAGGAAGATCGCCGCGACGGCGCCGATCACCAGGAGGATGGGCAGGGCGATCCGCAGTCTGCGTCCGAGGAAGCTCGTCACGAACGCCAGCACCGGTACGACGAACATCAGTGCGAGCGACGTCTTGGAACGACTGAGAATGAGCAGCACGCCGACGACGGGCAGAAGGACGATGCCGGCGAGGCGCATCCGGGCGTCGCTCCGGGTCGTTCCGTAGAGGGCGAAGAGCCCACCGAGCAGGGCGAGGCCGCCCAGTGTGTTCTTGTGGGCGTAGATTCCGGCATGTCCGATCGGGGTCGGCGGGAACACCGCGACCGCCGCCAGATTGATCGTCAACGCCGCTGCCGTCACCCAGAACAGTGGTCGCATCAGATCGTCGACCCGCCGCACCGCCAATACCGCCGGCAGGAGCGCGATGGTCTCGATCGCCAGGAGGGTGAATTTCGACAGGCTGGTCGCCGGTGCCAGCGCCCACAGCGCGGTCGCGCCGAGGAAGGCGAAGAATCCGCCGACCAGTACCGCGCCGAAGAGGTGGAAACGCATCGCCAGGCGGTGCCGTTCTGCGACCAACAGAACGACAGCGACCGCCGCCAACGTCGGGAGAACCAGACGATTGAGCAATTGCGGCTCGGCTTCGGGCATCGGGCCGGTGACGAGATCGGCGGTGACCGCGTAGCGACCGTAGACCAGCGGCCACAGGATCAGCAGATAACCGACGAGCAGTGCCGGCAACGCCAGGGCGAGCCGCGTGCGGTAGTTCCTGTGCCGCCTGTCCGCGTGGATCGGAGCATTCATCGTCTTTCCCCCACGGCGACCGCCGGCGCCCCATCGACCGCGGTCCCGAGACGGGTCAGGACGGCGAGAGCGGCGAACTCGGACAGAGCGATGCAGGCGAGTACGATCACCACGGCTCCGATCGAGCCGCCGGTGCCGAGCAGATGGAAGATCACGACGATGGCGGACAGTCCGCTGATCAAGCTCGTCACGGCGAGGGCACGGAACCTCCGCTGCACCTCCATGAACGCCGACAGGACCGAGGTCAGCCCGACGGCGAGGGCATAGAGCCACCAGTAGAAGACGATCGTACCGATGTCGCCGTAGCGCCGGCGCAGGACGAACTCTTCCAGTGATGGCCAGGCGACGAAGAGCGCCAGCCCGTAGACCAGTGAGACGCCGACGACGATCGCCGCCCCGGACCACAGGATGCGGTGAACCCGGTCGCGTCGGCCGACATGCAGCTCTGCCGCCAGACGCGGCCGGGCGACCCTGGCCCAGGCGGTGGTGATCAGCAACAGCGGCGAGATGGCGACCCGCCCGGCGTTGAGGGTGCCGAGGGACGCGGTGTCACGCATCCGTTCGACGAGAAATACCCATCCGCGCACCGCGACCTCGTTCTGCAGGGCACCCTGGAGCGCCCACCGGACATCACGCCAGACCAGTCGATAGTCCTCGAGATGGGTCGGGAAGCGGCGAAGGTCCGTCTTCTCGTCGACGCGACAGATCAGATGGGAGACGAGGTTGCCACCGGCGAGTGCAGCGAGTACCGCAGCTTCCGGTCGGATCACCCGCCACAACCCCACCGCCGTCACCGCGGCGACGCTCACCGCCACCGCGTCGAAGATCAGCGTGCGATGGATCTCGCCTCTCACCACCAGCGTGTTGCGGGCGAAGTCGCGGATCGTCACGGTGGCGAAGAAGGCGAGGATCGCCAGCGACAACGTCGCATCGGCTTCCACCGCCACCCCGAGAGCGAAACCGAAAAGCAGCGCCACCCCGGTGAGCGCCAGATTGACCGATGTGAGCATGGAGAGCTGCCGGTCGGCTTCTTCGGCCGGGCGTCCGGGGAGTAGGTAGTTGAGCGGCAACACGACCAGAGCGTTCTGGGCCGAGGTGACGAAGAAGACCCCTGCCTGCACGAAAGCGAAGCGACCGAATTCACTCGGCGCGGCGAAGCCGATGAACGCCAGGTTCAGCGCGAGATTGAAGACACTGAGCAGTGCCTGATCGACGATCGACAGGAGTACGGCGTTCCTCATGCCGCCCTCGATCGAAGCCACATCGTTTCACGCAGGCGGCGCAGGCGGCAGCGCATGACGTCGCGTAGTCCCCCCGGCCGCAGACTGGTGGCGAGTACCGCCTCGATCTGCCCCCGTTTGAGCATGTTCCGCGGCCGCAGCGGTTCGCCGGCGGGTGCCCGTCCCGGACGGCAGGTGTGGATCTCGCGGAAGCCCATGTCGAACAGATGCGCCAGGATGCGGCCGTCGAAACGACCGAAAGGCGGCGCCACCAGATCGACGGCGGCGCCGATCGTTTGCTCCAGTCGGTCCCGTCCCTCGCGCACGTCTTCGAGAAACTCGTGCTCGGGAACCGCCGTCCAGGCGATGTGGCGGGCGCCGTGGACGCCGATCCGTAGACCGTGCGCCGCGATCTCGCGGATCTCACCGACGCCGAGGCGTCCGGGCCGACCGATGAACCGGGTCGGGATGAAGAAGGTGCCGCCGACCCCGCGTTCGATCAGCCACGGCAGAAGGACCTCGTGGTCGGAGCGAAAACCGTCGTCGCTGGTGATGTGCAGGATCGTACCGGTCGCGCGGGTATTGTCGAGAATGCGTTCGAGGACCGGAGCCACTTCGCCGAAGGGCATCCAGGACTGCAGTTCGTCGTCGCGCGCGTCCGCTGGATCGGCGAGATCGTGCACGCCGACGATCAACTGGAAGCGGGCGGCGGCTTCACCGATCATGCCCGGCCTCGAAGAAGCAGTGCCAAGGGGTACGCATGAGGATGCGGAGGTCCAGGGCGAAGGACCACTTGGAGATGTACTCGCAATCCAGCCGGATTCGTGCCGCCATCGCCTCGACGGTGGGGGTCGCGCCGCGATGGCCGCACACTTGAGCGAGGCCGGTCATCCCGGGACGCACCGCATAGCGCTGCATGTAGTTGGGTATGGTCTTCCCGTATTGCCGGTCGAGCGCGATCGGATGGGGTCGTGGCCCGACCAGCGACATCTCTCCGCGCAGCACGTTGAGCAGTTGCGGTAGCTCGTCGACGCTGGTGCGGCGCAGAATCCGCCCGAAGCGGGTCACCCGAACGTCTCCGACCGTCGCCTGCCGGAACGCCTGCCGACTGGCGTCGGCGGTCATCGTCCGGAACTTGTAGATCGAGAAGATCTCGCCGTCGCGACCGTGGCGGTCCTGTCTGAACAGGATCGGCCCGCGGCTGTCCAATCGGATCATGATCGCCACCAGAAGCAGCAGCGGTGAGATCAGCAGCAACAGGAACAGCGCCGTCACGCGATCGAGTACCGCCTTCCGGCGGGATCGAACAGCTGCGGGCACCAGATATCTGAGCGGTATGGTTTCGAAATCAATGGCTTCAGTCATGTCGTCTACGCGCCGCGGTGAACAACGCGGCCAGCGCCTCCCTAATCGGGGTGGGATTCAGAGTATCGTCGTAGGGCAGTCCCTGGTTGTCCGGGATCGGTCTGGTCTTGCGCAGCCAACTCTCCTGGTCGGCGATCCCCCAGGTCACCACCCCGGTCGTCGCCGAGCTGTCGAGTGCCACCGAGAGCACCCGACGCACCTCGTCGGCGGCCCGCAGGCGTCGAGCCGCGAGGTCGCGCCCACCGGTCGCATCCGCTTCGCGTACGTCGAGTTCGGTGACGGCGATGTCGATCCCGAACCCCTCGAGAGTTTCGAGAAAACGCCGAAACACCCGCTCGTCGAAGGCCGAGCGGATGTCGAGATGGCCCTGGATGCCGAAGCCGTCGATCGGCGCGCCGTCCCGGCGCAGCTTTTCGACGAGGCGCAGGATGGCGGTGCGCCGACGCTCCTGACGGGCGTCGGCATAGCAGACGCCGTAGTCGTTGAGATAGAGCTTCGCCTCGGGTGCCGCGTCGCGGGCGAGACGGAAGGCTTCCCCGACCCAGCCGGGTCCGAGCATCCGTCGGAAGGGCGAGTTGCGCATCCCGTCGGCCAGGCCGTGGTCCGGCTCGATCGCCTCGTTGACCACGTCCCACTGGAAGATCGCGTCGCTGTAGTGCGCCGCCACTCCGGTTATGTGACCGACCACGAACCGATCCCAATCGGCGCGGGTCGCCGTGTCGCCGATCCCGGCGGGTAGGTGTTCGTGCCAGAGCAAGGTGTGGCCGCGGACCCGTTTGCCGCGCTGTCGAGCCGCTGCGATCAGCGTGTCGACCGCCCGGTAGTTCGGCGCGTCGGCTGCATGGTGGGCGAGCGCCCCCCACTTCAGTTCCCATTCGGGGACCCAGACCGCGCATTCCCTGTCGAGGAGCCGAGCAAGGGGGCCGTCGCCGATCGCCGTACGGCTGGTCAGTGCCGCACCGAAGAACCGGCCGGAACGGGCTGCCAGCGCCCCGAGGCTCGGCACGTCGGCGCGTGCCGCCGGCATGGAGACCGTCAGAGCGAGCCCGGCGACATCGGCGAGGAAGGCGCGACGCCCAGGCACCGCCGGACCGTCGAACGACGGTGTCGGCAACGGTGCCGTCCCGGTCGGCATCCCGGGGTGGTGGGGGGCGCATCCGTTCATCGGGCGGTCACCGTGCGTCTTCCGTTCGCAGACAGCGGCGGACGGCTCGTGGCGGCGGCGGGCGGGCCGAGAAACAGCCACATCACCCAGACGGCACCGAACCCGACGACCACGCCGAGGAACAGGCTGACGCCGAAGACGACGAGAATGCGCGGCTCGCTCGGCACCGACGCCGGCTCGGCGACCGAGAGAATGCGCGCGGTGGTGGTCGGCAGCGAGATCTGTTCCCGTGCCTTCTTCGCCTTGGTGGCGAAGGCGTCGTAGAGCGACCGGTTGCGCTCGGCGACCTGCTCCAGTTCGCGCAGCTTCACCGACGCGGTATTGGAGCGCGCCAGTCGGTCTTCCGACTGCGCCAGCATCGCCTCGAGCGAGGCCTGCCGGCTCACGGCATTGCGATGATCGCTCTCGGCGCGCGCCAGAATGCGGGCGATTTCCGCATCGAGCGCCCGCTCGAGCGAGATACGCGCGTCGCGTGCCGGCTCGAGGCGCGGATGACGCGTCCCGAAGGTGCGAGCGATGGTCTGTTCCTCGAGCCGCGCCTGTTCGATCTGGATCCGCAGCCGGGTCGCGATCTCCGATACCGCGGCGCCGGCACCGCCCCGACGCAGGCCGTCGAGTGTCACGCGGGCGGTTTCTGCGTCGATCGACGCGGACACCGCCTGCGCACTCAGCTCCGCGGCACGCCGCTCGGCCACCAATACGCCCTGGACGCCCATCAGGCCGTTGTCTCTGCGATAGTCCTCGACCGCACGCTGAGACTGCTCGCTGGCATCGTGCAGTTCGGCGAGACGAGCTTCGAGGCTGTGCGCCGCTTCGCGGGCACTGTCGTCGGCCGCGGCCTGGCCTTGGGTGAGGTAGATCGCGGCGAGTGCGTTGGCGAGCCGCGCCGACCGGGTCGGTGACCCGGTGGTGACGGAGATGTTCAGCACGTAGGTCTGAGAGACACGCTTCACCTTGACGACGCGCTCGAGCTTGGCCAGGGCACGGTCGAAACGCGTGGCTTGGGTGTAGTCGCCGAAGTTCGGGCCGTACAGGAGCACTTTCACCGAATCCCGGATCGTGCCGGCGAGCCCCGAGGAATCGCCGTTGAATTCCGGGTCCAGCTCGAGCTTCTCGCGTTCGATCAACGCGCCGAGCACCGCACGCGAGCCGAGGATCGCGATCTGACTCTCCACCAGAGCCGCATCGGCACCCTGCGACGAGGATCCCAACCCGGTCGGCGTCACTCCGAGGTCGACGAGATTGCGTTCGCGCGGATCGATGAAGATGTCGACGCTCGAGGTATAGGCCGGCGCGGACACCCAGACGAACGCCAATCCGAGCAGCAGGAAGACGCCGACGATCGTCGCGATCAGACGCCAACGGCAAGAGAACGCTTGAAACAGGGTTCGTAG
Organism: uncultured Alphaproteobacteria bacterium; assembly: GCA_937864925.1. Lineage (GTDB taxonomy): Bacteria > Pseudomonadota > Alphaproteobacteria > Rhizobiales > Ancalomicrobiaceae > CALBKH01. Next base: position 3,609 of record CALMFH010000135.1, on the reverse strand, counting down.
ATCATCGGCCAAACCGGGGTCGCCCGCCTTGGTACCGACCACCTCCGACGAATAGGGTCGCATTGACTGGCCTCGCCTGAGCCGACGGTGTCGAAACTATGCTCTAGGCATACCATCTTCTGCAGCCGCCGCACGAAGGGAGTTAAGATCTGGTTAACGTCGGGGAGGGGGATACAGGCGGTGATCTGGCCGCAGCGGTTCTCATGCTTTCGCCCGATGGGACGGATCGTATCGCTATTCGTCCGCGATCTTCTTCATCCGGCTTCGGATCCCAGTCTTCACCTTCCATAGGGCATAATAGAGGCGACCGAGGATTCCGCGCGCGAACAGCGCATCGTAGAGCGGCACTTCGTCACTGCCGAAGCGCCGCTTGTAGGCCATGTCGCCGATCGAAAGGTCGAAGAAGTCGGCCTGCATCTCGTGAAAGCGGGCGATGGTCTCGTCGAAGAGCAGGAGACCCGGCGTGAAGGAACTTCGATGATCGGTCTTGGAAGCCGTCAAGGTCGCAACGGCTCGTTTCCCGTCGGTGAATCCGAACAATACGGCGATCGTCTCGCCGTCCGCCTCGAGCCGGGACAGCCAGGCTTGTAGCGGAGCGGCGCGCCCTTCGATGAGGCCACGATAGAAATCGTGCCACTCGCGCTCTTCGAAGATGTTGCCACGGGCCTTCCGCTCCGCGCTCTCGCGGCGCAGATCGCGGAAGACGGCGATCTCGGCTTCGCCGATGGCGTCGCCGAAACAGATCGTGAAGCCGTGTTCGTGGGTACTCGCCAGCTTCTTCAGGCTGCGCCGCAGATGCCCGCGAAACTTCTTGGTCTGCGTGGCGACGACCTCTGCACGATTTCGCCCGGCGAGCCGCAGGACCCAGGCGGAGAGGCGGAGCCGAGCCGCATTGGGCAAGCCGACCAGAGGATTGGCTGCATCGCCGAAAGTCGCGGACATCCGATTGCAGTAGAGGAGGTCGGCATCCGGGACCGCGTCGAGCACCGCCCGGGCGGTGTCGCCCGCCTCGGCCGGGCTCAAGCCCGGATCGAAGATCGGCGCGCAGTAGTCGATCGGTCGGGCATCGGTTCGCAGCCACACCAGTCCGTGCCGCCGAGACCGCATCAGGGGAAATATGGCGGCGGGGCGCCCGTCCGGGCGGCGAACCAGCGCCACCACCGGCTCGTTCGGACGAAGCCCCCTGAGATGCTCGAAGAGCAGACGCATGAAGCCGAAGTTCTGGAACGGCGTGGCGTTGTGTGGCCCCGTGAGATCGGCCCATGCGACTTCGAAAGGTTCGACACCGTCGGCCGTCTCCACCAGCCAAGCGGTCTTCGTGCGCGACATTCCAACCTCGACCATTGCGGGAGCCACCTCGTCCCGGACGGGACCGCGCGTGGCCGGGTCGCGCTGGCGGATGCGACGGCCGCCCCAATCCATACGCTTCCGCCATCCGGTTTTGAAGCCACCTCGCGTCACCACTCGCACGGAAGTCGCGGCGGGTTGGGCGTTCCCAGGAGTTTCGTCACGACCGGGGCGTAACGAGGGAGACGAGGGTGGCATCGAATGTCACTGCGTATCTTCACCGGATCGGCATGCCGCTTCTTCGCTCCGAACCCGACGGGTCATATTCGGTTGGCGAATTCCACACGACCTATCTTGTCTGCGATTTCTTCCGAATGAAGTCATTTTGGCCGACATGCATGTCACTTGGGAGCATGAAATTACCATCGAATCTCCGAGGATTCATAAAATTGAAGTAACTATCGTGAGTAATGAGGCTTGTCTTGGCAATCGGCCAAACAATATCTCGGAGAAAATGCTGGTCTTTATGGCGATAACCGGCCCGCTTCGGCAGACTCGCTACATATGATTCGATTTTTTGTCGCATCTGGCCGATATTGCCCCGATGAGCACCCCACATGCCGGCCAGCATCAGCTCGCAATGCTGAAGATGGTCACGCATGACGTGAAATGCGTAGCCGGAACTCAGCCACTGTGCCACGGCGACGCGTTCTTTCACATTGACGACGGCATCCGCATCGCGGACGACATAGATGTCGACATCGGGATCGTCCTCGACGAGGAAGCGCCAGAACAAGCCAAACGGATCTGCCGGCAGGTCGGGTAAGATCACTTGAGCGCCGAGTGAAACCAACGCGCGCCGGAAATCCTCGCGCGTCGAATCATCCGTATAGAAGCGGCAGGTCCATCCGGGATAGAGGTAGCGCGCGACGATGGCATTGTTGATCGCGCCTTGAAGGTAGCGCGGGTTCCCGCCCCAAACAGAAAAAGACAGGATGTTGCGGCTTCGATCATTCAAAGAATATCGATGGAGGACCGGCAACTCGCGTTTCGCTGCCGGCCTATCTTTCAGCTCGAGGGACTTCTGGCCATGAGCGATGGCGAGCGAGACGCGACCGAGACCGGCCAACAGGGAATTGGCGAGATCGTGATATCCTATGGGTTCGATGATGGAACGATGTTTCCCGAGTAGAAGCAGTCCACCCTCTCGGTCCCCGAGTTCACGTTGAAGGACCACGGCATTGACGGCATTCTCGTCGCTGGGTTCGAGTTCGAGTATACGCAGCGCATATCGGGAGGATTCGGCGAAACTTCCTTTCCGGTAGGTGGAGAAGAAGAGTGCTTTCAGGGCCCAGAGATCGTCTTGTCCGTCCGCGGCGAGTGTCGCCAGATCGGATTCGGTGAGGGGCGCGTCAGGATTGCGTCTGAAGCGTCCGACGATATCGGCGAGGCTCGGCATGGTCGCGTCTTCCTTCTCTCCTGCGCGGCGTCTCCTCATTCATCGATCGAAGCGGTCGACGGCGCAGGCCAAGAACACCCGCAAGCGGCTTTCGACGCTCTTGAAGCTCGCCGTGAAGTGGGGCTATCGGCCCGACAATCCCATGCTGAACGTCGATCCGGTTCAGCACCGGTCGAAGGGCTATCGGACTTGGACCGAGGCCGACATCAAGGCGTTCCGTGCCAAGTGGGAGACCGGGACGCCGCAGCGGATCGCCTTCGAAATCCTGCTCTACACCGGCCTTCGCCGCAGCGACGCCGTGCGCCTCGGACGGCGGCACATCCAAGGCGACTTCATCGTGATCCACACGAAGAAGAGCGGCGAGATGGTCGAGCTGAACATCCCGATCCACGCCGAATTCGCCCGTCTCCTCGCCGGGATCGGGCACGAGCACCTGAACCTGATCGCCACCCGCACGGGCGTGGCGCGGTCGGAGAAGGCCTTCACGAACTGGATCATCGAAGCCGCCAAGGACGCGGGCTTGCCGCCTCACAGCTCGCCCCACGGCCTGCGCAAGGCCGCGTGTCGTCGTCTCGCCGAGGCGGGATGCAGCACCCTCGAAATCATGTCGATCACCGGCCACCGCAACATGAAGGAGATCGAGACCTACGTGCAGGCGGTGAACCAGAGGCGCCTTGCGAGGGCGGCGATCACCAAGCGCGCGAAGGCGAAGTGAGAACAGCCGAGCAACGACAACCTGCTAACCTGCCTGCGGAGGTAGCAGATTTCGGCTTCAAGCTACTGATTTCATTGGGGGGAAATCGTGAAGTGGCGCGCCCTACGGGACAAAACTGGGAACATTTATGTGATTGAAATCGTGTAAT
>CALMFH010000134.1 GCA_937864925.1 uncultured Alphaproteobacteria bacterium | reverse complement strand
TGAGGACCTTCTCGGCGACGAAGGCGAAGCCGGCGCCGTCGGCGCGGTTGAACTGAGTCTGGTTGCCGGTGGCGAAGGTGGTGATCAGCGCTCGGACCCGGTTCGGATTGGTGATCGAGAAGGCGGGATGGAGGGTCAACGCCGCCACCCGTTCGAGCGTTCCGGCGACCGGTGCGGTCGCCTGCACCATCAGCCATTTGTCGATCACCAGGGCATCCCCGACGAAGCGGTCGTGAAAATCGGCGAGGACGTCCGGTGCCTGCGGCAGATCGGCCGCCACGATCGCCGAGAGAGCGGCGAGGCGGTCGGTCATGTTGTCGGCGGCCGCATAGCGGGCGACCGCCAGGTCGCCGTCGCCGGTGCGCACCAGATAGTCGAGTGCGGCGTTGCGCAGCGCCCGCCGCCCGGCCGAAGCGGCATCCGGTGAATAGGGCAGGGCGGTCGCGGCTTCGTCGTGGAGCCGGCGGAAGATGTCGTGGCACCCTTGTGCGATCTCTCGGCGCAGCGCGTCGCGGGCGGCGAAGATCGCGTCCGGATCGACGTCGACGGCGATCTCGCGGGCGATGTCCGGCTCGGTCGGCAGTCCGACGGCGAGGGCCCGGAAGTCGGGGTCGAGGGTCGTGTCCCGAGCGACGCGCCCGAAGGCTTCGACGATACGCGGGTCGATCGCCGGCGCATGGCCCTGGCGGATCGCTCGCGTGCCCTCCACCAGCGTCCGCATCGCCATGGTCTGACCGGCCTGCCAGCGATTGAAGGGATCGCCGTCGTGGGCCATCAGGAACGACACGTCCGCGGTGCCGAGCCCGGTGGTGAGTTTGACCGGCGCCGAGAAGCCGCGCAGCAACGACGGCACCGGCCGCGCCGCCACGCCGTCGAAGACGACGTCGTGATGCGCTTCGGTCAGCACCAGCACGTCGCCGCGCACCTCGGCACCGGCGACCGCAGCGTAGGCGAGATCGGCACCGTTCGGTCCGACCAGGCCGAAGCGCACCGGGATGGTCATCGGCAGCTTCGTCGGCTGGCCCGGTGTCGCCGCGAGGCTCTGGTCGAAGCCGAGCGCCAATCGCCCCGCGGTGCCGTCCCAGGCGATCGAGACCACCAGTTCGGGCGTGCCCGCCTGGGTGTACCACAGGCGGAAGCGTGTCAGGTCGCGGCCGGTGGCATCCTCGAAGGCGGTGAGGAAATCCTCCACCGTCGCCGCCGAACCGTCGTGGCGGTCGAAGTAGAGGTCCATGCCCCGCCGGAAGCCCTCCGGTCCGAGCAGCGTCGCCAACATGCGCGCCACCTCGGCGCCCTTCTCGTAGACCGTCGCGGTGTAGAAGTTGTTGATCTCGCGATAGGTGTCGGGCCGCACCGGATGAGCGAGAGGGCCGGCGTCCTCCGGGAACTGGTGGCTCTTGAGCAGCCGCACGTCGGCGATCCGCTTCACCGGCCGTGACCGCTGGTCGGCCGAGAATTCCTGGTCGCGATAGACGGTGAGCCCTTCCTTGAGGCAGAGCTGGAACCAGTCACGGCAGGTGATGCGGTTGCCGGTCCAGTTGTGGAAGTACTCGTGGGCGATGACACCCTCGACATGGGCGTAGTCGGCGTCGGTGGCGGTGATCGGGCTCGCCAACACGTATTTGTCGTTGAAGATGTTGAGGCCCTTGTTCTCCATCGCCCCCATGTTGAAGTCGCCGACCGCGACGATCATGAAGACGTCGAGATCGTACTCGCGCCCGTAGACCTCCTCGTCCCAGCGCATCGACCGCTTCAGCGCGTCCATGGCATAGCCGGTGCGGTCCTCCCGCCCGTGCTCGACGAATATCTCGAGCTTCACCTCGCGGCCCGACATCGTGACGAAGCGGTCCTCGACCCGGCCGAAATCACCGGCCACCATGGCGTAGAGATAGGCGGGCTTGGGATGCGGATCGCGCCACACCGCGAAATGGCGGTCGCTCCCAAGGATCGCGCCGGCCTCCACCGGATTGCCGTTGGAGAGCAGGATCGGCGCTTCGCTCCGGCGCGCCTCGATGCGGGTGGTGTAGACGGCGAGAACGTCCGGCCGGTCGAGCGCGAAGGTGATGCGGCGGAAGCCTTCCGCCTCGCATTGGGTGCACCAGTTGCCCGAGGAGCGGTAGAGCCCCATCAGCTTGGTGTTGGCGGCCGGATCGAGCCGAGTGACGACGGTGAGGGCGAACGGCTCCGCCGGTGGGGCGAGGAGTTCGAGGCGCTTGGCACCGACACGGATCGAGCCTTCGGCGAGCGCCGCCCCGTCGAGATCCACCGCGACGAGATCCAGTTCGTCGCCGTCGAGAACCAGCGGCGTCCCTGCGACGGTTCCCTCGCGCCGGGCGAAGCCGGTGGTGGCGGTGACGATGGTCTCGGTCGACTCGAGCTTGAAGTCGAGATGAACCGCGGTGACCCGATACGGGGTCGGTCGGTAATCCGCGAGCCGAACCGGCACATTCTCATTGCCCGCGACGGCGACTTCCATCGATGCTCCTCCCGTGGTCGAACCCGTCGGCCACAAGTTGTTTCCGCCTCCGAAGGCGAATGCCGGAGGTGAGAGGTGGGGCTGCCCGTGATGATGCCGAACCTGAGCCTTTCGGACGGCCGGCCGAACGTCACATTTGATCCGATCGCCGGCTCATGTCGTTGATTTCGATCATGGTCGTCGCGCCGGAAGGGAAAACCACGCCCTTCGTCGGCACCCGATCGACGGTCATCCGTCGCCTCCTCCCACCGGCGACCGCGGCCGACGAGGCCGGCCGCGCCGGTCCCCCTCGTCGGCCGCGAGCGACGGCCTCCGCCTCGCCGCGACCGGCTGCCTCGCCGGCCCGGCACCTTGACTTGCGAACGATTGTCGACTATCGAATGACGAATGATGAAAAACGTCAGTCGGAGCATCCATTGCGGGCGACCGCTGTCGCCGTGGGATCTCGACCGAGGATCGACGGAGCGTTCTCGATGACACCGTCCGTGGCGGCCGAAGCGGCCGACGATCGCACCGATACCCGCACCCGCATCCTCGACGCCGCCGACCGGCTGTTCCGTCACTACGGCTACGCCAAGACGACGGTCGCCGACATGGCGCGTGAACTCGGCATGTCGCCGGCCAATGTCTATCGCTTCTTCGCCTCCAAGCTCGAGATCGTCGAGGCGATCGCCGCGCGTATGCTCGACCGACGCCATGTCCACAACCTGTCGATCGCGGCTTCGCCGGGCCCGGCTGCGGAGCGGCTCGTCCGCTTCGTCGTCGACAATCACCGCATGAATCTCGAGGCATTCGCCGTCGATCCCAAGGCCTACGAGATCGTCGAAGTGGCGATGGCCGAGCAGTGGCCGACCATCGCCGAACATCTCGTCCAGATGACCGACGTCATCGCGACGTTGATCCGCCAGGGCGTCGAACGCGGTGAATTTCCGGCGCCGCGCGATCTGCGCCGTACCGCGGCGATGCTGCGTCAGGCCGTCGTCTCGCTCTTCCACCCGACCCTGCTCCTCCAGTGTTCCGACGACCCCGAGCGGGCCGGACCGGAGGAGCTGGCCGAATTCCTCATCCGGGCGCTGCGCTGCCCCTGACCGCCGCCACCGCGGCCGGCCATTCGAGCGAACACCCCAGGAGCGTTCCGTCATGATCCGCCCGACCTTCCGCCGGACCGTCGTTCTCGCCACCGCCCTCGCCGCGGCCACGATCCTCGCCGGCTGCCGGGAGGAGAAGGCGGCCGAAGCGGTCGAACAGGTCCGCCCGGTCAAGACCATGACGGTGACCGCCGGCGACGAGACCCGCGTCATCCGCTACTCCGGCTCGGTCCGCGCCCGGGTCGAGACCGCGTTGGGCTTCCGCGTCCCCGGCAAGCTGGTCGAGCGTCGGGTCGACATCGGCAGTCGGGTCGAGGCCGGTCAGGTTCTCGCCCGCCTCGATCCGACCGACCTCGAACTGGCGCTGAAGGCGGCCGAGGCCAATGTCGCCGCGGCCCGTTCGCGCGAGAAGGTCGCGGAGGACGGCCTCAACCGCGCTCGCGCCCTCAACGCCAAAGGCTTCGTCGCCGACGCCAACCTCGACCGCGCCAAGCTCGATGCCGATCAGGCCGCGGCTGCTCTCGATGCCGCCGTCTCCTCGCGCGATCAGGCCGCCAACCAGATGGCCTACGCCGATCTCAGGGCCGATGCCCCCGGCATCGTCACCGACATCCGCGCCGACGCCGGCCAAGTGGTCGCCGCCGGCACACCGGTCGCGATCCTCGCCCGCGACGGCGAGAAGGAGGTGGCGATCGCCGTGCCCGAACAGGACGTGGTGCGCTTCGTGAAGGACCAGTCGGTCGACGTGCGCTTCTGGGCCGACACCGATCTGCGGCTCTCCGGCCGCGTCCGCGAGATCGCCGGCGCCGCCGACCCGGCCTCGCGCACCTATGCCATCCGCATCACCCTGCCGGCCGACGCCCCCGTCCGTCTCGGCATGACCGCGACGGTCGAAGCCAAGGTGCCGGTCGCCGCCGGCAGCGTCGTGGTGCCGCTCTCGGCGCTCACCGCCGAAGGCGACCGCTCGCGTGTCTGGGTGGTCGACACCGCCTCCGCCACCGTGGCGCCGCGCGCCGTCACCCTCGGACGGGTCGCGCCGGACGGCGTGCGTGTCCTCGACGGCCTGAAGCCGGGCGATCGTGTCGTCACCGCCGGGGTGCAGTTCCTCACGCCCGGCAAGAAGGTCGCCCTGCCGTCCGAAACCGCCGCCGCTCCGGTGCCGACGCGCTGATCCCGGTCCGAGGCAGGAGGCCCGCATGTTTCACGTCTCTCCCCCCGCGTCCGGCTTCAACCTCTCCCGCTGGGCCATCCGTCACGGCCACCTGACCCGTTTCTTCTTCGTGCTGACCGTTCTGGCCGGCGTCCTGTCGCTGTTCGCTCTCGGCCAGAAGGAGGATCCCGACTTCACCTTCCGGGTGATGATCGTCCAGGTCGCCTGGCCCGGTGCCAGCCTCGAGGAGATGCAGGATCAGGTCGTCGACAAGATCGAACGCAAGCTGCAGGAGACGCCCGGCCTCGAGTACGTCAAGTCCTACACCCGCGCCGGCTCGGCGGTGGTGATGGTGACGATCCGCGGCGAAGTCCACGGCCGTGACGTCACCGAGTCCTTCTACCAGGTGCGCAAGAAGGTGAAGGACATCGAGACGACGCTGCCCGCCGGCGTGCTCGGCCCGTGGTTCAACGACGAGTTCGGCGACACCTACATCGCCCTCTACGCCTTCACCGGCCCCGGCTTCTCCGCGCCGGAACTGAAGGACTTCGCCAAGCGCGCCCGCGACGTGGCGCTGCGGGTCCCCGGCGTCGAGAAGGCACCTATCCTCGGCGATCAGGCCGAGAAGATCTTCATCGACGTTTCGTCGAAGACGCGCGCCGCCCGCGGCATCAACGTGACGCCGAGCCCCCACGCCCTCGCCCAGCAGACCCCCAGGGCCCCCGCCGGTCGCATCGAGACCGGCGGCCGCTCGGTGCGGGTCGCCGTCGACGGTATGTTGCACACCGTCGACGAGCTACGCGAACTGCGCATCCGCGCCGGCAACGAGGTGATCCGTCTCGGCGACATCGCCACCGTCTCCTCCGGCCTCGCCGACCCGCCCGACAGGCTCTTCCGCTACGACGGCAAGGAGGCCGTGGTGCTCGGCGTCGTCATGGCCAAGGGCGGCAACGTCGTCGCCATCGGCAAGGATCTGGCCACGGCGATGAAGGGGGTCGTGACCAACCTGCCGGTCGGCGTCGAGCTCGCCCGCATCTCCGATCAGCCGCAAGTGGTCACCCGCTCGATCGAGGAGTTCTTCGAGGCGCTGGTCGAGGCGCTGATCATCGTCCTCGCCGTCTCGTTCCTGTCGATCGGCTGGCGCGCCGGTACGGTGGTGGCGATCACCATCCCGCTGGTGCTGTGCGCGACCTTCGCGGTGATGGCGGTGATGGGCATCGACCTGCAGCGCATCTCGCTCGGCGCCCTGATCATCGCCCTCGGCCTGCT
>CALMFH010000133.1 GCA_937864925.1 uncultured Alphaproteobacteria bacterium | reverse complement strand
CCCGCTTCCCGATCGGCATCTCCTTCCCGGCCGGCTCCGGCCTCGTCGCCTTCGCTGCGGCGACCGGCGTCATGCCGCTCGACATGCCCGAATCGGTGCTGGTCCGCTTCAAGGGTGAGATGCAGCCGGGCGTCACGCTCCGCGACCTGGTCAACGCCATTCCCCTGGCGGCGATCCGTTCGGGCGACCTGACGGTCGAGAAGAAGGGCAAGAAGAACGTCTTCAACGGCCGCATCCTCGAGATCGAGGGTCTGCCGGATCTCAAGGTCGAGCAGGCCTTCGAGCTCTCCGACGCCTCCGCCGAGCGTTCGGCCGCCGCCTGCACGGTGCGCCTGAACAAGGAGCCGATCATCGAGTACATGACCTCGAACATCGTGCTCATGAAGTGGATGATCGCCAACGGCTATCAGGATGCGCGTTCGCTCGAGCGCCGCATCGCCGCGATGCAGGCCTGGATCGCCGATCCGAAGCTCCTCGCCCCCGATGCCGACGCCGAATATGCGGCGGTGTTCGAGATCGACATGAGTGAGATCAAGGAGCCGATCCTCGCCTGCCCGAACGACCCGGACGACGTCAAGACGCTCTCCGAAGTCGCCGGCGACAAGATCGACGAGGTCTTCATCGGCTCGTGCATGACCAACATCGGCCACTTCCGTGCCGCCGGTAAGATCCTCGCCGGCAAGTCGGACATCCCGACCCGCCTGTGGATCGCCCCGCCGACCAAGATGGACGCCATGATGCTGACCGAGGAGGGCTATTACGCCACCCTCGGCAAGTCCGGCGCCCGCATGGAGATGCCCGGCTGTAGCTTGTGCATGGGCAACCAGGCGCAGATCCGCAAGGGCTCGACGGCGCTCTCGACCTCGACCCGCAACTTCCCCAACCGCCTCGGCATCGACACCCGGGTGTACCTGTCCTCGGCGGAACTCGCCGCGGTCGGCGCGCTGCTCGGCAAGATCCCGACGACGGAAGAGTACATGGCGGCGGTCGGCAACCTCGCCGGCAAGACCGCCGAGGTCTACCGCTACATGAACTTCGACCAGATCCCCGAGTTCGTCGAAGTGGCGGAGAAGGTCTCGGCCTGATCGCGGTTCGATCGTGCGAATGGATGCGAGCCGGGCCGATGCCCGGCTCGTTTCGTTTGCGGCGAAGGGGCGCTCCGGGTCGCCACCTTCCGGTGCCGGTCCGTGGCCCGCGCGCTGCCGGACCCTTCCGTCCTTGACCCGTCACACGACGCGACTATGGTGCGCGCCCCTTTCCCCCGGCGCACCCCGCCGCGCGCCTCTCGCGCCGCCGCCGGCATCCCTCGCGAGGCCCCGATGTCGAAGCCCATGCCCGTCCGTGCTCTCGGCCTCGACTTCGGCACGACCAACACGGTGGCCGCGCTCGTCGATCCGACCACCCCCGGCGGCGCCCGCTCGCTGCGTTTCCCCGATGGCGACACCGTCCATTCGGTCTTCCGCTCGGCGCTCGACTTCTGGCCGGAGGGCAGGGGGCGCGATCGCCGTATCGCGGTGGAGGCCGGCCCCTGGGCCATCCGCCATTTCGTCGAGAGCCCGGAAGGCAGCCGCTTCCTGCAGTCGTTCAAGACCTTCGCCGCGAGCCCGTCGTTCCGCTCGACCAACGTCCACGGCAAGTCGTTCCGCTTCGAGGATCTGCTCGCGACCTTCTTGGCCAAGGTCGCCGACCATGTCGATCCCGCGGAAGGTCCGCTGCCGCGTCGCCTGATCGCCGGCCGGCCGGTCGCCTATGCCGGTGCCGCGCCGGACCCGGCGGTCGCCGAGACACGTTACGATGCCGCGTTCGCCGCGGCCGGGTTCGACGAGATCCACTACGTCCACGAGCCGGTCGCCGCCGCCTTCTGGTTCGCCCAAGGGCTGACGCGCGACGCCACCGTGCTGGTCGCCGACTTCGGCGGCGGCACTTCGGACTTCTCGGTGGTGCACTTCGACGTCGGGCCGCAGGGCGTCCGCGCCCGGCCCCTCTCGCAGGCGGGCGTCGGCATCGCCGGCGACGGCTTCGACTACCGCATCATCGACAAGGTGGTGTCGCCGAAACTCGGCAAACACGCCCGGTACCGCAGTTGGGACAAGTGGCTCGACGTTCCGGCCCACTGGTTCACCAACTTCGCCCGCTGGAACCAGCTCGCCGTGATGAAGACCCCGGAGACGATCCGCGAACTGGAGAAGCTCGCCGCCGCCGCCGACGACCCCGGGGCGCTGGAGAAGCTGATCGAGATGATCGAGGACGATCTCGGCTGGCCGCTCTACAAGGCGGTCTCCGAGGCGAAGGCGGCACTGTCGACCGTCGAAGAGGCGAAGCTCGCCTTCCACCACGGCTCGATCCACATCGACGCCACTCTCCGCCGTACCGATTTCGAGAGCTGGATTTCCGACGATCTCATCCGCATCGACGAGGCGGTCGAGACCGCCATCGCCGCATCCGGGGTGGCGCCGGGCGAGATCGACAAGGTCTTTCTCACCGGCGGCACCTCCTTCGTGCCGGCAGTGCGCCGCCTCTTCGTGCGCCGCATCGGTGAGGCGCGGATCGAGACCGGCGAACAACTCCTGTCGATCGCCTACGGCCTGGCCCTGATCGGCATGGAGGAGGACGTCGAGCGCTGGACCGTACGCGAGACCCCGCGCGCCGCCTGACCCCTCACCCCGGCCGGATCAGCGCGGCGATCGCCACCGGCGTCACCGTGGTCGGTTGCTGGAACGGATTGCCCTGGATCAACACGATCGCCGCCGTCGGCCCCGCAGCCGCGGCGAACAAGAAGATCGCCACCAGCGCCGCCCGCGGCCTGGTCACGTGGACGGCGGCCACCGACAGCATGGTGACGAAGCCGAGGAAGGCCATCCCCAACCACTTCAGTGGATTGACGTGGGTCTGGGAGAGGGCGATGCGTTGATCCCGCGCCTCGCGCACCTCCATCGCCTGGGCGAGGAGGCGGGCATGGACCGCCGGTCCGAGGGTGTCGCCGATCGGACGCGTGGCGAGCAGACCGAGCAGGCGGTCGAGCTCCTCCGATGTGCCGCGACTGTGCTGGCGTCTTGCCAGGAGCGGCCACTCCACCTCGACCGCCGCGCGCGCATAGCCGGAGACCGCCCGGTCGACGGTGGCCCGTTCGGTCTCGGGCAGACCCCGCGTCAACGACACGATCGCCTGCAGGCTGTCGGCTTCGCGGAACACCGCGGTGGTCGCCCGGTCGTGGGCACTCCAGGTATCGTTGGCGAGGAACGCCAGGGTGAGGGCGAAGAGCACCCCGATGATGTTGATGAAAGGCGGCGCGACGCCGTCGAGCGACGCGAGGAAAGCGCCGTGCCGCACGTCGTGCATCCGCGCGACCAAGGCCCAGGAAGCGAGGAAAGTCCCGAACAGCGCCACCGCCGCGAAGCCGTAGTGATCGTAGGCCCCGAGGTTCATCTCCGTCTCCCCCACGTCGCCCCGGCGCCGGCGACCACGGAAGCCGCGGATCGGAGCCGTCCCCGATCTTCTCGCACCGGCGAGAAGACGCGTCGACTGCCGAATTGGCGCGAAGGCGCGGCGTAGGGTCGCCACGACCCCGGTTCACGCCGGTCGTTCGCCTCCGCTTTCGCCTCCGTGCGCCGCCGTGACAGCCCCCGGAGGTTTTCCACAGCCCGTCATACGGCTGAAATCCAAGGGTTTTTGTGCAGTGCGAATTTTCTCGGCGAAATTCCGGATTTCGGAGTTGACGGGGGTTCTGGGGGGGCCTATAACCCGGTCCAA
>CALMFH010000132.1 GCA_937864925.1 uncultured Alphaproteobacteria bacterium | reverse complement strand
CCCAGTTGAGCAGCCCTTCTTCGGAGAGGATGCCGATCCAGGCGTAGACGCGGATGAGGAAGCTCGTCCAGAACGGCAGGATCACCAGCATCAGGAGCGTCGGCCGCCACGCCTTCGGCGCCCGAGCCATGCCGTAGGCGAGCGGATAGGCGATGAACAGCATCAGGACGGTCGACGAGGCGGCGATCCACAGACTGGAGAGATAGCTCTCGGCGTAGATGCTCTCGGTGAAGAGCCGGGCGAAGTTGGCCACGGTGAACTCGCCGACCTTGTCGAAGAACTCCGCCAAGCTCCCGATCAGCGGCTCGTAGGGCGGCGCGGCGATGACGCTAGACGACGCCGAGATCTTGAGGACGATGAGGAAGGGTACCAGGAAGAAGACCGCCAGCCACAGATAGGGGATGCCGATCACCGTGGCCCGACCCCACCGCTTGCCGCCGCTGCTCATCACCGGTCCTCCCTCACGAGGTGAGCACGACGCCCGAAGAACGCGCCCAGCTGAGCCACACCCGATCCTCCCAGCCGATCGGTCGTTCGACCGTGCGGGAGACGTTGGCGACCGTGGCGCGGATGGTGGCACCGCCGCCGTCGATCTTGACGTGATAGATCGAAACGTCGCCGACATAGGCGATGTCCCAGACCGTGCCCTGCACGGCGTTGATCGAAGCGTCGGCGGGCGCGTCGTGGGCGATGCGCACCTTTTCCGGACGGACCGCCACCCACACCGTCGCCCCGAGCGTCGTCGGCTCGTCGTCCTCCACCACCAGCGACACCGCCGGTGAGCTCGCTTCGATGCGGATCGTCGTTCCCTCGATCGCCGCCACCCGGCCTTCGACGATGTTGATGTCACCGATGAAGTCGGCGACGTAGCGGCTGTTCGGTCGCTCGTAGATCTCCGAAGGGCCGGCGACCTGGATGAGCTTGCCGTGGTCCATCACCGCGATGCGGTCGGCCACGGTCATCGCCTCCTCCTGGTCGTGGGTGACGATCAGGAAGGTCATGCCGAGTTGCTGCTGCAGATCCATCAGCTCGAACTGGGTCTCCTCGCGCAGCTTCTTGTCGAGCGCTCCGAGCGGTTCGTCGAGCAGCAACACCTTCGGTCGTTTCGCCAACGACCGAGCGAGCGCCACCCGCTGACGCTGACCGCCGGAGAGCTGATGCGGTTTGCGCTTGGCGAATTTCTCGAGCTTGGTCAGCTTGAGCATCTCGGCGACGCGCGTCTCGATGTCGGCCTTGGGCATCTTGTCCATGACCAGTCCGAAGCCGATGTTCTTCTCCACCGTCATGTGGGGGAAGAGAGCGTAGGACTGGAACATCATGTTGACCGGCCGCTCGTAGGGCTGCTTGCCCTCGAGATCGGTACCGGCGAGCAGAATGCTCCCCTCGCTCGGGTGCTCGAACCCGGCCAGCATCCGCATCAGGGTGGTCTTGCCGCAACCCGACGGTCCGAGGAGGGCGAAGAACTCCTTCTCGTAGATGCCGAGCGAAACGTCGTCGACCGCGGTGAAATCACCGAACCGCTTGACCACGCTGCGGAACTCGATCAACGGCTTCGCCGCCGGGTCGTTCCACGGCGAGAACTTGCGTCGCACCGGTCCGAGTGTCTTCGCCATGTCTCACCTTACGTCGTCGGAGCACCGCCCGCTCCAGCCGCGGACGTCGAAGAGCGGATCCGAGCATGCCCGTGCCCGGAGCCGGGGGACCCGTGGCGACCAGCGCCGCCGCGACCCGAAAGGGCGGCGGCGCCGACTCGCTCACTTCTTCTTCATCTCGCGCCACACCGCGGTCAGTTCGCGCTGCGACTTCTGATCGAAGGGCGTGATGACGTAGAGCTTCGCCATCGTCTCTTCCGACGGATAGATGCTCCGGTCGTCGAGGATCGCCTTGTCGACGAGCTTCTGGGCCGCCAGGTTGCCGCTCGGATACTTGACGAAGTTCGTCGCCTTGGCGATCACCTCCGGCTGAAGCATGTAGTTGATGAAGGTGTAGGCCTCTTCGATGTTCTTCGCATCCTTGGGGATCGCGAAGTTGTCGAAGAACATGTAGGCGCCTTCCTTGGGAATGATGTAGCCGATGTGACCCGGGCTCGGCTTCTTCTCTTCGGCGCGGCTGGCGGCCTGCTTGATGTCGCCGGACCAGCCCACCACCAGACAGACCTCACCATTGGCGAGCGCATTGATGTACTCGGAAGAGTGGAACTTGCGGACCGCCGGACGGATCTGCTTGAAGTGTTCGGCGGCCTTCTTCAGGTCCTCGGTCTTCTTCGAATTCGGGTCGAGGCCGAGATAGTTCATCACCGCCGGAACGATTTCGTCCGGCGCATCGAGCATCATCACGCCGCATGACTTGAACTTCATCACGTACTGCGGATCGAACACCAGCTTCCAGCTGTCGAGCGGCGCATCGGGCATGATCTGCTTGATCTTTTCGACGTTGTAGCCGATGCCGGTGGTGCCCCACATGTAGTTGACGGCATATTTGTTGTCGGGATCGTAAGTTCCGAGCGTCTTGGTCACCAGCGGCCACATGTGCGTCAGGTTCGGCAGCTTCGCCTTGTCCAGCGGCAGGAAGACGCCGGTCTTGATCTGTCGGGCGAGGAAGTTGCCCGACGGCACCACCACGTCGTAACCGGTCTTGCCGGCGAGCAGCTTGGTCTCGAGCAACTCGTTGGAATCGAAGACGTCGTACTTGACCTTGATCCCGGTCGCCTTGGTGAAGTCCTCGAGGATCGACGGGTCGATGTAGTCCGACCAGTTGTAGACGTTGACGACCTTCTCCTGAGCTGCCGCACCGGTGACTCCGGCCAACACGCCGACCACGACCGACGCGATGAGATGCTTCTTCATGGATCTGTCCTCTCTCCCAGCGGACCATCCGGCCTGTCGCACCCGGACGCCCGCATCAACCTACCGCCGAATTCCACTTCCCGTCAGCCCGAAGCCCGGGCAGTCCCGCTCAAAGAGAAAGCGCCGGCGAACCGGCGCTTCCCTCTAGAGATAGGTCATCCGCTCGAGCGGCGTGATCTCGGCCTCGAACGCCGCGACTTCCGCCTTCTTGAGATGGGCGAAGAGGCTGCGGTATTCGACGCCCATGGCTCGTCGGATGAACTCGGATCGCTCGAACAGCCGGACCGCGTCGTCCATCGCGTCGGGCAGACGCTGCGCCGGCTCCTCGTAGGCGTTGCGCACGATCGGCGCCGGCGGCGCGATCTCGCGCTCGAGCCCCTCCATCATGCCCGCCAGGATCGCGGTGAGCACCAGATAGGGATTTGCGTCGGCTCCGGCGATGCGGTGTTCGAGCCGCCGCGCCTCCGCCGGGCTCGCCGGCACCCGCACCCCCACCGACCGGTTGTTGT
>CALMFH010000131.1 GCA_937864925.1 uncultured Alphaproteobacteria bacterium | reverse complement strand
TGCGCCAGATGTCGCCGATGTCGGCGGAAGCCACCGTCGTGCGCAACTACCTCGACTGGCTGCTCGGCATCCCGTGGTCGAAGAAGTCCAAGCTCAAGCAGGACCTCGTGCACGCCCAGGAGGTGCTCGATCACGACCACTACGGCCTCGACAAGGTCAAGGAACGTATCGTCGAGTATCTCGCGGTGCAGGCCCGGGCCAACAAGTTGAAGGGTCCGATCCTCTGCCTCGTCGGCCCGCCGGGTGTCGGCAAGACCTCGCTCGGCAAGTCGATCGCCAAGGCGACGGGACGTGAGTTCGTGCGCGTGTCGCTCGGTGGCGTGCGCGACGAGGCCGAGATCCGCGGTCACCGCCGCACCTACATCGGCTCGATGCCCGGCAAGGTCGTCCAGTCGATGCGCAAGGCGAAGAAGTCCAACCCGCTCTTCCTGCTCGACGAGATCGACAAGATGGGCATGGACTTCCGCGGCGATCCGTCCTCGGCGCTGCTCGAGGTGCTCGATCCGGAGCAGAACTCCACCTTCATGGACCACTACCTGGAGGTCGAATACGACCTCTCGGACGTGATGTTCGTGACCACGGCGAACACGCTGAACATCCCGGCGCCGCTGATGGACCGCATGGAGATCATCCGCATCGCCGGCTACACCGAGGACGAGAAGGTCGAGATCGCCCATCGTCACCTGATCCCCAAGACGATGAAGGATCACGGGCTGAAGGCGAGCGAGTACTCGATCTCGGACGCGGCGTTGCGGGAGGTGATCCGCACCTACACGCGCGAAGCCGGTGTGCGCAATCTCGAGCGCGAACTCGCCACCCTGGCCCGTAAGGCGACCAAGGACCTGGTGCTGAAGAAGACCGAGAAGGTCGAGATCGACGTCACCCAGCTCGAAGCCTATCTCGGTGTACCGCGCTTCCGTCATTCGGAGGCCGAGGCCGAGGATCAGGTCGGCTGCGTCACCGGTCTCGCCTGGACCGAGGTCGGCGGTGAACTCCTCACCATCGAGGCGGTCACCATGCCGGGCAAGGGCCGCATGACTGTCACCGGCAACCTGCGCGACGTGATGAAGGAATCGATCTCGGCGGCGGCCTCCTACGTCCGCTCGCGCGCCCTCGATTTCGGCATCGAGCCGCCGCTGTTCGAGAAGCGTGACGTGCACGTCCACGTGCCGGAAGGCGCCACGCCGAAGGATGGTCCCTCGGCCGGCACGGCGATGGCCACCACCATCGTCTCGGTGCTGACCGGCATCCCGGCCCGCCACGACGTGGCGATGACCGGCGAGGTGACCCTGCGCGGCCGGGTGCTGCCGATCGGCGGCCTCAAGGAGAAGCTCCTGGCGGCGTTGCGCGGCGGCATCAAGAAGGTGCTGATCCCGGCGGAGAACGCCAAGGATCTGGCCGAGATCCCGGAGAACGTGAAGAGCGGTCTCGAGATCGTGCCGGTGTCGCGGATGGACGAGGTGCTGGCGCACGCCCTCACCCGGATGCCGGAACGTATCGAATGGGAGGAGCCGGCGACGAGTGCCTCGGCGGCCTCCGACGACGAGGCTGCCGGCGTGACGGCGCACTGAGCGCCCGGCGACGAGCGATTCGACCTGATGGTCGAGATGGACGGCCCCGCGGGAACCACTCCCGTGGGGCCGTCGTCGTTCGGCGGTGGCGGTTTCTGCGCAGCGAGTGAGATATTTTTCGCTTTTCCGTCGGAAATCGCCCGAGATCGGCGAAAAAAGCCTTGCGGAACGGCGGTTTTCGGGGCTTCTGGCGCTGGTCCGATCGTGCTCTCGCGCTTCACCGCTGCGGGATCGAGCGGAACGTCCATTCCGGCGTGACGAGGGGAGGAACGAGCCGCTGGCCGCCTCGCGCTCACGTCCGGTAGCACCATCGGTGGCCACGCCGAGCTACCACCAGTCCAGAACCGAAGGAAGCACGACATGAACAAGAACGACCTGATCGCCGAAGTGGCGGCCAAGACCGGCCAGACCAAGGTTGCGGCCGGCGAGGCCGTCGAGGCCACCTTCGATGCGATCACGGCCGCGCTCGCCAAGGGCGACGACGTCAAGATCGCCGGCTTCGGCAACTTCGTCGTCTCCACCCGCGCCGCCTCCGAGGGCCGCAACCCGCGCACCGGCGAGACCATCGCGATTCCCGCGCAGAAGGCTGCCAAGTTCCGCGCCGGCAAGGCCCTCAAGGACGCCGTCAACGGCTGACGCGATCGGGCCGGTCCGCCGGTCCGCGCCATCGCCTCGGCGCCTGCACGTCGACGACATCGGACGATCCGGCACGCCACCCGTGCCGGATCGTTTCGCATTCACGGGGTGTCGGCGCACGCCCTTTTCCCTGTCGCGGCAATCTGCTATCGCTGCGCCCGCACGGGCGGGCCCGGGTCGGCAGGTGCCCGTCGCGACAGGTACCGCCGACGGTGGCGGACGCAGGTGGGGGCGGTTAGCTCAGCGGTAGAGCGACGGTTTTACACGCCGTTGGTCGGGGGTTCGATCCCCTCACCGCCCACCAACGCTCAGTGCTTCGTCCCGACTCGACGGCGATCCGGTGTCGGCTCCGCCGTGGTGCGTCCGAGGCGATGATCACCGTATCGTCGTGGCCGGTGACGCGATCGATCCTCGTGTCCTTCGACTTCTGACGGATCGGCACTTGGCGGGCCGCCCGGTTCACGGCAAGGTCGTCGTCGAGGATCGACCACGGCCGTACGGAGCGGGCTTCTCACCGTTCGTTCGACCGAAGGCTCGCGAGAAGCCGGTCGACGACGGGGGAACGACATGCCGACGGCAGGAGATTGGCTCGACTACTGGGACGGCGACGTCTCACTCTATGTGAGCCCACGCCATCTCGAAGCGCACTACCACGGGCTCTTCGAGGCGCTGCGGCCGCTCCTGCCGACGCCACCCTTCACTCTCCTCGACTACGGCTGCGGCGAGGCTCTGATGGCTCCGGCACTGGCGGCGCGCGGCGCTCGGGTGCTTCTCCACGACGCGGCGCCGTCACGGGCCGAGGTGCTGCGTCGCCGCTTCGCCGGCATCGCCGGGATCGAGGTCGCCGAGGAACTGCCGACGGGACGGCGCGACTGCGATCTGGTGCTGCTGATCTCGGTGCTCCAGTACATCCCCAAGGCCGACCTGCCGGGACTGTTCGAGCGGTTGCGGTCGTGCCTGAAACCGGGCGGCCGTCTCGTCGTCGGCGACATCCTCGCCCCCGACACCGGCGTCCTCGCCGATGTCGTGGCGCTCCTGCGGTTCGCTTGGCGCGAGGGGTTCTTCCTCGATGCGCTGAGGGGGCTCTTGCGCACTCTGCGATCCGACTACGGCCGCATGCGCAGCCACCTCGGCCTCACCACCTGGCGCCTCGACGAGATCGGCGCGGTGCTCGATGCCGCCGGCTTCGACGTCGAACCGCTCGCCTGGAACATCGGCCACGCCGGCCATCGCCGCTCGCTCGTCGCCACGGCGCGCGCCTGACCGGCTTGCGGCCGGTCGCGGTTCGCCGGGAGCTCAGCCCGCCGGGCAGGCGCGGTCGACGAGGTCGGCGGCAGCGGCGTGGAGCGGGCTTCCCCGCTCCATCAGACGTGTGATCAGGGAGAAATGGTCGTCTCCCGGGCACTCGAGCGCCCACGCCTCGTGGCCGGCGGCCCGCCAGACCTCGGCCATCCGCCGGTTCTGCTCGACGAAGGCCGCGGTTTCGTCGCCGCCGACGGCGAAGAGGGCGGGGCAGCCGCGGGCGCCGACACGATGGATCGGCGAGGCCGATCGCGCGCTCGCCGGGTCGAGACGCAGTGCGGCGTTCAGCGACGTCGGGACCAGTGGTTCGAGATCGTAGACGCCGGAGAGCGCCACCACCGCGGAGATCGTCGTCGGCGTGAGGCCGCGGCCGGACCAGTCGGTGAGGGCGACCTCGACGGCGAGGTGGCCGCCGGCGGAGTGTCCGGCGGCGATGATCGGCAGGTCGCGGCCATGCCGCGCCCGCATGTCGGCGACGAGGGCCGGTACGGCGGCCCGGACCGCCTCGGTCAGTTCGGCGACGCTCGCCTCCGGGCACAGCGGATAGCCGACGGTGGCGACGTCGAGCCCCATCTCGGCGAAGACCGGCATCAGGCAGCGGAAGAGCGTTCTGTCGCGCATCTGCCAGTAGCCGGGATGGAGGTAGAAGAGGAGGCCGCGCGGCGCGGCGACCGGAGCGAAACGGTCGAAGCACTGTCGCGGATGCGCCCCGTAGGCGATGTCGGCGGTGAAGCCCGGAAGGCGCGTCACCTCGGCGCTCGCCGCTTCGAATCCGGCGATCGTCGTCGGCCAACGGGCACGGCGCTGGTCGGAAACGAAGGCCGCCTCCATCACCGGGTCGATGGCGGGCGCGGCGTTCGGATCGGTCATCGGCGGTGTCTCCGGAGCGGGCGGCGGCGTCACAGTTCCAGGTGGCGAGTGGCGAGGGTGCGGTCGGTGGCGAGGGCGGTGGAGGCGCCCTGCCAGACGATGCGGCCCTTCTCCATGACGATGTGGCGATCGGAGAGGCGCATCGACGCCTCGAGGTGCTTGTCGACCACCAGGATCGCCAGCCCCTCGCCCTTGAGGATGGCGAGTGCCGCCCAGATCTCGTCGCGCAGCACCGGGGCGAGGCCCTCGGTCGCCTCGTCGAGGACGAGAAGATCCGGATTGGTCATCAATGCTCGGCCGATCGCCAGCATCTGCTGCTCGCCGCCGGAGAGCTGGTTGCCGAGATTGACGCGCCGCTCGGCGAGGCGGGGGAAAAGGCGATGGACCGCGCCGAGCGTCCAGGCGCCGCGACGGCCGGGCGCGGCGGTGGCGAGGAGGTTCTCCTCGACGGTGAGGCGGGTGAAGATCTGCCGGCCTTCCGGCACCAGCCCGAGCCCCTGACGGGCGATCTCGTGCGGTGGCCGGCCGGTCATGTCGCGCCCGCGCACGGTCAGCCGCCCGGCGGTCGGCTCCACCAGGCCGAAGAGGGTCTTGATGGTGGTCGACTTGCCCATGCCGTTGCGGCCCATCAGGGTCACCACCTCGCCGGCGGCGACCGCGAGCGAGAGATCGAACAGCACCCGCGCCTCGCCGTAGCCGGCGTCGACGTGTTCGAGGGCGACGAGGGGCGTCGGCTCGCTCATGCGGCCTCCTCGCCGAGATAGGCACTGCGGACCTGCGGGTCGGCGCGGATCTCGTCGGCGGTGCCGGTGATCGCCACCGCTCCGCCGATCAGCACGGTGATGCGGTGGGCGAGACGGAACACCGTCGCCATGTCGTGTTCGACGATCAGCATCGGGATCTTGCCGTCGAAGGAGGCGAGGAGTTCGGTGAGCCGCTCGGTCTCCTCGCGACCGGTGCCGGCCATCGGTTCGTCGAGCAGCAGGAATTTCGGCTCCTGGACGAGGCCCATGGCGAGTTCCAGCGCCCGCTTCTCGCCATGCGCCAGTGCCCCGGCGAGCACGGTCTCACGGCCGACGAGCCCGACCCGGTCGAGCGCCGCCATGGCGCGGTCGCGCAGGAACCGCTCCGCCGCGAGCGGCCGGAAGAAGCGGAAGGAGGTTCCGTCGGTCGCGGCCGCCGCCAGGACGACGTTGTCGAGGGCGGTGAAGCCGGTGACGACGTTCGAGGTCTGGAAGACGCGCGCGAGGCCGAGCCGGGCGCGGCGGGTGACGCCCATGCGGGTGACGTCGCGTCCGTCGAAGACGACGCGGCCGCCGTCCGGCCGGATCGATCCGGCGATCTCGCCGACCAGCGTCGACTTACCGGCACCGTTGGGGCCGATGAGGGCGTGGATCTCGCGCGCACCGACCTCGAGCGACACGTGGTCGGAGACGGGGAGGGCGCCGTAACGCTTGTGGATGTCGTCGAGGCGCAGGATCGGCTCGCTCATGCCCGCCTCCCGATCAGCCGCGTCAGATCGGCGACCCGTGCCGCCACCACGGCGAGGATGACGAGGCCGAGGCCGAGCTTCCAATATTCGGTGAGCGAGCCGAGGAACTCCTCGATGAGGACGATGGCGATCGCCCCGGCGACCGCGCCGGACAGCCGGCGCGAGCCGCCGAGCACCACCATGACGATGAGTTCGCCGGAGCGATGCCAGTTCATCAGCGCCGGCGAGACGAAGCCGGTCTGCTCCGCCATCAGCGCGCCGGCGATCGCCGCGAGGCCGGCGGCGAGTGCATAGGCGACGAGGCGGGTACGGAACACCGAGAAGCCGAGGGCGGCGGTGCGCTCCTCGTTGTCGCGTGCCGCCCGGAGCACCGAGCCGAAGCGCGCCCGCGTCGCCCGGTGCAGGAACGCCGACACCCCGGCCAGCACGACGACGGCGAGCCAGGCGAGGTTCGCCTCCGAGCGGAAGAGCTTGGCGCCGAAGAGGGTGGCGCGCCCGGCGATGCTCATGCCGTCGTCGCCGCCGTAGGCCGCCAGCGCCGAGAAGACGAAATAGGCCATCTGGGCGAAGGCCAGGGTGATCATGATGAAGTAGACGCCGCGGGTGCGCAGCGCCAAGGCGCCGGTCGGCAGGGCGAAGATGGCGCCGCCGAGGAAGGCGAGGGGGAGGAGGGCGAAGACGTCGCGAATGCCGGCCTCGCCGGCGATCAGCACCACATAGGCGCCGATGCCGAACGGCGCGGCATGGCCGAAGCTGACGAGGCCGCCCTGGCCGAGGACGAAACCGAGCGACAGCGCCGCCAGCGCCAGGATCGCCGCCCGTCCGGCGAGTGTCACCCAGAAGCCTTGACCGAGGATCTGTCCCGCCGCCACCGCGGCCGCCAGAACGAGGATCGCGGCCGCCGGATGATGGGCGAGGCCGGCGAGGCGGCCGAGCGCGGGTGTGG
>CALMFH010000130.1 GCA_937864925.1 uncultured Alphaproteobacteria bacterium | reverse complement strand
CGACGAGCTTCAGGGTGGAGACGCGGTGTTGCGCCTCGACCAGACGCCAGCCTCGACCGCGCCAAGGCGTCGCTTCAGACGCGAGCGCGTCGGGCGTCCAGGTAGGCGATGACATCGATGAGCCCCGTGATGGTTCCGATCCGCTCGATCGGCGTGGATCCGAGGGCGGTGTTGGCATTGGCCATCCAGGCGCGCGCCACGGCTTCGTCGCCGCCGGTCACCGCATCGAGAGACCGGAACAGACGCACGAAGAGGACGGCGAGCTCGAAGGGCTTGCTCTCCGGTTCGAGGGCGACGTCGCCGCGCTTCATCCGTGAGAGCGTGGCCTCGCTGAGGCCGAGAACACCGGAGAGGACGCGCGCCGTCAGGCCCAGCCGTTCGGCCGCGCGCAAGGCGGCCTTGGTCAGGACGGGGCCGGGCGCTGGCCGAGCGATCGTCGTGGTGGGTGCGAGAGGCATGTCATCACCTCCATCTCATGAAATTTATATAGCATGAAGTTTCATGAGAAACAACCTTGCCGTCGCCGACAGCGCTCAGCGAGCCGGCTTGGTCTCCTCGTACCCGCGACGGCGTTTCATCCGCTCGAGCGCGTCACGGCGGAGCTCGCCCTCCCGAGGCGTCTCCTGCAGTTCGATCATCGTCCGCGACGCTCCACCGATCCGGCCCCAGGTGCGGACGAGCGAGACGCCGCCGAAGAGGTTCGGCTCGATCGACAGCCGATAGAACCGCGCCATGTTGCGTGTCGGATCGATGCGGTGGAGGAGAACGGGTTCGGGTGTCATTACGCAAGTCTCGTTCGAGCTCGCATCCACGTCCAACGAGAGTTCGGAATCGATCGAGCACGATCGATTCACGTCGTCGATGGTTCGCTCGACCGTGGGGCGACGGCGCCGTCATCTCGGCTCGATCGCTCGAACCGGTTCTCGGCGACACAGGCCTTCATGTCGTCGCGCCGGAACCAGATGGCGCGACCACAGCGCAGCGGGGGATTGCCGGCGGTGAAGACGATCTGCTCGTCGGTGCGCATCCGCAGCACCTCGTGCGGCAGGATCAGCGGCCGGCGGACGAGCTGCTTCGAGCGCGTACGCGACGACCCCGACATCTGCGAACTGCGGCTGACCTGATCGACCTCGACGGTGGTGTCGCCGCAGCGCTTGGAGATGTAGTCGGCGGTCTCCGGATCGTTGATCGCAGCGAACGAGATCCACGAGGCGGACTCGAACCATTTCGAGGTGGCGTCGCGCCCGCCGTAGGCCTCGCGCATCTGCCCGATCGACTGGAACAGCATCACCAGGGTGATGCCGTACTTGCGGCCGGCGTCGCGCGCCGTCTCGAGAATGCGGAGGTAGCCGAGCCGGGCGACCTCGTCGAGGAGGAACAGGGTGCGACCGCCGACCGCGCCGTCGCGATTGTAGATGGCGTTCATCAGCGCGCCGATGACGACGCGGGCGAGGCCGGGATGGGTCTCGAGCGTCTTCAGGTCGATGTCGATGAAGATGTCGGTGACGCCTTCCGCCAACTCGTCGGTCGAAAAGCTCGAACCGGAAACGAGGGCGGCATAGTTCGGATAGGAGAGCCAATGGGTCTCCTTCGCTGCCGAGGCATAGACGCCGGAGAAGGTCTCCGGCGTCATGGCGATGAAGGGGGCGACGTTCTCGCGGACGAAGGCCGAGGTCGAGCGATCCCAGATCGCCTGAAGTCGTTCGCGCAGCTTCGGCTCGGGCTCGGCGAGGTTCTCGCGCACCCGGCGCAGGGTCTGATCCTGTGGGGCGGTGTGGCCGGAGAGGCAGACGTCGCCGATCAGCGCGGTGAGGAGTTGCAGAGCGGCGGCGCGGAAGAAGTCGTCGCGGACCGACCCGAGGCGCGGATTGTCGGTGACGATCCAGCCGGCGACGGCCGCGATGTCCTCCTCGCGGGTGCCGCCGAAGCGGCCGATCCAGTCAAGGGCGTTGAAGCCGATCTCCGGTGTCTTGGGATCGAGCACGAAGACGGTGCGCGCGGCGCGGCGGCGATGACCGGAGACCTGCGGTGCCACCTCGTTGGAGGGATCGAGCACGACGAGGCCGCCACCCCATTTGAGGGCGGTCGGCACGGTGACCGAGGTCGTCTTGAAGCCGCCGGAGCCGGCGAAGACGATGCCGTGCGACGAGCCGAAGGCAGCGTCGAA
>CALMFH010000129.1 GCA_937864925.1 uncultured Alphaproteobacteria bacterium | reverse complement strand
TCGAAACTTCGTGAACGAAGGCGCGCCCGAACGGGCGTCGGCCGGTCGGGCCGTGACGCTCATGGAATTCGGACGAGTCCGAATTCCATGAGCCCGGTATCAGCCGGTGTGCATGAGCGCGAGATCGAGAAGCGCGAGGCGTCCTTCGACGAAACCGGCGACGAGGTCGCGAGCGCGTGCACCGGCGCCGACGTCGGGCGACAGGGTGGCGCGCAGCCACGCGCCGTCGATCATCGCCGCGGTCGCGGCGGCGAGGCGGGCCGCTTCGTCGCCATCGAGCCGGGCGAGGCTCGGGTGAGCCCGGAACCCGGCGCGCAGATTGGCGAGGAGGCGGGCGGCGTAGATGCGCTGGATGCGGGCGAAGCGCGGCACCACCGGCACCTGGGCCCAGAAGGCCAGCCACACCGAGGCGGTGCGGCGGTCGAACTGGGTCGGCCCGAGGGTGGCGTCGACCACCGCCAGGACGCGCGCCCGCGGCGTCGCCGCATCGCGTTGGAGGGCGATCAGGCTCGCCGACAACTGCACCGCCAGATGGCGCAGCGTCGCCTCCAGGAGGCCGTTCTTGTCGCGGAAATAGAAGGCGACCAGACCGGGAGAGACGCCGGCACGGCCGGCGATCTCGACGAGGGTGGTCGCGTGGAAACCGACGGCGGCAATGGCGTCGATCGTCGCCTCGATCAGTTGGCGGCGCCGAACATCCTCGGCCGCGTGGCGGCGCGGACGGGCGACGACATCGGCGCGCTCACCTTCCGGCGACGGAACGGTCGACATCCACTCTCCTCTTCGCTTCGAGCCGCCGAACACGGGCGACCATCGGGCTCGATCGGCCGCAGCATATTTTGAACGAGCGTTCAGTCAATCGATCCGCGGGCACCGATCGTGCGCCGCGACGCCGGGTGGCGCTCGTGAGCCAGGACGGCGGCAGGGCAGCGCTTGCGGCGCTTCGCGACTTCATGTTCCGATTCAACGTGAAGCGGCGCGGCTCTCGAAATGATTCCGATCCTCGATTCAACTCGCTGAATTCATGGCTCTTTTCACCCGACACCGGCGACGCGACCGATGCGAGGGACCGAACGATCGCGTCTCCTTCTTATTCGTTCGAGGGTCCTCCCGCATCACGACGAGCGAGCATCGTTCGTCGATCGTTTTCGCGTCGTCGAGGCCGAAAAGACGAGAATTCCACCGAATTGAACGAGCGCTCAATACTTGGCTCCGAGCCGTCTTCTTCCTTGACGATCGGCTCGGAACGTGGCGGGGGTAGTCGCGACGACCGTCGTTTCGGAGCTCTCGGGAGCACGAATTCGATCGGTGACGTCCCCGAGGGACGTGTCGCGTCGACCGTCGTCAGGTCCGCGTCCGCGGCGCCCCCGGTACCTCGAACCGTTCCCGCATCGGCGGGAGGAGCTGTCCATGATCGTCACCCGCACCGTTCTCGCCGCTGGTCTCGCCTTCGGTCTGACCTCGGCCGCCTTCGCGGCGGAGCCGGCCGGCTGCAAGGCCCCGCGCTTCTCCGACGTCGGCTGGTCCGACATCACCGCCACCACCGGACTCGCCTCGCGCGTCCTCATCGGTCTCGGCTACGCCCCGAAGTCGGAGATCCTGTCGGTGCCGGTCACCTACGCCTCTCTGAAGAACAAGCAGATCGACATCTTCCTCGGCAACTGGATGCCGACCATGGAGGCCGATCTGAAGCCCTATCTCGAGGACAAGACGGTCGAGGTGGTCGGGGTCAATCTCACCGGGGCGAAGTACACGCTCGCGGTGTTGAAGCCGACCTGGGAGGCCGGTCTCAAGGACTTCGCCGACATCCCCAAGTTCAAGGACAAACTCCAGGCCAAGATCTACGGCATCGAGCCGGGCAACGACGGCAACCGGCTGATCCTCGACATGATCAAGGACGCCAAGTGGGGCCTCGCCGGTTTCGAGCTGGTGGAGAGCTCCGAGCAGGGGATGCTGTCGCAGGTGGAGCGAAGCGCCAAGGGCAAGACCGACGTCCTGTTCCTCGGCTGGGAGCCCCATCCGATGAACACCCACTACGAGCTGAAGTACCTCTCCGGCGGCGACGACGTCTTCGGCCCCGACTTCGGCGGGGCGACGATCTACACCAACGTGCGGGCCGGCTACGTCACCGAATGCCCGAATGTCGGCAGGCTCCTGAAGAACATGACCTTCTCGCTGAAGCAGGAGAGCGAGGTCATGGACACGATCAACGCCGGGGAGAGCGACGGCGCCAAGGCGGCGGAGAAGTGGCTGAAGGCCAATCCGGCGGTGCTCGACGCCTGGCTCGCCGGCGTCACCACCTTCGACGGCCAGCCCGGCCTCGCGGCGGTGAAGAAGAGCCTCGGTCTGTGAGGCGGACGGCCGGCGGGTGGCGGCGACGCCGGCCCGCCGGCGCGATTTCCGAGACGGACGGCGTCTCGGGACGCCGTCGCCGGCGGCGATGCGGCGTCGACCAGAGCGGGCGTGAGCGATGGATGGGTGGATCACCGGCGTCAGGGTGCCGTTCGGCCGCTGGATGAAGTCGGCGATCGACTACGTCCAGGTCTGGGCCGGTGCACCGATCGACGTCTTCGCCGGGGCGATGAAGCGGCTGATCGAGGGGACCGCCTGGTTGCTGATCCAGCCGCCGGCGACGGTGTCGATCATCGTCTTCACCACCTTCGTCTGGTGGCTGCACCGGCGGCCGGGGCTCGCCGTCTACACTGCACTGTCGCTGCTCGCCATCGCCAACTTCGGCTATTGGGAGGCGACGATGGAGACGGTGGCGTTGGTCGGATTCGCCACGCTGCTGTCGGTGGCGATCGGCGTACCGATCGGCATCGCCGCGGCGCATCGGCCGTGGTTCGCCGATGTGATCCGGCCGGTGCTCGATCTGATGCAGACCTTGCCGACCTTCGTCTATCTGATCCCGACGCTGGTGTTGTTCGGCCTCGGCGTGGTGCCGGGCCTGGTGTCGACGGTGATCTTCGCGGTGCCGGCGCCGATCCGGCTCACCCAACTCGGCATCGCCTCGGTGCCGGTGCCGCTGCGCGAAGCGGGCGAGGCCTTCGGGGCGACGCGGCGGCAGCTGCTGTGGAAGGTGGAACTGCCGCACGCCCTGCCGATGATCATGACCGGGGTCAACCAGACCATCATGCTGTCGCTGTCGATGGTGGTGATGGCGGCGCTGGTCGGGGCGGGCGGACTGGGCAAACCGGTGGTGCGGGCGCTCAACACCGTCAACGTGGCGATGGGCTTCGAGGCCGGGCTCGCCATCGTGCTCGTCGCCATCCTGCTCGACCGGGTGTGCAAGCTGCCGGTGCGGCGGAGGCGGGCGTCATGACCGCGACGACCGATGCCGCGCGCGCGCGCTCCCCCGGGCCGACCCCCGCTCCCGCGATCGAACTCCGGGAGGTCGACATCGTCTTCGCCGACCGGCCGGCGGAGGCGCTGCGGCTGCTCGATGCGGGCCGGAGCCGTGAGGAGATCCTGGAGGCGACCGATGCGGTGATCGGCGCGGCGGGCGTGTCGCTCGCCGTCGCACCGGGCGAGATCTGCGTGCTGATGGGGCTTTCCGGCTCGGGCAAGTCGACGGTCCTGCGGGCGATCAACGGGCTCAACCGGGTGAGCCGCGGCGCGGTGCTCCTCGCCGACGGCGATGCGGCCGTCGACGTCGCGACCTGTTCGCCGGAGGTGCTGCGACGACTCCGACAGAGCCGGGTCACCATGGTGTTCCAGCAGTTCGCGCTGCTGCCGTGGCGCACGGTGCGCGAGAACGTCGGTTTCGGACTCGAGTTGAAGGGCATGGCCAAGGCCGAACGCGACCGGATCGTCGACGCGAAGCTCGCCATGGTCGGTCTGGAGAAATGGGCCGCCAAGTTCGCCCACGAGCTCTCCGGCGGCATGCAGCAGCGCGTCGGCCTCGCCCGCGCCTTCGCCACCGACGCCGACATCCTGTTGATGGACGAGCCGTTCTCGGCGCTCGACCCGCTGATCCGCACCAAACTGCAGGACGAACTCCTCACCCTGCAGAAGGATCTGAAGAAGACCATCGTCTTCGTCAGCCACGACCTCGACGAAGCGCTCAAGATCGGCGACCAGATCGCCATCCTCGATGCCGGGCGGATCGTCCAGGTCGGACCACCGGAGGAGATCATCCTCAAGCCGGCCGACGACTACGTCCGCGAATTCGTCGCCAACGTGAACCCGCTGACGGTGCTCACCGCCTACAACGTCATGCGCGACATGCGCGACCTCGAGCGGTTCGGCGAGGATTGGGTGTGGCTCGACGACCGCCGCGGCACACGCTTCCGCCTCGACGGCGAGCGGCGGGTGGTGGAGGTGGTCCACGAAGGACGGCCGGCGACCTGGGTCACCTGCGAGGAAGCGGACGCGCCGAAGCCGGCGGATGCGAACGAGGTCTATTGGGCCCGCACCGAGACACCGCTCAAGACGTTGATGTACGCCATGCACCGCAACGTCGCCTCGGTGGCGGTGTTCGACGACGACGATCGCTTCGTCGGTGCGGTCACCGTCGCCGATGTGCTGCGCGCGGTGGTGCGGCGGCAGAGCTGACGACACCGACCGATATCCGCCGCCCTCCCCGTTCGTGCCGCTTCATCGGAGAAACGGTCGCCGGCCGATCCCCGAAAACACGCGAGGGGCGAGACGGTCGCCCGCTCGCCCCTCGACGGTTCTCGTGGGACTTCCCCCGGACGCCGTGGTCCGGGGGACCCGTGCAGTGATCACTGCGGCTGTTGCTGGTCGGCGATCAGAGGCGTGATGCGGCGGACGGTGACGCGCCGGTTGGCACGGGACTCATCCTGGGTCTGCACACGCAACTGGGTCTCGCCGTAGCCCTGGGTGGTCAGGTTCTCGGCCGGAATGCCGAAGTCGCGCGTCAGGATCTCGGCGACCGACTGGGCACGGCGATCGGAGAGCGACAGGTTGTCGTCGGCGTCACCGACCGCGTCGGTGTGACCTTCGACCAGGAAGACCTCTTCCGGATTGGCCGCGATCGCCTTGCCGATCGCCGCCGCGATCGCCGAGAGCCGCTGCACCTGGTTCGCTCCGACATCCCAGGAGCCGGACGCGAAGGTGATGGTGTTGACGTCGACCGACCGCATCTGGGCGCGCAGGTCGGGGCTGTAACGGACCTCGTCGAGGGTGTAGCGCCGTGCGACCCGGGTCAACGGCGGCGCGGTCAGCGCCTCGTAGATGCTCTCCTCGTCGGCGACGCCGGCGTCGACGATGTAGCGTTCGCGCGGGATGGACAGCGGCGGAGGCGGCATAACCACCACCTGATCGACGAAGCGAGTCGGGCGCGGCCGGAAGGCGTTGTCGATGATCACGATCTCCCGTCCGTCGGGGTAGCGGCGGATACGGCGGATCAGACGGCCGTCGGCATCGGTGACGGTGATGATGCGCACACCGTCGGGGCGGTCGTAATAGCTGCGGATCAGGCCACCCTCCTGCACCACCTGCGGCTTGTAGCCGAGGATGGCGAACCGCTCCGATTCGTCGTGGCGGATGTAGGCGGGGGCACCTTCCTCGCGGATGATGACACGGCCGGGCTCTCGGACGTAGCGAACGCCACCGTCGACGAAGGTCTCGCGATGCTGGTGGACCTCGCTCACACCGCGCATCTGGTTCGACAGGATGGCACCGCCGACCACGCCGACACCGAGACCGATGGCGGCCGCACCGGCGGGTCCGATCCCGCCACCGTGGCGACGGACCGGTTGGCCCGGGATGGGCGCGCCGGGCGCCATCATCGGTTGCTGACCGCTCAGACCGACCGGCGGTTGGCCGGGCATCCCCGGACGCTGTTGCATCTGCAACTGCTGCTGCTGACGCTGCTCGATCGCCTGCTGACGCTGCTGCTGGATCTGCAACTGCTGCTGCTGGCGCTGCTCGATCGCCTGCTGGCGTTGCATCATGATCTGTTGCTGACCGGCAGCAGCGGCCGGCACCGGCGCCGAACGAACCGTGGCCGGCGGCGGGGTCACGGGACGCGCCACGGCCGGCGGCGGGGTCACGGGAC
>CALMFH010000128.1 GCA_937864925.1 uncultured Alphaproteobacteria bacterium | reverse complement strand
GCGCCGAGCATGAAGGCGTTGATGCCGGAGACGACCTCGGGGATCGGGAAGGAGACGATGTAGCCGATGGTGCCCGACTTGGTCATCTTGCCGGCGATCTGACCGATGACGTAGCGGCCCTCGTAGAAGCGGGCGGAATAGGTGGCGACGTTGTCGGCGCGCTTGTAGCCGGTGGCGTGCTCGAACTTCACGTCGGGGAACTTCTTGGCGACCTTGAGGGTCGGGTCCATGAAGCCGAAGGAGGTGGTGAAGATCAGCTTGTTGCCGTCGCGGGCGAGGCGCTCGATGGCGCGCTCGGCGTCGGGGCCTTCCGGCACGTTCTCGACGAAGGTGGTCTGGACCTTGTCGCCCAGCGCCTTCTCGACCGCGATGCGGCCCTGGTCGTGCTGGTAGGAATAGCCGAAGTCACCGACCGGGCCGACGTAGACCCAGGCGGCCTTGAGCTTGTCGGCGGCGGCGGCCGGACCGGCGAGGCTCGCGGAGAGCACGAGCGCGACGGACCCGGCGAGAGCACTCGCCACGCAATCGCGGCGGGTGAGCGCGGACCATTTCTTCATGGGGACTTCCTCCATCGAATGGGCGGTACGTGTGTGGAGTGGCGGCGACGCCCGACCGCGAAAGGACGTCTCCGCCGGAAGCTTCATCGATCCGGCACGAAGGGCTGTCCGAGACAGGCCGGGGTGTCGGCCCTCGCACGCCCGCGCCGTGTCGAGATGACGACGAGTGCGGCGATGGTGACGATGTAGGGGAGCGAGGACAAGAGCTGAGCCGGCACGCCGACCCCGAGCCCCTGAACGAAGAAACCGAGAATGGTGACGGCCCCGAAGAGATAGGCGCCGATCACCAGCCGGCCCGGCAGCCACGAGGAGAAGACGACCAGCGCCAGCGCGATCCAACCGCGGCCGGCGGTCATGTTCTCGATCCATTGCGGGGTATAGGCGAGCGACAGGTAGCCACCACCGAGACCGGCGAGCGCGCCGCCGAACAGAACCGCCGCCCAGCGCACCCGGATCACCGAATAGCCGAGCGCATGGGCGGAGGCGTGGTTGTCACCGACGGCACGCAGGATCAGGCCGGCGCGGCTGCGGAAGATCAGCCAGGAGACGGCGACGGCGAGAACCAGCGACAGATAGACCAGTACGTCCTGGCCGAAGACGATCGGCCCGACGAAGGGGATGTCGCTGAGGCCGGGGATGTGCAGCTTGGTGAGGCGGACGCCGGGCTGGCCGACGAAGCGCTCGCCGATCAGGCCGGAGAGGCCGAGGCCGAGCAGGGTGAGCGCCAGCCCGGTCGCCACCTGGTTGGCGACGAGGTTCAGCGTCAGCACGCCGAAGGGCACGGCGAGAAGCGCACCGGCCAACGCCGAGGCGACAATGCCGAGGTAGGGCGAGCCGGTCGTCAACGCCACGGCGAAACCGGCGACGGCGCCCATCACCATCATGCCCTCGACCCCGAGGTTGAGGACGCCGGCGCGTTCGGTGACGAGTTCGCCGAGCGCGGCGAGTAGCAGCGGCGTCGAGGCGGTGACGATGGTGAGGAGGACGGCGAGAAGGGCGGCCTGATCCATCACACGCCCTCCACGGCGGCCTCGGGGCGGACGATCCGCAGGCGGTAGAGGATGAGGGTGTCGCAGGCGAGCACCCAGAACAGCAGCACACCCTGGAAGACGCGGGCCGCCTTGTCGGAGATGCCGAGCGCAACTTGCGCCGCCTCGCCGCCGAGATAGGAGACCGCCAGCATCAGCGCCGCGACCACCACGCCGATCGGATCGAGCCGGCCGAGGAAGGCGACGATGATGGCGGTGAAGCCGTAGCCGGGCGAGATGTTGGGCTGGAGCTGACCGACGGTGGAGGCCACCTCGACGATGCCGGCGAGGCCGGCGAGGCCGCCGGACAGGAGGAAGACGAAGAGGGTCATGCGGTCGGAGGAGAAGCCGGCGAAGCGGCCGGCGCGCGGCGCCTCGCCCAGCACCCGGACCTCGTAGCCCTTCATCGTCCGCCGCATCAGGATCGCCAGCCCCACCGCGGCGGCGAGCGCCAGCACGATGCCGAGATTGAGGCGGCCACCGCCGAACACCGGCATGGTCTGCCAGTCTTCGAAACCGACGGTCTTGGGGAAGTTGTAGCCTTTCGGGTCGCGCCAGGGGCCGCGCACCAGCCAGTCGAGCAGCAGTTGTGCGACGTAGACCAACATCAGCGAGACGAGGATCTCGTTGGCGCGCGTCCTGATCTTGAGCAATGCCGGGATCGCCGCCCACAGCATACCGCCGAGGATACCGAGCGCGAGCATGGCGACGAGGGTGAGCGGCGACTGCCAGGAGGTGAAGAACACCGGAACGACGCCGCCCATCAGTGCGCCGATGGTGAACTGACCCTCGGCACCGATGTTCCAGACGTTGGCGCGATAGGCGACGGAGAGGCCGACGCCGATGAGGATCAGCGGCGTCGCCTTGACGATCAGTTCCTCGATCGACCACAGGCTGGAGAAGGGTTCGAGGAAGAAGATCCACAGCGCCTGCAAGGGCGGCTTGCCGATCGCGGCGAAGATCAGGCCGCCGGTCACCACCGTGGCCAACACCGCGATGAGCGGCGAGGCCCAGGCCATCACGGTGGAGCGTTCGGGGCGCTTCTCGAGCTCAATACGCACGGCCGTCCGCCTCCCTGAGCTTCAGCGCACCCTCGATCGCCTCGGAGCCACCGTGGGCGCCGCCCATCAGGAGGCCGACCTTCTCGAGCGTCATGACGTGGGCGTCGTAGCCGGGCGACAGGTGGCCGCGCGAGATCACCGCGACCCGATCGGCGATCTCGAAGATCTCGTCGAGGTCCTGGCTGATCACCAGCACGCCGGCCCCGTCGGCGGCGAGGTCGACGAGGGCCTGACGGATCAGCGCCGCGGCACCGGCATCGACGCCCCAGGTCGGCTGGTTGACGACCAGCACCTGCGGCTTGCGGTCGAGTTCGCGGCCGACCACGAACTTCTGCAGGTTGCCGCCGGAGAGCGAGCGCGCTTCCGGATCGGGCTTGCCCTTGCGGACGTCGTAGGCGGTGGAGACACGGGCGGCGGTGGCGTCGGCGCGGGCGAAATCGAGGAAACCGAGGAGGCGGCGCATCGCGTCGGTGAAGATCGTGTCGCGGGTCAGCACGACGTTCTCGGAGAGGCGGAAAGCGGGGACGGCACCATGGCCGAGGCGCTCCTCGGGGACGAAGGCGGCGCCGAGTTCGCGCCGCGCCGCGACCCCGAGATGGCCGCAAGCGGTGCCTTCGATCGCCACCGCCCCGGATCGCGACACCGGGCGTTCGCCGGAGAGCGCATCGAAGAGTTCGGACTGGCCGTTGCCGGCGACCCCGGCGATGGCCAGGATCTCGCCGGCGCGCAGTTCCAGCGACACCTGGTCGAGGGCGACGGCGAAAGGTCCATTGGCGGGAAGGTCGAGACGATCGACGAGGAGGCGGGTCGGGCCGGCGATGCGGGCGTGCTTGGGGCGGATGGCGTGGATGTCGGCGCCGACCATCAGCCGGGCGAGGCTCGCCGCGGTCTCCTGCTTCGGGTCGACCTCGGCCACCACCTTGCCGTGGCGCAGGATGGTGGCAGCGTGGCAGAGGCGCTTCACCTCCTCCAGCCGGTGCGAGATGTAGAGGACGGCACAGCCCTCGCTCGCCAGACGCTCCAGCGTCAGGAACAGTTGATCGGCCTCCTGCGGGGTCAAGACCGCGGTCGGCTCGTCCATGATCAGGAGCTTGGGCTCCTGCAGCAGGCAGCGGACGATCTCGATGCGCTGGCGTTCGCCGACCGAGAGATCGGCGACGGTGGCGCGCGATTCGAGCGGCAGGCCGTAGTCCTTCGACACCGTGGCGATGCGGGTGGCGAGCGCCCCCGTGTCGGCGACGTTCGACAGGGCGAGGGCGATGTTCTCGGTGACGGTCAGCGCCTCGAACAGCGAGAAGTGCTGGAACACCATGCCGATGCCGAAGTCGCGGGCGCGGCCGGGATCGGTGACGACGACCGGCTCGCCCTTCCAGAAGATGCGGCCGGCGGTCGGCTGCAGCGAGCCGTAGAGCATCTTGACCAGGGTCGACTTGCCGGCACCGTTCTCGCCGAGGAGGGCGTGGATCTCGCCTGGACGGATGGCGAGGTCGACGTGATCGTTGGCGGTGAAGGTGCCGAAGCGTTTGACGATGCCGCGCGCCTCGACGAGGAACTCGGCCGTCCCCGTCGCGCCCGTCGCCGCAGCGGCTCCGGCCGTCTCGCTGCCACTCATGTCCACTCCTCCCGCACGCCACGCTCGCCGGCGGCGACGCGCGTTCCCCCATGCGTGTTCCGTGCCACCTCGTCGGCGACGAGGAGTTCGACCGCGACCGAGGCGGCGATCACCGCCGGCTGCTTGGACCGCGGCCCGGTGGCACCGACGGGACAGACCATACGGCGAGTCGCTGCCGTCGTGTGCCCGATTTCCGTCAATCTGCTCGCGAAACGGGCACGCTTGGTCTCGGATCCGATGACGCCGACGAAGCCGAGATCGCCGCGACGCAGGCTCGCGTCGACGATCGCGAAGTCGAGGGCGTGGTCGTGGGTCATGGCGAGGACGAAGGCGGCGGGCGGGGCGGCGGCGACCATCGTCACCGGATCGGCCGATCCGTGCAAGGTCACGTTCGCCGGCACCGCCGCGGGGAAGACCTCCGCCCGGTCGTCGATCCAGGCGACGCGGAAGGGCAAGGGCGCCAGCGCCAGCACCAGCGCCCGACCGACGTGGCCGGCGCCGAAGAGAAGCAGATCGCGGCGGTCGTCGCCGAAGCGCTCGACCAGCCGCCCGTCGCGGGTGAGCCCCGGCTCGGACGCCGGATCGTCGACGAGGGCGCGACGGATGCGGCCGTCCCGGTCGTCGCTCGCCACGAGAAAGGGACCGCGAGCTTCGCAGGCCTCGAGGCGCCGGGCTTCGGCGAGATCGTCGCGATCGAGCACCTCGATCACCACGGTGACACGGCCGCCGCAGCACTGACCGAGATCCGGGCCGAGCACGACCTCCTCGACGAAGCGGCCGGGATCACCGTCGCGCAGCCGCCGGCCGGCGCTCGCCAGCAGGCGCCATTCGAGCGCGCCACCGCCGATGGTGCCGTGGAACCCGCCGTCGGGACGCATCACCAGTGCGGCTCCGATCTCGCGCGGGGTCGAGCCGCGGGTCGCCGCCACGACGACGCGGGCGGCGCGGCCGTGGCTCGCGAGGATGGCGGCGATCCGGGCCCAGTGTCCGGTCATGGCGCGGTCTCCGGGTGACGCATCGCCCTGACCGCCTTCAGGATCGCCTCCGGGGTGGCCGGCAGGTCGAGCGGCGGCAGGTGACCGGGGGCGAGCGAGGCGAGCGCCCTCAGGATCGCCGAATGGACCGAGATCGCCAGCATGAACGGCGGCTCGCCCACCGCCTTGGAGCGGTGGATGGTGTCGACGCGGGCCTCCCCCTCCCACAGCGCGACATGGAAATCCTCCGGCACGTCGTGGGCGGTCGGGATCTTGTAGGTGGAGGGCGCGTGGGTGAGGAGACGGCCCTTGTCGTCCCACACCAGCTCCTCGGCGGTGACCCAGCCCATGCCCTGGACGAAGGCGCCTTCGATCTGGCCGATGTCGATCGCCGGATTGAGCGAGCGGCCGGCGTCGTGGAGGATGTCGGCACGGGTGAGCCGCATCTCGCCGGTGAAGGTGTCGATCACCACTTCGGAACAGGCGGCGCCGTAAGCGAAGTAGAAGAACGGCCGACCGTGGCCGGCGACCCGATCCCAGGTGATGCCGGGGGTGGCGTAGAAGCCGGTCGCCGACAGCGGGACACGGGCGAAATGGGCCTGTTTCACCACGTCGGCGAAGGTGAGTTCGCGCGCATCGATGCGGACGCGACCGCCGACGAAGCGGACGTCGCAGGCCTCGCCTCCGAGGAGATGTGCGGCGACCGTCGCCAGCCGCTCGCGGATGGCTTCGGCGGCGCGGCGTGCCGCCCATCCATTCATGTCGGAGCCGGAGGAGGCGGCGGTCGGCGCAGTGTTGGGAACCTTGTCGGTGGCGGTGGCGGTGACGCGCACCCCGGCGAGCGGCAGACCGAAGACCTCGGCCACCACCTGGGCGACCTTGGTCATCAGTCCCTGCCCCATTTCGGTGCCGCCGTGGTTCACCGAGACCGAGCCGTCGGTATAGACGTGGACCAGGGCGCCGGCCTGATTGAGATGGGCGAGGGTGAAGGAGATGCCGAACTTCACCGGGGTCAGAGCGATGCCCTTCTTCAGCACCGGGCTCGTCCGATTGAAGGCGTCGATGGCGGCGACGCGGGCGCGGTAGTCGGAGGTCGCCTCCAGCCGGCCGGTGAGGGCGCGGAGGATGCCGTCGTCGACCACCTGACCGTAGGGGGTCACGCCGTGGCTCTCGGCCTCGTGGTCGGGATAGTAGTTGGCCATCCGGACGTCGAGCGGATCCTTGGCGAGGCGGATGGCGATCGCATCGATCATGCGTTCGGCGAAGACCATGCCCTGGGGCCCGCCGAAGCCGCGGAAGGCGGTCGCGGAGACGGTGTCGGTCATCAGCCGGCGGGTGGCGATGCGGGCGGCGGGATAGTCGTAGGCGTTGTCGGCGTGGAACATGGTGCGGTCGACGACACCCTGGGAGAGGTCGGCGGAATGTCCGCAGCGGGCGAGGAAGTCGACCTCGACGCCGATCAGGCGCCCGGTGTCGTCGAAACCGGCCGACCAGTCGACGCGGAAGTCATGGCGCTTGCCGGTCATCACCATGTCGTCGTCGCGGTCGAGACGAATCTTGGCGGGCCGACCGGTGAGGCGCGCGGCGAGCGCGGCGATCACCGCCCATTGCGTCGCCTGGGACTCCTTGCCGCCGAAGCCGCCGCCCATACGTCGGCATTCGCACGGGACCGCCGCTTCGGGTAGGCCGAGGGCGCGGGCGGCGATGTGGGAGACCTCGGTCGGATGCTGGGTCGAGGCGAGGATGCGGATCTCGTCGCCATCACCCGGCACGGCGAGCGCCACCTGGGTCTCGAGATAGAAATGCTCCTGGCCGCCGATCATGAAACCGTCGGAGACGACATGCGGTGAGGCGGCGATCGCGGCGGCGGCATCGCCCTTCGAAAAGGCGTAGGGCGGCAGCACGTCGGTGCCTCGGTCGAGGGCGTCGGCGACGGTGATCGCCGGCTTCTCCGCCTCGACCTCGATCACCGCGAGACGGGCGGCGCGGCGGGCGATGGCGCGAGTCTCGGCGACGACGGCGAAGACCACCTGACCGTGGAAGCGGATCTCCTGTGCGGCGAAGACCGGGTCGCCGCCGACCGAGGGCGAGCAGTCGTTGACCGAGGGTACGTCGGCGGCGGTCAACACCGCGACGACGCCCGGGGTGGCGCGCACGACGTCGAGATCGAGCCGCAGGATGCGGCCGCGGGTGGCGGTGCGGCACCAGCCGGGAACGATGTGGAGGGTGCCGGCAGGCTCGGGCAGATCGTCGATGTAGGCGGCCGACCCGGCGACGTGCAGCCGCGCCGATTCGTGCGCCAGGGGTTGGCCGACCACCGTGGTCGGGTCGCCGGTCGGGGGTGCGGCGTCAGAGGGCGCGCCCATGGGAGGCCTCCTCGCGGCTACCGGCGATGCGGGTGCGGGTGGTGGGCGTACCGGCGATCTCCACCAGCGCCTTGCCGACGAGGCCGACGGCCGCCTCGGTGCGGTAGTCGGCGGAGGCGCGCAGGTCGGAGAGCGGCGTGAAGTCGGCGCGCAGTGCGTCGAGCGCGGGTCGCCAGCTCGCCGGATCGGCGATCGAGGCGCCGACGAGGGCGGTCTCGGCGCCCATCGCTCGTTTCGGCGTCGCGGCCATGCCGCCGAAGGCGAGGCGCGCCGCGGCGATGGCGTGGCCGTCGAGGGTCAGACGGACGGCGCCGAGCAGACCGGAGATGTCCTGGTCGTGGCGCTTGGCGATCTTGAAGACACGCAGGGCGTGGTTCGGCCGCGGCCTGGGCACGAAGATGCGGGTGAGGATCTCGTCGTGAGCGCGATCCTGGCGGCCGTAGGCGATGAAGAAGTCCTCGAGCGGCAGGCGGCGGACGTGACCGGGGCGGACGAGTTCGATCGAGGCGTCGAGGGCGATCAGCAGCGGCGGGGTGTCGCCGATCGGCGAGCCGTTGGCGATGTTGCCGCCGAGGGTGCCGGAGGCGCGCACCTGGGCGCCGGCGATGCGGCGGAAGAGATGAGCGATGTCGGGATCGAGCCGGCCGAGAATCCGACCGGCCTCTTCGAGGGTGACCGTGGCGCCGAGCACGATCTCGTCGTCGCGCTCCTCGACGCGGTCGAGCCCGTCGAGGTGACCGAGGTGGATCAGGCGCGGCAGGTCGCGGCCGGCCTTGGTGATCCACAGGCCGACGTCGGTGGCGCCGGCGACGAGCGTGGCGTCGGGACAGGCGGCGAGGATGTGATCGAGCGTGTCGAGACGGCGCGGCGCCGCGAAGAAGCGGTCCTCGTCGCCGACGAAGACCTCCTCACCGTCGTCGAGGGCGGCGAGCGCCAAGCGGGTCTCGGCCGCGGCCGCGGCGAAGAGATCGTCCGGACGATCGTCGGGACGGGCGGCGCAGGCCTCGAGTGCGGCGTCGACGATCGGGCGATAGCCGGTGCAGCGACAGAGGTTGCCGGAGAGGCGATCGAGTACGGCGGCACGATCGACCGGTCCGGGGGCGGCGTAGAGGGTGAACAGACTCATGACGATGCCGGGCGTGCAGAAGCCACACTGCGAACCGTGCCGGTCGACCAGCGCCCGCTGGATCGGGTGCAGCCGGCCGCCCTCGGCGAGGTCCTCGACCGTCACCACCTCGCAGCCGTCGACGGTGCCGAGCAGGCGAATGCAGGCGGTGACCGGTTCGTAGACCAGCCGACCGTCGACGAGGCGGCCGAGCGCCACGGTGCAGGCGCCGCAATCGCCCTCGTTGCAACCCTCCTTGGTGCCGGTACGGCGGCGGGCGAGGCGCAGGTGGTCGAGCAACGTCGTCGTCGGGTCGAAGTCGGCGACCTCGATCACACGGCCCTGCGACAGGTAGCGGATCGAGCGGCGCATCGCCTCAGCTCCCCCGATAGGTCGAGTAGCCGAAGGGCGCGACCAGTAGCGGCACGTGGAGATGGCCGATGCCGTCGGAAATGCCGAAGCGCAGCGGCACCTCGTCGAGGAAGGCGGGATCGCCGACCACCAGACCGCGGCGGCGGAAATAGTCGCCGACGGCGAAGACCAGCTCGTAGGTGCCGGGAACGAAGCTCTCGCTCTCGAGGATCGGGCGGTCGACCCGGCCGTCGGCATTGGTGCGATGGCCGGCGAGGCGGCGACGGCTACCGTCCGGCGCGAGCTTCCACAGGGTGATGTCGAGGTCGGCGGCGGGCAGGCCGCTCGACGTGTCGAGAACGTGCGTGGTCAATCGGCCCATGATCGATCCTCGTCGCGCCGGACGCCGCGGCTGCCACACCGCGATGGGCAGGGACCGCGACGTCGCCCTGCAGGCGGTGAGCCTACGGGCATTTCCGTATCATGCGTCGAAGCGATCGTTCGAAGAAGCGCTCATTTTCGAGCGTATCGCTCTCAATGAGGCATCGATCGAAGCGTCGACGGCGTTTCGGGCAGCGTCTGCCCGTTTTCGCGGCGGATCAACGGTTCAGCCCGCCGAAACGGCAGTCCCTCCCCAGGACTCTTCGATGAAATCAGCGAGCGCGGCGACCGCGAGGCTCGGCACGGCGCGTTCACGCGCCACCACGTCGAGGTGATCGGGCAGGAGATCGGCGTCGGCGAGCGGCACCCAGGCGAGTTCGCCGCCCGCCAGCTCGCGTTCGATGCCGACCCGGGTCATGAAGCCGATCGCGGCGGCGGTGCGGACCAGAGCCGCGGTGAGGCGCAGCGAATCACTCTCGGCACGGATGGTCACCCCGCGGCCGACCCGGGCCAGGGCCGGCTCCAGCGCGGCCCGAAGCGACAGGCCACGCGCCGGCAGCACCAGCGGTTCGCCGGCGAGATCGTCGAGGCGCAGTTCGGCGGCACCCGACAACGGGTGATCGGGCGGGAGCACGGCGCCTAGGGTGTGGGGCTCGTGGTGGACGATGCGCATCCCCGGCAGTGGCCGGGTGGTGAACGTGAAGCCGAGATCGGCGGCGTTGGTCTCGACCAGGTGCAGGACCTCGTCGGCCGCGGCGACGACCAGGCCGGTCTCCACCCCCGGGTAGCGTCGCCAGAAGCCGGCGAGGAGGTGTGGCAGGCGTTCGGCGGCGATGCTCTCCACCGTGGCGAGGCGGACGCGACCGCGCTTCAGGCCGCGTAGCGTATCGAGTTCGGCGACGACGTCGTCGTGACGGTCGACGGTGTCGCGGACCTGGCGCAGCAGCAGCTGACCGGCCTCCGACAGGCGCAGGCCGCGGCCGACCCGGTCGAACAGGCGGATGCCGAGGTCCTCCTCGAGCATCAGGATCTGGCGGTTGACGGCGGAGGAGACGATGTTGAGCTCGCGCGCGGCGGCACGGATCGAGCCCGCCTCGGCGACGGCGAGGAAGCTGCGATAACCGCTCGACAGGATGGCGCCGCGTCCACGCATGTGGGTCCCCTCGCCCCGATCGCCGGATCTTGCGACGGGGACACGCGGCGGCGCAAGGCGCGGGCGAGGTCAGCCGGCGCGACGGCGACGTAGATCGAGGGCGACGAGCAGCAGCAGGTTGACCCAGGCGCCGGCCGAAGTGGCGAGCGCCAGACCGGCGACGTCGAAAGGCCCGGTGAGCCAGAACTTCAACGCGACGTTGACGGCGATGCCGGCGAAGGCGACCCACATCGGCGTGCGGGTGTCGCCGCGGGCATGGAAGCCGGGCACCACCGAGCGCAACAGCACGATGGCGAGGAGGCCGACGGCATAGGCCTGGAGGGTGACGGCGGAACGCGCCACCGCGGCTTCGTCGAAGGCACCGCGGGCGAAGGCGATACGGATCAGCCAGTCGGGACCCACCAGAAACGCCAGGACGAAGGGCGCGGTCAGCGCGATCGACCAGACCACGGCGCGGCGCTGGGCTCGTCGGGCGCCGGCCTCGTCCTTCGCAGCGAAACGGCGGGAGAGTTCGGGG
The DNA here is from genome assembly GCA_937864925.1 of uncultured Alphaproteobacteria bacterium. Lineage (GTDB taxonomy): Bacteria > Pseudomonadota > Alphaproteobacteria > Rhizobiales > Ancalomicrobiaceae > CALBKH01. The sequence goes on along the minus strand of CALMFH010000128.1, from coordinate 812 downwards.
AGCAACACCGTGCCGATGGCGATGGCGATGACGCCGATCGGCAGCTGATAGAGGCGATCGGCGTAGTACATCGCCGAGACCGCGCCGACCGGCAGAGCCGCGGCGAGAATGGTGTCGACGAACATGGCGATCTGCGACGCACCGGAGCCGATGGTCGCCGGACCGAGGCGCTTCAGGAAGGTCGTCACCTCGTCGTCGAGGCGCGGCCGGGCGGGGGCGAGCGCGAGGCCGGCCGGACGCAGTGCCCACACCAGAAGGATCAGTTCGGCGATACCGGCGAGCGCCACGCCGATCGCCGCGGCGGTCGGGGCGAGATGCGGGTGGCGCGCCGGCACGAGCAGGGTGGCGGAGACGCAGACGATGATGGCGAGGTTGAACAGCACCGGCGCACCGGCCGCCGCGGCGTAACGGTGATGGGCGTTGAGGACGGCGCCGTAGACCGTCACCAGAGTGACGAAGAGCAGATAGGGGAAGGTGATGCGGGTGAGCAGCACCGTCAGATCGCCGAGTTCGCCGGCGCCGGCGAAGCCGGGGGTGAGAAGCTCGAGCAGACCGCGAGCACAGATCTCGGCGGCGACCAGGATCACCACCTGCACCGCCACCAGCGCCCCGAGGACGCGGGCGGCGAAGCCGAGCGCCGCCTCGGCGCCCTTGGCTTCCAACGTGCCGGCGTAGGTCGGGACGAAGGAGGCGTTGAAGGCGCCTTCGGCGAAGAGGGCACGGAAGTGGTTGGGGATGCGCAGTGCGATGAAGAAGGCGTCGGCGAGCGGGCCGGCGCCGATGACCCAGGCGAGCACCACGTCGCGCAGGAA
>CALMFH010000127.1 GCA_937864925.1 uncultured Alphaproteobacteria bacterium | reverse complement strand
TGGCCGACGCCGGCCTGCATGTGGTGGCGCTTGCGATAGGGCTTCAACGACGGCGTCAGATCGTGCGCCGCCGAGGTCTGGCCGAGCGAACAGATGTCGTCGCGCTCGCCCTCCACCGTCAGCAGCGCGGTGCGCCGGATGGCGCGCGTGTCGATCTTCCGGCCGCGATGGGTCATTTCCCCGCGCGGCAGCCGTGCCTCCTGGAACACCCACTGCACCGTCTCGAGGTAGAACTCGGCGGCGAGATCTAGGACGGCGAAATACTCGTCGTAGAAGTCCTTGGTCGCCTTGGCCTTCTCGTGTTCGCCGCGCACCAGGTTCTCGTAGAGCTCGACATGCGCCTTCACGTGGCGGTCGATGTTCATCGACATGAAGGCCGAGAGCTGGACGAACCCCGGATAGACCCGCCGTCCGGCGCCGGCGTATCGCCCCGGCACCGAGGCGATCAGGCTGCGCTCGAACCACTCGATCGGCTTCGACGTCGCCAGTTCGTTGACCTTGGTCGGGTTGACGCGAGTGTCGATCGGCCCGGCCATCAGCGTCATCGAGCGCGGCTGCGCCGGATCGTCGGCCTCCGCCATCACCGCTGCCGCCGCCATCACCTGCACGCACGGCTGACACACCGCCACCACGTGGGTACCCGGCCCCATCACCTGCAGGAAGGTGATCAGCGTCTCGACATAGTCCTCGAAGCCGAAGTCGCCGCGCGCCAGTGGCACGTCGCGGGCGTTGTGCCAATCGGTGATGTAGACGTCGTGCTCGGCGAGCAGCGTCTTCACCGTGTTGCGCAACAGCGTGGCGAAATGTCCGGAGAGCGGCGCCACCACCAACACCCGCGGCTGCGGCGTCGCCACGTCCTTCTTGAAGTGCAGCAGCGTGCCGAAGGGCGCGACGAAGCGCGGCTTCTCCTCGACCTTCACCAACTCGTTGCCGACCATCACCTCGTCGATGCCGTAGGGAGGACGCGTGTGGGTGAGACCGGCGCGCGCGATCATCTCGTAGGCCGCCGCCAGCGAGGCGAGGTTCGGCGCCCCCGGCTTCGATGCGCTCGGCCCGATCATCCGGAGCATCGACAGCGCGACGGTTCGGATCGGATCGAGGAGACCGTTCTGGCCCTCGTATGCGAAATAGAGCATGGACCTGTCACCGGTCGAGAAGGGATCCGCTTCGCCGTCCGTCTCACCCCTCGGAACGGTCGATACGTGAAAAGCCTAGTGCAATTTGCTCGCAGGTGCGAGATAATTCTCACATTCCACCGGTCGCCCTTCGTCGACCTCGGTGTGGAGGGAGGACCGGTTCGATGTCGACGGCGACGCTCACCATCTCGAGCAAGAACTACTCCTCCTGGTCGCTGCGCGGCTGGCTCCTCACCCGCATGAGCGGCCTGCCCTTCGAGGAGCGGGTGCTGCCGATCGACGACCCGAACACCCGCGCCGAACTGCTGCTGCTGTCGCCCTCCTTCCTCGTCCCCTGCCTCGCCCACGACGGGCTCGAGGTCTGGGACACGCTGGCCATCGCCGAGTATCTCGACGAGATACGGCCCGAGGCCGGGATCATCCCGAAGGAGCGCGTCGCCCGCGCCCATTGCCGCTCGATCGCCGGCGAGATGCACTCCGGCTTCGCCAACCTGCGTTCGGCGTTGCCGATGAACCTCAAGGCCCACTATCCGAACTTCAAGGTGTGGGCCGGCGCCCGCGGCGACATCGACCGCATCGCCGCCATCTGGACCGAGGCGCTCGCCGCCTCGAAGGGTCCGTATCTGTTCGGGCGCGCGCCGACGCTCGCCGACGCCATGTACGCGCCGGTGGCGGCGCGTTTCACCACCTACGACGTGAAGCTCGATCCGGTCTGCGAGGGCTACCGCCGCACCGCCATGACCTGGCCCTTGATGCAGGAATGGATCGCCGCCGCGATGGCCGAGCCGGAGGAACTCGACGAGCTCGACGTCGAATTCTGACGCCTCGTGCCGAAGGCCGGACGAGCCGGCCCATCCGGCCTTCGTGGCCCGCGCGTTTCTCGTCGGCAGCAGGGCTCGGGAAATTCGCGGAAGGAATGCCCGGTTTGGTCGTTCTCGATGCTCGCCGGTCTCAGCCCGCCGCCCGGATCGGCTCGATCGCCGACATGCTCTCCGCCTCCAGTGCCGCCCGCGCCGCCAGCACCGCGGCACCGAGTCGTCCGACCAGATCGGGGCATTCGAACACCCCGACCTCGCGGATCGTCGCGATCGCCGCCACCACACCCGAACAGCCGACGTTGGCCGCCGCACCGGTGAGCGTGTGCAATCCGCGCCGCACCCGCTCGAGATCTCCGGCGGCATAGCCCTCGCCGAGATCGACGAGCAGCTCCGTCGTATCGGCGACGAAGACCTCGGTCAGTTCCGACAATCCCTCCGGGCCGATCACGTCGGCGAGATGGTGGCGATGCACGAGATCGAGCACCGGCACCACATCCACCGGGTCACGCGCCGCCGGTGTCGCCGGGATCTCCGGCTCGGCGGATGCCGCGGGATCGGCGACGCCCTCGCCGAGATGGAGGGAAAGCGCCGCCTGCAACCGGTCGCGTGTCACCGGCTTCATCACGAAGTCGTCCATCCCCGCCGCGAAACAGGCGGCACGATCCGAAGCGAAGGCATTCGCGGTGAGCCCGACGATCGGCACCGTTGCGGAAGCGCCGCCGTCGGTGCGGATCCGCCGCGTCGCCTCGAGGCCGTCCATCACCGGCATCTGCATGTCCATCAACACCAGATCGACACCGCCCTTGGCCAGCCGCTCGACCGCTTGCAGACCGTCGACCACCGTCTCGGTGGTGAGCCCCATGCGCGTCAGGATGCCGACGGCGACCTTGCGATTGACCGGATTGTCCTCGACCACCAACACATGACCGGCGAGCCGCTGTTCCACACCGCGCGACCGGGAGCCGTCGAAGACCGAGGACGGCACCGTGCCGGCCGAACGATGGGCGAGGATGCGGGCGAGGCGCCGCGTCGTCATCGCCCCGTCGACAACCGCCGACACCCGGCCGGCGAGCGTCCGCGCACCGAAGCCGAAGACCACCGCGGCGACCGGATCGATCGCCTCCGGACCGTCCTGGCGCGAGTCCCAGCCGGCGTGATCGACCACCGCCAGATCGACCGCCACACCGTGGCGCCATGACGGCACGATCTCCACCCCGAGCGCCCTGAGGTCGCGAGCGATCGCGGTGCGCACCAGCGGCGACGTCGCAAGCGGCATGCCGCGCAGACCGACGCCGGGGAGCGCCTCGACGGGGCGGGCACCGTCGACCACGCCGACCGGTACGTCGATCCAGAAGGTGGTGCCACGCCCCTCGCTGCTCTCCACCCCGATACGGCCCTGCATCGCCTCGACGATACGCTTGGAGATGGCGAGCCCGAGACCGGTTCCGCCGAAGCGCCGGCCGATCGAGGCATCGGCCTGCGAGAACTCGGTGAAGAGCCGGCCGATCGCGCTCGCCGCGATACCGACACCGGTATCCTCGACCTCGATGCGCAGCCGCCGTCCGCCGTCGAAGCCGACGACCTCGCGAGCCCGGACGACCACCGCGCCGTAGTCGGTGAACTTGACCGCATTGCCGACGAGGTTGATCAGCACCTGGCGGAGCCGGGTCGGGTCGGTCTCGTAGGTGGCGAGCGGATAGGAGGCGACGAGGTCGAGCCCCTTGGCCTCGGCCTTGGGCGACAGCATCTCGACGACGCCGTCGATCACCTCGGCGAGGTCGACCGGCCGACGCTCCAGATCGATCGTCCCGGATTCGAGCTTGGAGAAGTCGAGGATGTCGTTGATCAGGGCGATCAGCGCGTCCGAACATTGGTGGATGGTGGAGAGCTGTTCGATCTGCTCGGCGTCGAGCCGACCGGTCGACATCAGTTCGGCGGTGCCGATGATGCCGTTGAGCGGCGTGCGGATCTCGTGGCTCATGGTGGCGAGGAAGGCCGACTTCGCCTTGTTGCCCGCCTCCGCCGCCGCCGCCGACTGCGCCAGTTCTTCGCTGAGCCGCTGCAGGCGGAAGCGCGAGATCTCGTTCTGCTGCAACTGCCGCCAGATCATCACGACGACCGAACCGACCGCCACCATCAGCGCCAGAACCGTCCCGGCGAGCCAGCCGTAGATGCGTGTGACCGCCTCGCGATCGTCGACCTGAATGGCGAGTTGGACGTGGTTGGTGGCGACGAGTAGCGCTTCCGTCGCCGAACGCAGCGCGATGACCTGCTCCAGCGCCCGTTCGAGCTCGCTTCGCTCCGCCCGCTTTTCCGCCGCGAAGCGATCGAACGGCGGCAACAGGGCGTGCATTCGCCGGCCGATGTCCTCGGTCAGTTCGTGGAGTTTCGGATCGGCGCGGAACTTTCCGGCGAAGTCGGCCTCCTCCATCACCTCGTGGCGGCTGTAGAGGATGTCGAACCGCCGCGACACTTCGGCGAGCGACCCGTCGGGACGGTCGTCCAGGAGATCGTGGAGCGCCAGCACGAGTTTGCCGGTCTCGCGGTCGGTCTGATAGGTCGCCCACACCGCATCCTCACGGATGCTCGCCGCCGACGAGCTCTGGCGATCCCACAGCGCGTGGAAGAACGCGAACACCGCCACGAGCAGCATCACCGCCACCGCGACCAGCGACACCAGTCCCTTGTTGCGGACGAGCGCGGTGCGCACCAGACGCCAACGCAGCGACGACTTCGACATCGCGAGCCCTCCTTTCGAGGCGAAGTGGCGGCCCGCCGGTCGACGGCGGGCTGCGCGATCACTGCACCTCGATCGACTTCACCTGCCAGGCGGAGCGCGAGAAGATCTTCTCGTTGTAGAGCGTTCGATCGATGTCGAAGGGATAGATGACGAAGATCGGCCCCTTGTCGCGCACCGGCATCGGCTTGCCGTCCTTGCGGGTGGCGAGGATCACCGGCCAGGTGCGGAAGTCCTCCACCGGCACCTCGACGACATAGTCGTTGAGCGCGGTGATCTTCAGGCGTGATCCGGCGGCGCCGACCTGGTCGAGCAGTGCCGCGCCGAGCGGCCCCTCGAATCGGGCCTTGCCTTTGGTCCAGGGCGTCTCGGTCTCGGTGACACGACCCGGCAGCGCCTCCAGCATCGCCATGTCGTAGGTGGCGGCATCCCCGGCGTTCGAACGGGTGATCTTGCCGGTGACGGTCAGCACCACCTCACCGCTCGGCGTGACGAGCCCGGCGGCATGGACGGTGGACACCCCGGTGAACGAGGCGAGAAGGCCGAAGCCCAGGGCGGCGACGGCGAAGAGGGAGGTGCGAAGGCTCATACGGGCGTTCCTTCATGTCGGGGGATCGGGGACGTCGGCGTCGCGGGGAGGCCCTCGCGACGGGATCTCAGGCCGCCGCTTCATCGTTGTGGGCAGTCCCGGCGATGGCGACGATCTCGTCCCAGCGCGAGAAGAAGGCGGCGACGCAGGCGGGATCGAAATGCGCGGCCGCCCCCTCTTCGATGAAGGCGCGCGCCTTTTCGAGCGGCCAGGCCGGCTTGTAGGGGCGCACCGACATCAGCGCGTCGAACACGTCGGAGAGCGCGGTGATGCGTCCGGCGAGCGGAATCGCCTCGCCGGCGAGGCCGCGGGGATAGCCCCGCCCGTCCCAGCGTTCGTGGTGCGAGGCGGCGATGTCGGCCGCAACCTGCAACAGCCGCGACTTCGATCCTTCCAGGATGTTCCAACCGAGTTGCGCATGGGTCTCCATCACCCGGCGCTCGGCCGGGTCGAGCGGACCGGGCTTGAACAGGATCTCGTCGGGGATACCGACCTTTCCGACGTCGTGCATCTGGGAGGCGATCTCGATCAGACGGCACTCCTCCTCCGGCAGGCCCAGCGCCTCGGCGACGATGCCGCAGATGCGCGACATGCGGGCGATGTGGTCGCCGGTGTCGGTGTCGCGTCGCTCCGTCGCCTTCGACAGGCGCCAGA
>CALMFH010000126.1 GCA_937864925.1 uncultured Alphaproteobacteria bacterium | reverse complement strand
AGATCCCAGGCGTTGAGCATCGGCGTGCACATGTCGTAGCGCCCGTGCACGATCACCGCCGGGATGTCGCGCAGCCGGTGCGCGTCGCGGAGCAGCTGGTCCTCCGGCTCGAACCAGCCGGAATTCACGAAGAAATGGCATTCGATCCGGGCGAAGGCGAGCGCGTAGGTCGGATCGGCGAAGGTGGCGACCCGCGCCGGGTCGGGCAGCAGCGACAGGGTCGAGCCCTCCCACACGCTCCAACGCTTCGCCGCCTCGAGCTGCTCGACCGGATCGTCGCCGGTCAACCGGCGGTGATAGGCGGCGATCAGGTCACCGCGTTCCGCCGCGGGGATGAAGTCGCGATAGGGCTCGAACAGGTCGGGGTAGATCAGGCTGGCGCCCTCCTGATAGAACCATTCGAGTTCCCTGCGCCTCAGCATGAAGATGCCGCGCAACACCAGCTCGCTCACCCGCTCCGGATGCGTCTCGGCGTAGGCGAGCGCCAGCGTCGAACCCCACGAACCGCCGTAGACCTGCCAGCGGGCGATGCCGAGATGCTCGCGAAGCGTCTCGATGTCGGCGACGAGATCCCAGGTGGTGTTCTCGGCGAGCTCGGCGTGTGGCGTCGAGCGACCGCAGCCACGCTGGTCGAAGAGCACGATGCGATGGGCGTCGGGATCGTGCAGCCGCCGCATCGTCGGCGTCGCCCCACCGCCGGGGCCGCCGTGCAGGCAGACGACCGGCTTGCCGGCCGGGTTGCCGCACACCTCCCAATGGATCTCGTGCAGGTCCGAGACGCGCAGGCGGCCGGAGGCATGGGGTTCGATTTCGGGAAAGAGCGAATGGCGCATGATTCCGTCGGCCTCCTGATCGGTCTCCTATAGGGAGGTCGAACTTAGCGCCGTCGGCGGCGGAGAAAAGTCGTCGCGGCGCGGCCCCGTATCCCGGAACGAACACGACCGGGGATCCACCCTCCGGGGAAGGACCTGCCCGATCCGCATCGAAATCGCGTCGGAACGCGATTCTCGGCCACGACGGCGAAGCGCATGACCCTTGCGTGAAGCCTCTGTGGCATCGATAATTCGTCCGTCGACGTGCGACGTGTCGTCGCCGCAGGGATGGGCAGGGGCGCCCGATCCCGAGGCAGTTCGCCGTCGCCGAACCGGGGTTTCGCGTGCGCCCACGCCCGCGGCAGGTTCGTGCGACGTCCGACGCCGAGGCGACCCAGGGGGAGGATTTCGGTTGGCGACCAATCCGGCTTATCGGTTCGTGATCGCGGATGATCATCCGCTGTTCCGTGGTGCACTCCGGCAGACGCTCGAAGGCATGTTCGACGGGGTGGCGATCTCGGAGGCCGGATCGCTCGAGGCGGTCACCGAGATCCTCGAACGGGGTGACGAAGTCGATCTCGTCCTGCTCGATCTGAACATGCCGGGGGTTCGCGGCTATTCCGGTCTGATGTATCTCAGGGCTCAGTTTCCGGCGGTCCCGGTGGTGGTGGTCTCGGCCAACGAGGACCCGGCGACCATTCGCCGCTGCATGGAATTCGGCGCGGCCGGCTTCGTACCGAAGTCGCTCGGCACCGACTCGATCCGTCAGGCGCTCTCCACCGTGATGGCGGGCGACGTGTGGACCCCGCCCGACGTCGATCTCTCCGCCGTTCCCGCCGACGAGACGGCGAAACTGGTGCAACGCCTCTCCACCCTGACGCCGCAGCAGGTGCGGGTGCTGATGATGCTGTCCGAGGGTCTGCTCAACAAGCAGATCGCCTACGAACTCGGCGTCTCCGAGGCGACGGTCAAGGCCCACGTCTCGGCGATCCTGCAGAAGCTCGGCGTCGAAAGCCGTACCCAGGCGGTCATCGCGGCTTCCAAGATCGAAGCCGGGCAGTGGCAGTCGGTCGGCGGCTGAACCGAGTACCGCTCCGGATCGTGGTCCGGGATTCTCGGGGATCCCGGGTCATTTTTCGAACCGGTGCCGGCTTGCCGCCGGCAGATGGGCAGACCCGAAGCGGCGCTTCGGACCGATCGGAGATGATTGCCGCAGCGACGGCGGGCGACCAGGTCGAGGGCACGCTCTCTCGATGCCCCGACACGGGCCCCGCCGGCGCTCGTGCATCCTCCCTTCGACACCTTCGTCGAAGCCCTCGGCGACCGTATCCGGCCGCATGCACCGACGCGCTTGTTCCCGGCTCGCGCCGACGCCGGGGCGAAGTCGGAAGCGAGACACACCTCCCACATCGACACGCGGTCGGCCGCGGCGAGCAGTCATACCGAGTTCACGAAGTTTCGACCCGTTCGAAACGTCGTGAACGAAGGCGAGCCCGAACGGGCGTCGGCCGGTCGGGTCGTAACGCTCATGAAATTCGGACGAGTCCGAATTTCATGAGCCCGGTATCACTCGTCACCGAATTCGTTGCCGAATCCCGGTGACGCAATCGCCCCGCCAGCGTGACGGACGGTCGGCATCACCTCACCCCGACCTCCGGGACGCCGAAATTCGGGTGCGGACAGACGGTGAGACGACCCCCGGCGTCAGTTGGACGTGTGCCCCGAAAGGATGGAATGGCGTCGTAGAATGGCCGAAGAGTTGGGTGAAATCACTCCACGCGAGCTGTTCGAGCCCCAAACAAGGATTGGCCACCCTCGTCTATTCTTTACAGAACGCCTCGTATTCTGACGGAACGCCACAGAACATGACCTCATCGGGAGAAATCACATGATATCGGATATCGCGCCCGTCCTTCAGCAGTAGATTGTACATGGGGGCGACGAACAGCTCCTTCAGATGCATTTCCGCTGCCAAGCCACCGTTGAAGCGCTCATAGGCGTCGAGAAAGAGGCCGGCGGTGCCGAAGTGGTATAGCCCCGTGCAGCAGAGATCGGAGATGGGAACCTTCTCTGCTGTTTCGGCAACGCGATCGCTACCCGGGTCGACGGGTAGAACGTATGACCAATTCTTACCGCTTCCTCTGAAAACCTCTAGATATCCGTCGATTTTTTTGAGATCGAAACTGTCAGGAAATAGGAAATTGGGTCGAATTGTATCGATGTTGAAGACCGTCAACGGTTCGTCGGGGCCGATGCTCGCTCGCTTCAGCCCACGCTCGACCGTCTCGGCTTGTCCCGCCGTGACTTCGTCGAGGATTGCCAACCGAGCATCCGTGACCCCCAATTTGTTCAACTCGTCGGCGACGAATTCGGCGCTTCCGTCCACGTCTCGCAAGATGAACAGGAAGGGCAACTGTCGGAAATAGGCCGAAAACCCTCCGACGACATGCGCGAATACGCTCTTTCCTCGAGCCTGCAGCATGTATTTGGGAACCGAATAGCCCGCTTCGGTGAACCTGCGGCTCAATCCCGCCATGGGAAATACGATCATGTGCTAGCTACCGGTTCTATCGAGGAGGTCGAACAGACGCAAACCGTTGGCCAGGAGCGCCAATTGCCGCTGCGGGTCGTCGGAATGCAGGGGTGGCATCGACAGGAACAGCAGAATTGCGATCGGCAGCGCTTTCGCCGCGGTGATCGTCAGCCCCGCGAATTCGTGCGTGAGGAACTCGTCGCGTATGAGCTGAACTTCATACGTATCTGGTAATTCGAGCTCAAAATCAAGATCACCGCGTCGATCGAAACTATAGTTTCCTGCCATTATATGATCATAGAGGCCGACCGCTGAATGATAGAGCTTGGCAATGTCATAGCGGATGTCGCCGAAGTTCGATATGGTACCATTCGCATCCATACCGCGCGGATCGATCATCCGCACGATGTCGGCGCGCATGTCATAGAGGATGTTGCTGAAGCAGAAGTCGCCATGGATCAGCGTCGCCCGTTCGGGTTCGGTGACGAGTCCTGCGACCGTTTCCGCGATTTTCGCCAGCGGTGGCAGCGATCGCGTGCCCAATCGACACGGTGTCGTCAGGCTCAGTGACCGGCTCGCAGCGAGTTGCTCCAACCTTCGGAGCGTCTTGTCGCACAAGAGGCTCCTGGCCGACACCAGCGATTCCGCCGACCCTTGCCGCAATGCGAGGGCGGAGAGCGCCTCGTCGCAGGAATCGAAGATCCGTCGCCACGCGGTGAGCGGTAGTCGCCCGAATACCGCCAGATCGGCCAGCGATGGCAGATGAAGGTATTCCAGACTGTAGCTGACGCCTGCGTCCTGTTCGCTCCTTCCCAGATAGCTCGGCGTGTAGATCCGCAGGGCGGGAGGCAGATTTTCGTACCAGAGTGCCTCGGCCAGCAGTTTGTCGGGATTGCGCCCCGATTTGGTGATCGACCGACCAGCCGTGCTCAGGCGGTTGAACTCGCGCTCGGTGGTCATCTCGCGACGAGAGCGATGGTAGGTGCTGCAATGGCCGAAATCGAACCAGTGACCGGAGGCGAGGGTCTGTAGCGGCACGATCGAAGCGTATTCCGCCAGCCCGGCGATGAAGTCGGAACCGTTGCGGGTGATGGCCTGCACCAATCGTGCGCCGTCGGAAACCGAAAAGAACCCGGTCAACGCCATGTCGGTCGGATCTGGAACATGATCCGGATCGAAGATCCGCACACCCGCCTCGGTCCTTCTGGCCCAGGCCCAACTGTAGCCGGGAGGCGGTAGGCTCTTCGTCACCGAAACGGCGTCGACCGCATCGTAGGACAGTTCGGTGTGCAACGAATCTCCGTGCAGGATCGACACCGCCCCATGGCCGCAGGCGGTCGCGTTGATGGCGTAGACGACCGATTGCCCGAGCGTCAGCCCCTCGGGGATCCCGACGATCTCGATGTCGAGGGTGGCGAGGTGGGCTTCGTCGATCGGATCGAGCACGAAGTGGTCCGGGACAGTCAGGATGATGCGGGAAGCGAAAGGCTTCAACGCCTGATATTGACGGGCGAACAGCCGACGATTGCCCAGGGGCAGGAAGGCGGGCGGGAGCAGCCCGAATTCTGCCACCAGCTCGGAATCGACATAGGCGCCCGACGTAATGATGAACGGGCGGCTCATTGCTCTCCGCCTTCACTCGGAGATTGTCGTTCGCTCGTCCTCTCGGCCGCCAGAAGCCGCATGATTTCGTCGTAACTCAATCGGCAGAATTCAGAAGGTCGGATCGCCTTGTCATCCACGTAGAATCCGGCATGACCGCACCAGGGCTTTCCGACATGGATCTCGTCGTACGGTATCTGGTGCGCCTCGAGCCAAGCAAATATCACCGGGAGCGTCTTGGCTGTGATCAGCCCGACGGAGTTCTGGTAAGTGTTCATGTTACGTGCTGTGGCTACGATTATCTCGAAGCCCAGCTCTCTATATGCGCGCAATTGATCGATGAAGGCAAGATTTGGCCGCTTGTCCGGATATGGCACGCCTTTTTCATCGACCGTCAAAGTGCCGTCCAAATCGACAACGATTCTTTTCAACTGATCAACCCCTCATGATTGCTGCCGATATCGAACACTGCAATCGTCTGGGAGCGTTCCAACACCAGCGCCCGAACAACCATCTCGAGTGTGGCCATCTTAACGGAACCCTTCGGCTCGAGCAATTTCTCGCGGCCGTCCGACCTCGTGGCCCGACCCCGTCCGACCGCCCTCCGAACCCGCTTCGCGCCGGGTCCGGCGAAGAACTTCGGCGTTCTACGGATCATCGACAACCGGTCCTGCGCTCGATCGTCCGCCCCTGCGTCGACCGGATCGAGCGAAGGACGAGTTCCATCTCGCGTGACGGCGCAGAAGCTGAGGAAATCCGACGAGGTGATCCCGATGAGCGAACCGATCGACCCGGTTCGTGGCGCCAGGCGCCCCCGAAGGTGGGCGCGACGCCACCGGCGCCGGGTACACACCGGCCGCGGCGACGTCTTCGACGGAACTCCGTCCGAAGCGGTCGCTCAGGTCGGGGAGCGGATCGCTCCGAAGGCGGTCTGGCCTGCTGCCGGTTCGGTGGACACCATCTTGAGCTAATTCGGCCATCCGTTCG
>CALMFH010000125.1 GCA_937864925.1 uncultured Alphaproteobacteria bacterium | reverse complement strand
AGGCGCTGGAGGTGGCGGTGATGGGCTGCATCGTCAACGGCCCCGGCGAATCGAAACACGCGAACATCGGCATCTCCCTCCCCGGCACCGGCGAAGCCCCCTCCGCCCCGGTCTTCGTCGACGGCCAGAAGGTCGCGACGCTGAAGGGCGCGGGGATCGCGGAGGAGTTCAAGCGGATGGTGGGGGAGTATATCGAGGGGAAGTGGGGGCGGGGGTGAGGGGGGGGAATTGCGCAACGAGAGGCAAGTGAGGTCGCATTCTATAGACCTGATTTCAGAACATTGCCTTTCAACCTTCATTTTCTCCGCGGTGGACAAGTGGGTAATAAAAGTATTTGGAATTCGCCCTGTAAAATGCTGTCTATAATAAGTCGTGGAGAATTTTTTCGCGAGTAATATTACCCATCACGCCAGGATGTCGTCCAGCATCCACTATATGCAAGTTCGCCCATGGCTGATGACCTTTATTTTGTCAACTTTCCGGAATTCGATGCCGTTTGAAAATTCGTTATGAATTATCATGCCACCGTTTACGCTTCGAAGTAAGCGCGCGTACACGCAGACATTGTCATCGAATGTGATAGAGACAATGTTTTCCTTGCTAACTATACTGTTTTCAGCCCAGGAGTACCCGAGCGAAAATGCGAAATTCCCGATCGCAATTACCGCAAATATTGTTGTTCCGAGAGAAATATGCCCGCTTTCGGCTATATTATTTGAAGTCATATATCCAAATACTATGATCCATAGTGCCATTGGCAGCATATCTAGAAATATGCCATTTCCTTTGCTGATGAAAATTGTAGATAAATATGCGCAAACAATCCAAATTGTAACAAAATATCCGGCCCATCCTTCTCGTGAGATCATATAGCGATATGCTTCTAAAACTACATTCCCTGCAAATAGGATCCATCTGATGGGTTGCCATCGATTAGATATATCGTCTTTATTAATCGATCGCCACGCATTGATGAAGACCAATTCGAACATGTACCAAATGCCGACATAGAACAAAATGCTTCGTATTATTCCAAAATTTGCTTGTAGAAAGTCTGGGAAAGAAAATAACGGTGCTGTCCATGCCCCAATTCTTGCAATAAATCCAACATTTATTATCGCGACTACTATGCTGTAAAAGATCGCGAGGACAGGCAGGGCGCTGATGGCGGCCTTATGGTTTTTCTTTATGTATTCTATGATATAGAATTTACTTTCGTCGAAGGACATTCGGTTTTCTCGCGCTACGCCTTTGCCTCGAATTGATCGCTTAAGCTGGTGCGAGTCAACATGCCTCTCGTATTGCGTGTAGGTCACTTTTCAGAGCTTTGCGTAGGCCGGAATCCATCTTTGGGGTATCGCTACTGAACCGGTGATCGTGCTAAACGTAGTATCCGCGGCGCGCACAACGGCCTTTGCTTGTCTTCCCCGCGCTCCCCCCCTCACCGCCTCTCCCCGCCCTCCATCACATCCTTGATCCGCCCGATCTCCGGCGCCAGGGCCGCCAGTCGCTCGGCGATGCGGTCGCGTAAGGTGACGGCGATCTCGGGGTACTCGCCGAGCATGCGGCGGAAGAGGGAGCGGCGGACGGCGAGGACGCGGGCGCGGCCGACGGCGATCGCGGTCGCGGGGCGTTTCGTCTCGACGATCAGCGCCAGCTCGCCGATCAGCGAGCCCGGACCCAACCGCTCCAGCACCTTCGGCGGCGCCGCCGCCTCGTCGACCAGATCGACCCGCCCCTCGACCACGATCAGCCCGCCTTCGGCCGGATCCCCGGCGGAGAACAGGAAGCGGCCGTCCTCGATCTCGCGGCTGTCGGCGGAGAAGGCGATGAGCTTCAAGGGCTCCGCCGGGATCCCGTCGAAGAAGGGGACGCTCTTCAGGAGGGCGATGTCGCGTTCGAGGGTCATTCGCGGGGCATTCGGCGGTGTCGGAGGCTCGTGGCCTCGGGTGTGGAGCCGGGGCCTCGCGGCCGCGGGGGACGGCGGGCGCGTCGCCGGGCGGGATCAGGGGACGAGCTTGTAGCCGCCGGCCTCGGTGACGAGCAGCTCGGCGTTGGACGGGTCGCGCTCGATCTTCTGGCGCAGGCGATAGATGTGGGTCTCGAGCGTGTGGGTGGTGACGCCGGAGTTGTAGCCCCACACCTCGTGCAGCAGCACCTCGCGGGTCACCGGGCGCTCGCCGGCGCGGTAGAGGTACTTGAGGATGGCGGTCTCCTTCTCGGTCAGCCGCACCTTGGAGCCGCGCTCGTCGACCATCAGCTTGGTCGAGGGGCGGAAGGTGTAGCGGCCGATGGAGAAGACGGCGTCCTCGGTCTGCTCGTGCTGGCGCAGGTGGGCGCGGATACGGGCGAGCAGCACGGCGAACTTGAACGGCTTCGTCACGTAGTCGTTGGCGCCGGCTTCCAGACCGAGGACCGTGTCGGAATCGGTGTCGTGGCCGGTCAGCATGATGATCGGCGCCTTGAAGCCGCCCTTGCGCAGGAGCTTCACCGCCTCGCGGCCGTCCATCTCGGGCAGGCCGACGTCCATGATCAGGAGATCGATCGGTTCGGAGCGGGCCAGCGCGATCGCCTTGGTGGCGCCGTCGGTCGCCCGAGTCTCGAACTCCTCGTAGAGCGACAGTTGCTCGACCAGCGCGTCGCGCAGATCGTCGTCGTCGTCGCAGATCAGAATTCTACGGGCCGCCATGGGCATCCTCTCGTCGTCGCCCCCCGAGGTCGCGATGGTGCGAGCCCGAGCTCGTCACCCGATGGACCGCGAATCCGTCGATCCGCGGTCGACATGCGACGAAGCGCAAGAGACCACCCTTCGCGATTCCACGCAAGACGACCGCCGGATCGGCGTAAGCGGCGGGTTTGACCTGTTCGCATCGCCGGGCGAAGGTGTCGGCCCGCCATCAGCCTGCCGTCGATCCATGCCGCTCCGCCACCATCTCGCCGCCGTGTTCCTCCTTGCCGCCTTCCCCGCCGTGTCCCTCGCCGAGTCGCCGGGACGAGCCGTGGCCGATCCGGCGATCGAGGCGCGCGTCGCCGACCTCGTCGGCCGCATGAGCCTCGAGGAAAAGGTCGGGCAGATGGTCCTCGGCGGCTGGTCGCCGGAGTTCGACGAGAAGGAGATCGTCGACGGGGCTCTCGGTATCCTCTCCAACACCGGTGAGGCGGGGAGCGTGGCGAAGGCCGACGCCAGGGCCCGATCGGTGCGTCACAGCATCCCGCTCCTGTTCTCGCGCGACCTCATCCACGGCTACCGCACTCTCTTTCCGATGCCGCTCGGCATCGCGGCGACCTTCGACGAAGCGGCGATGGTGACGGCGGCGCTGTTCACGGCGCGCGAGGGCTCGGCCCAGGGGCTCGACCTCAATCTCGGGCCGATGCTCGATCTCTCCCGCGACGCACGGTGGGGCCGAGTGGTCGAGGGACCGGGAGAAGACCCGTTCCTCGCCCGCCGTTTCGCCGCCACCACGGTGGAGGGGCTCAGGGCGGGCGGCATGG
The DNA here is from genome assembly GCA_937864925.1 of uncultured Alphaproteobacteria bacterium. Taxonomy (GTDB): domain Bacteria; phylum Pseudomonadota; class Alphaproteobacteria; order Rhizobiales; family Ancalomicrobiaceae; genus CALBKH01. The sequence continues at coordinate 7,121 of CALMFH010000125.1, read as the reverse complement.
CGGCGACGCTGAAGCACTTCGTCGGCTACGGCGCTGCCGAATCGGGGCGCGACTACAACGCCGTCGACCTGTCCGAATCGCGTCTGCGCGATCTCTACCTACCGCCGTTCAAGGCCGGCATCGAGGCCGGAGCGCAGGTGGTGATGGCGGCCTTCAACACCTTGAACGGCGTGCCGGGCACCGCCAACCGGCACACGTTGATCGATATCCTGCGCAAGGACTGGGGCTTCGACGGTATCGTCATGTCGGACTGGGACGCGGTGCGCGAGCTCGTCGCCCACGGGGTGGCGGCGGACGAGCGCGAGGCGGTCGAGAAGGCGGTGATGGCCGGCGTCGACATGGACATGGCGAGCGGGCTCTACGGCGAGCATCTCGCCTCCCTGGTCCGCGACGGGCGGGTGCCGATGGCGCGAGTCGACGAAGCGGTGGCACGGGTGCTCAGGGTCAAGATGCGGCTCGGCCTGTTCGATCCGCCGGAGAAGCGCCGCCGCATCGATCCGGCGATGGCGCCGCAGGCCCTCGCCCGGCCCGAGACGCGGGAGGCGGCGCGCGACGTGGCGCGGCGAGGGGTGGTGCTGCTCGAGAACGAGGGCGCCATCCTGCCGCTCGTCCGGCCGCCGAAACGGGTCGCGGTGATCGGTGCCATGGCGGCGGATGCCGGCGACCACATGGGTGCCTGGGGAGCGTTGGGCAGACGCGAGGAGGTGCCGCTGCTTCTCGACGAGCTGCGGTCGCGGCTGGCGCCGCACGGCACGAAGGTCACCTTCGCCGCCGGCTGCGACGACGCCTGCCGCTCGACCGAGGGGTTCGACGCGGCGGTGAAGACGGCGAAGAGCGCCGATCTCATCATCGCGGTGCTGGGCGAGCCGTGGTGGATGACGGCGGAATCGACCTCGCGCACCCGCCTCGGCCTGCCCAACCACCAGCAGGAGCTGCTCGACCGGCTGGCGGCGACCGGCAAGCCGATCGTCCTCGTCGTCTTCGCCGGCCGGCCGATGGTGCTGCGCGACGTCGTGCCGAAGACCCGGGCGATCCTGTGGACCTATTCGCCGGGGACGATGGGCGGGGCGGCGCTGACCGACCTGATCCTCGGCGAGGCGACGCCGTCGGGACGGCTGCCGATGTCGATGCCGCGGGCGGTGGGGCAGGTGCCGATCTCCTACGACCGGCTGCCGACCGGACGGCCGTGGAAGCCGGGCGACGAACTCGCCACCCGCTACGTCGACGAGGAGATCACGCCGCTCTTCCCCTTCGGCTTCGGCCTGTCCTACACGCGCTTCACGGTCGGTCCGCCGGAGGTGGCGCGCGACGTGGTCGGGCTCGGCGAGACGGTGACGGTTTCGACCATGGTGACCAACACCGGCACCCGCAAAGGCCGCGAGAGCGTCCAGCTCTACGTCCACGACGTACTCGCCTCGCGGTCGCGGCCGCGGCGGGAGCTGAAGGGCTTCGCCATGGTCGATCTGGCGCCGGGCGAGAGCCGCAGGGTGACGCTCGAAGTGCCGGTCGCCGAACTCGGTTTCCACGACGATCGGGGCCACTACCGGGTCGAGCCCGGCCGTTTCGAGGTCTTCGTCGGCCCGCACTCCGACACCGAGAACAAGGTGTCGTTCACGGTGGTGGAGTGAGCATCACCCCTGGCCGACGTCGACCCCGAGCAGCGACAGCGCCGTCGCCGCCATGATCTTGGCGGAGGCGACCATGTCGTCGATCGACACCCACTCGTCGGGCTGGTGGGCGAGATCGAGTTCACCGGGGCCGTAGGCGACGCAGGCGACATGGGGGGCGAAGCGGGCGACGTGCTTCTGGTCGTAGGTGCCGGGCGAGGCGACGTGGGTCGCCGGGCGATCGAGGACGCGGTGGATCCAGTGGTCGAGGGTTGCGACCAGCGGCGCGTCGGCCTCGGTCATGGTCGGCTCGAAGCCCATCAGGTCGCGGACCGAATAATCGAGGCCGGCGGTGCGGGCCTTCATGCGGTCGAGGAGTTCGATCACCTCGGCGCGCACCGCGTCGCGATCCTCCTCGACCAGCCAGCGGCGATCGAGCACCAGACGGCACGAATCGGCGACGACCGGCGCCGGCAGGCCCTCGTCGACGGCTTCGGCGAGGCCGCCGTGGATCGAGTTGAGATTCAGGGTGGCGTGGCGGGCGCCGTCGGGGACGCAGGGCATACGGGTACGGCGCGCAGCGAGCTTCGGCATCAGCTCGGTCTCGACCAGTGCCAGGAAATCGGCCATGCCGCGGATGGCGTTGACCCCGAGGAAGGGCATCGAGCCGTGGCCGATCCGGCCCTTGACCTCGACCTCCGCCCACCACACGCCGCGGTGGCCGAGGCAGACGCGATCGACGTCGAGCGGTTCGGGAATGATGACGTGGTCGACGCGGCCGGGGGCGAACCAACCGTGGCGGGCGAGATGGGCGAGGCCGCCGAAGCCGCCGGATTCCTCGTCGACGGTGCCGGAGATCTCGATCGCGCCGGGGAATTCGATGCCGCAATCGAGGATCGCCTCGACGGCGACGATCGCCGCGGCGAGGCCGCCCTTCATGTCGGCGGTGCCGCGACCCCAGACGCGGCCGTCGCGCACCACCCCGGCGAAGGGATCGACACTCCAACCGTGGCCGGCTTCGACGACGTCGATGTGGCCGTTGAAATGGACACAGGGGCCGGGGCGCGTGCCTTCGCGCCGGGCGACGACGTTGATGCGCGGATGGGCGTCACCGTCGCCGGGACTGCCGTGGGCGCGGACGTAGGTGACGGCGAAACCGCGGGCGGCGAGACGGTCGCCGATGAAGCGGGCGCAGGGTTCGTAGGCCTCGCCCGGCGGATTGACGGTGGGGAAGCGGACGAGATCGCAGGTGAGCGCGGTGAGCTCGCCGCGTTTCGCCTCGATCGTCTCGAACAACCGCTTCGTCCACATCCGGCGACCTCCTCTCGGTCGTGACGAGACTACGGGCCTCGCGGCGTCGTCGCAACGACGGGCGCGGCGGTGCGTCGGGTGGCGGGACGAAACGCCTTCTGCGATAGTCGAGGACGACACCCTCGTCGGATCTACGGAGGACCCGCGACCGGCATGCCGAACCCTCTCACCCGCTTCATCGCCGATCTGATCACCCGCAAGCCCGGGAAAGCCTTCGATCTCGACGATCCCCGGTTGGCGGTGGCGGCCCTGATGTTCCATGTCATCGCCGTCGACGGTCGGGTGACACCGCACGAACGCAGCCGTTGGGAGGAGGAGCTCGGACGCCGGTTCGGGCTCCCCGCGGCGGACGCGCGGGCGCTCGCGGAAGCCGGTCGCGCCGCCGAACTCGAAACCGCCGATCCGGCGAGTTTCACCGCGCGCCTGCAGCGCAGCCTCTCACATGCCGAGCGCCTCGACGTGGTCCGTGCCCTGTGGAGCCTGGTGCTCGCCGACGGCGAGATCCAGGAGTTCGAGGACAACGTGGTGTGGCGGCTGGCCGACCTGCTCGGCATCGAAGTGCGTGATCGGATGATCCTGCGCAAGGAGGTCGAGGCGGACCGCGAGGCGGCGGCGCTCAGGGCGGCGGAAGACGGCCGTTGATTTCCGTCGGCGCTCGTGGCGGGATGGGGTCTCGTCCTCGATTTGCCAGCCACCGATGCCGCGATCCTTTCCTGTGACCGATGGAGATGCCGACCGGGGTCTCCCGCTCCCGGTGCTGGTGGTGCTGCACCAGGACACTTCGACTCCCGGTCGGGTGGGCACGGCGCTCGCTCGTCGCGGCCATCGTCTCGACATCCGTCGCCCACGGTACGGCGATCCGCTGCCGGCGTCGCTCGCCCATCATGCCGGTGCGGTGATCTTCGGCGGCCCGATGAGCGCCAACGACGACGAGGCATGGCTCCATCGCGAGATCGACTGGATCGGCGTGGCGCTCGCGGAAGCGAAGCCCTTCCTCGGCATCTGCCTCGGGGCGCAGATGATGGTGCGCCACCTCGGCGGACGGGTGGCGGCCCATGCCCACGGCGAGGTGGAGGTCGGTTGGTACGACATCGAACCGACATCGGCCGGTCGCGATCTGATGACCTGGCCGACCACGGTCTACCAGTGGCATCGCGAGGGGTTCGACGTCCCCGTCGGCGCGGACCTGCTCGCCACCGGCAAACGCTTCCCCAATCAGGCGATCCGGGTGGGGCGGCGGGCCTACGGGCTGCAATTCCACCCCGAACTGACGCCGGCGATGATGCATCGCTGGACGGTGCGCGGCGCCGGGCGCCTCGACAGTCCGGGAGCCCAGCCCCGCCATCGTCATTTCGAAGGCCAGTGCCTGTGGGGCGATCGCAACCGGCTGTGGCTCGATCGGTTCCTCGATCACTGGCTCCAGGGGAGCGGACCGACCACCTGACACCGCCGGTCGCGGACTTCGGCCCGGGTCGAGTGTCGCGGACGACATGCCGCCGACCGATTCGACGGTTCGGTGGCCGATATCGACGGCCGAATGCACGAGACCCGCTGCCTGGGGCGGGCAGCGGGTCTCGGGGATCATCGGGGGGTTATCACTCGTCCGGGGTCGGGAACGCCGTTCAGGGGGGGATGGCGTCCACGTTCGCTTCGATGGTCCGGTTCGGGGCGGTTCCGGGGGGCTTGGGGGGCTCGGGTATCCGGTCGACCGGCCTCGAACCGGACCGTTCGAAGCGATGGTGACACTCTCGCCCCGCAACATGGCTCGGCCTTGACCGGATCGTGGCGAAAGCTCGACCGAGATCACGTTTTTCTGAAGAGCGCGGCACCTGCAGCCGGGGAAGCGTCACGAAGGCCGTCACGGACCCGACGAGGCCGTCGGAGCCGGGGTTCGGGCGTGATTGACCCGACGAGGCCATCGACTATCGTCGAAGACGGTTCTGCTGCCGTGACTGCGCGCGTCGTGTCCGAGGTTTCGACGCCGGCGGCCGAAGACGAACCGAGGCCGAGGCGGAAGAGAGGCCGGAGACGATCGGTGAGTGGACGGAACGGACCCGCTGCAGTTCTCGATCTCGCCGCGGAGATCCGCGGAACGGCGGTCGCCGCCGACGCGGCGGAAGGCTCGCCGGTGGTTGCGGACGACCGCGAACATCGGCTCCTGCCGGCCGGCCGATCCGGTGAACGTCCTCTCCTCAGTCCGCGTGAGCGTGAATGCCTTCAGTGGACCGCGGCCGGCAAGACCACCTGGGAGATCGCGGCGATCCTCGAGATCTCACCCAACACCATCGACGGCTATGTCGCCGCGGCGACACGCAAGCTCGGCGCGGTCAACCGCACCCATGCGGTCGCCGAAGCGCTTCGGCGCAGCCTGATCGACTGAGCCTGATCGCCACCGACACGAGCCGGCGGCGCCCGGTCGGGGTGCCGGCGGCGTTCATGGGGGTAGAATCGGGGCGGTGAGTTCCATGTCGACCGACGGCGGTGCCGGCTTCCGCCTGCGGGTGAAGATCATCAGCATCGACGGCGTCACCACCAGGGTCAGCACCGTGGCGAAGGCGAGCCCGAAGACGATGGCGCTCGACAGGTGGATCCACCACTGGGTCGAGGGTGCGCCGATCGTCGTCTCGTGATGGATGAGATCGGGGTTGATGCCGAAGGCGATCGGCAACACCCCGAGGATGGCGGTGACGGCGGTGAGCAGCACCGGCCGGGCGCGTTCGCGGCAGGTCTCCAACGCCGCGGCGCGTTTCTCCCAGCCCTCGGCGATCAGCCGATCGAAGGTGTCGATCAGCACGATGTTGTTGTTCACCACCACGCCGGCGAGCGCGATGATGCCGATGCCGCTCATCACCACCGAGAACGACAGTTCGCTCGCCATCAGGCCGAGGAAGACGCCGATGGTGGAGAAGATCACCGCCGAGAGCACCAGGCCGACCGAAGTGAACTTGCCGAACTGGGCGAGAAGCACGGCGAAGATCAGGAAGATCGCGGTGCCGAAGGCCTTGGAGAGGAAGGCGGAGGCCTTGCGGCGCTCCTCGTCCTCGCCCTTGAGTTTCCAGCGAATGCCGGGGCCGAGATCGGCCTTCTCGACGTCGGCGATCACCTTGGCCTGGACGTCGGCGGCCTGGATGCCCTCGCGCAGGTTGGCGGAGACGGTGAGCACCCGCTCGCCGTCGACCCGGTTCAGGCGGCCGATGCGCGGGGCCGGCTTCCTCTCCATGACGTTGCCGATCGGTACCGAACCCATGGGCGAGTTGATGCGCAACTCGTCGAGGGTGGCCAGCGTCCGCCGTTCCGGGGGATAGCGCAGGACGATGTCGACGGAATCGGTGGTGTCCGACGGCCGGTATTCGGTCAGCTTCAGGCCGTTGGTGACGAGTTGCACGGCGGCACCGACGGTGCCGACCGAAACGCCGTATTTGGCCGCTTCCGAACGCTTGACCTCGAGCCGCCAGTCGATGCCGGGCACCGGTCTGGCGTCGTCGATGTCGACGATCTCGGGATGGGTGGCGAGGAGGCCGGCGACCTTCTCGGCCACCGCCGGCAGCTTCGCCGGATCGGTCGCCGAGATCTGGACCTGGATCGGCTTGCCGGTCGGCGGGCCGGCCTGCGGCTTGCGCGGCTCGACCTCGAGACCGGGCATGCCGGCGGTACGGGTGCGGATCTCGGCCAGGACCTCGCGGGCCGGCCGACGCTCGCGCCAGTCGACCAGTTCGAACTGGATGACGCCGATGACGTCTTCGGCGACCTCGCCGGCGCCGCCTTTCTGTTCGCCGACGCGGGTGTAGACGGTCTTGAGCTCCGCCATGGAGAGCAGGCGGTCCTCGACCGCCTTGACCGCCAGGTTCTTCTCGGCGAGCGAGAGATTGCCGCGAGCGTGGACGTGGACGAGGCCGTAGTCCGGTTCGACCTCGGGGAAGAACTCGACGCCCTTGCCGAGCCGGCCGTAGACCTGCGGTACCGCGACGAGCAGCGCCACGGTGATCGCCAGCACCGTCTTGGGGTGATCGACGGCACGGGTGACCAGCCGCATGTAGGCCCCGTCGACCTTCTTCACCTCGTGTTTCGGCGGGCGACCGAAGAGCGAACCGAGGGTGGGGGTGAAGAGCAGCGAGAAGATCAGCGACGCCGACAGCGTCGCGATCAGCGTGATCGGCATGTACTTCATGAACTCGCCGACGACGCCGGGCCAGAACAAGAGCG
>CALMFH010000124.1 GCA_937864925.1 uncultured Alphaproteobacteria bacterium | reverse complement strand
CGCCGCGCCTCCGCCGGGCTCGCCGGCACCCGCACCCCCACCGACCGGTTGTTGTGGCCCCACGACGCCGTCGTCGGCGCATAGCTCCCCGGCTGCATCCGCCGATAGCCGTTCCAGGTCGGCACGAAGAGCAGGGTCGCCGCGTTCATCGTGTCGATCAGCCCGCCGATGCAGTGCCTGAGCTTCGTGTCCCCGGTCGTCGGATCGGCGAAGACGTTGCGGCCGTCGCGATCGAGCAGCGACACGTGGACGTGCAGACCGTTGCCGGCGACGTCGATGAAGGGTTTGGCCATGAAGGTGGCCTTGAGCCCGTGGCGGCGCGCCACCTCGGTGACCAGCCGCCGCAACATCACCCCGTCGTCGGCCGCCGCCATGGCGTCGGCGCGATGTTTGAGATTGACCTCGAACTGGCCGGGCGCGGCCTCCGACACCATGGTGTCGACCGGCAGCCCCTGCTTCTTGCCCATGTCCCAGATGTCGGAGAACACGGCCCGGAACTCGGTGAGATCCTCGAGCGCGTACATGTTCTGCGGGGTCGGCCCGGAGGTGGCGCGATAGACCGGCGCCGGCATGCCGTTCGGCATCGGCGGCGCCTTCGGGTCGAGCAGGTAGAACTCGAGCTCGATGGCGCAACACGGCGTCAGCCCCGCCGCCTTCATCCGGTCGACCACCTTCTGGAGACAGACGCGCGGATCGCCGTCGAAGGGCTCGCCGCGCTCGGTGTGCATCGACAGGAGGACCTGCGCCGTCGGCCGCTCCGCCCACGGCACGATCCTGAGCGATCCCGGCACCGCCCGACAGAACCCGTCGCGATCGCCGGTCTCGACGTGCAGACCGGTCTCCATCACCTCGCGACCCCAGACGTCGAGGCCGTACATCGAGACCGGGAAGTTGATGCCGTCGGAAAAGGCCTTCTTCAGGCTCTCGACCGGCGCCCACTTGCCGCGCAGCAGGCCGTTGGAATCGGTGATCAGATATTCGACCGCCTCGATGTCCGGATGGGCGGCGAGAAAGCGCTCGAGCTCACTCGGCGCCTGCGTCTCGCGAACCACCTTGGACCCGTCACTCAAGATCTTCACTCCACCACTCGGGGACAGGACCGGCTCTCCGTCGCCGGCGAGGTCGATCGCGCCGGCGCTCGCAGCGGCTCGTGAGCCGAGTTGCCGAGTTGCAAGTCGGCGAAATTGTGATCACATTGACCGGAGGCTGTCAATCGCGCCGCCGGCTCTCGGCCCGACCCCCGTGTCGGCTGCCGACCGGTTCTCCCGACCGTCCGACGGGACGGTGGGAGGGGTCGGTCGCGGGAGACGGCCCCGAGAGTTCGGAAGGAGTGAACGATGAAACGAGCCGTCGATCAACCTCCTCCCCTCGGCACCACCGTGACGGTGGATGACGAGAACGCGGTCGACGGCCCGTTGCACGATCAGGTCTACCGCCGACTGCGCCATGCCCTGGTGACGGGCCGCATCGTCCCCGGCCGGGCGGTGACGTTGCGCGGTCTCGCCCAGTCGCTCGGCGTCTCGCCCATGCCGGTACGCGAGGCGATCCGGCGGGTCTCGGCCGAAGGCGGTCTGGAGGTCGGCGCCAACCGCCGCGTCTGGGTGCCCGCGATGGACGGTGAGCGCTTCGACGAACTGATCCGCGCCCGCATTCTGCTCGAACCGGAAGCGGCCGTGCGCGCCCTGCCGCACATCGACCGCGAACGGCTGGAACGACTGCGCGACATCGACGATTCGATCGACGTGGCGCTGGAGCGCGGCGACGTCGAGGCCTACATGGCCGGCAACCATCGCTTCCACTTCGAGATCTACGCCGCCAATCCGTCGCGGGTGCTGGTGCCGCTGATCGAGAGCCTGTGGCTGCAGTTCGGCCCGTTCATGCGCTCGGTCTACGGCCGTCTCGGTACCGTCGCGCTGGTCGACCATCACGTCGACGCCCTCGACGCCATCATCGCCCATGATGCCGACGCTCTCGCCCGGGCGATCCGCGCCGACATCATGGAGGGCATGGAACTGATCGCCACCTCGGTGCTCACCGTCCCCGCCGCTGCGGACCTGCCCGAAGACCGCCGCCGCGCCTGAGGACGCACGTCGCCCGGTTGACGGATCTCGCAGCCTCCAGCAGAATGTGATCACATTTCCCGAGAGGTGGCCGATGGCCAAGAAGAAGAAGAGTTCCGGTTCGACGGCCGATCTGCGTGGCGTCGCCGACGCCGCTGCTGCCGCCGACTGGCTCGACGAACGTGGCCTCGAGGACATCGAATGCATCGTGCCCGACATGGCCGGTGTCGCCCGTGGCAAGATGATGCCGGTGGCGAAGTTCGTCGATGCGCCGATCATGTCGATCCCCGGCTCGATCTTCACCCAGACCATCACCGGTGAGTATCCCGAGGACGACGACAGTTTCCAGATCGATGCCGCCGACAGCGACATCCGCCTCGTCCCCGACTACTCCACCCTCTCGGTCGTGCCCTGGGCTTCCGACCCGACCGCCCAGATCATCCACGACGCCTATCACCAGGACGGCCGGCCGGTGGAGATCGCCCCGCGCCAGCTCCTGCGCCGCATCCTCGCCCTCTACGAGCACAAGGGCTGGAAGCCGATCGTCGCCCCCGAGCTCGAGTTCTATCTGGTCGAGCGCAACCAGGACCCGGACTATCCGCTGAAGCCCCCGATCGGCCGCTCCGGGCGCGCCGAGAGCGGCCGGAAGTCCTATTCGATCGCCGCGGTCAACGAGTTCGACGACCTCTTCGACGACATCTACGACTTCTCGGAAGCGCAGGGCCTGGAGATCGACACCCTCATCCACGAGGAGGGCGTCGCCCAGATGGAGATCAACCTGCGCCACGGCGATCCCCTGGCGCTGGCCGATCAGGTGTTCCTGTTCAAGCGCACCATCCGCGAGGCGGCGGTGCGCCATCAGATGTACGCCACCTTCATGGCCAAGCCGATCGCCGGCGAGCCCGGTTCGGCCATGCACATCCACCAGTCGGTGGTCGACATCGACACCGGCGAAAACATCTTCTCCAACGGCGACGGCGGGCCGACCCGCGAGTTCTTCCACTTCATCGGTGGCCAGCAGAAGTTCCTGCCCAACGTGATGTGCATCCTCGCGCCTTACGTGAACTCCTATCGCCGACTGATGCGCATGTCGGCGGCACCGGTCAACGTCCACTGGGGCTACGACAACCGCACCGTCGGCCTGCGTGTCCCCAACTCTTCGCCCGCCGCCCGCCGCGTCGAGAACCGGGTGCCGTCCTCCGACGCCAACCCCTACCTCGCCATCGCCGCGTCGCTGGCCTGCGGCTACATCGGCATGACCTTCGGCATCAACCCCGGCAATCCGGTCGAGGGATCGGCCTACGACCTCGATTTCGGTCTGCCGCGCGGCCTACTCGAGGCGGTCGCCCTGCTCGAGGACTGCGACGAGCTGGCCGAGATCTTCGGCAAGTCGTTCTCCTCGACCTACCGGGCGATCAAACAGGCCGAATTCGAGACCTTCATGCGGGTGATCAGTCCGTGGGAGCGGGAGTTCCTGCTCTTGAACGTGTGAGGAAACGGGTCGGTCGGCGATGCCCCGCCGCGGCCGAACCCCGGCGGGATCACCCGCCCCCACCTCCCCCCGTCATTCCCGGCGAGGGAGCGAAGCGACCGAGGGAAGGGGATCCGAGGGCGGTTCCGGCACCCGAACCGCCCCTGAATCCCCTTCCCCTCCGCACCCTCCGGGTGCTCCGGCCGGGGATGACGGCCGAAAGCGACCTGTCGCACCGCCGGATCGGCCGATCCGGCGAACGAGAAATCATGTGCCCGACCGGGCGAACCGAGCTTGACGGGAGACCCACCCCACGATGCGTCCCTCCAACCTCTACCCGACCGCCGAGCTGCGCGCCCTCGACGCCGACCACTATCTCCACCCCTTCACCGACTTCCACGCCCTGGCGAAGGAAGGCAGCCGCGTCATGGTGCGCGGCGACGGCGTGTGGCTGACGGACAGTGACGGCAAGCGCTATCTCGACGGCATGGCCGGGCTGTGGTGCACCAACATCGGCCACGGCCGCCGCGAGATCGCCGACGCCGTCCACGACCAGATGGTCGAACTCGCCTACTACAATTCCTTCTTCAAGACCTCGAACGCCCCCGCGATCCGGCTGGCCGACAAGCTGGCGTCGATCGCCCCGGCCCATGTCGCCAGGGTGTTCTTCTGCGGCTCCGGCTCCGAGGCCAACGACACCGTCTTCCGCATGGCGCGCTGGTACTGGTCGCTGAAGGGCCGGCCGGAGAAGACGATCTTCATCTCCCGCCGCAACGCCTATCACGGCTCCACCGTCGTCGGCGCCTCCTTCGGCGGCATGAAGCCGATGCACGGCCAAGGTGGTCTGCCGATCCCCGGCGTCGTCCACATCGCTCAGCCCTACTGGTTCGGCGAAGGTGGCGACACCAGCCCCGACGAATTCGGCGTCTGGGCGGCGCGCGAGCTGGAGCGCGAGATCGATCGCCTCGGCGAAGGAAACGTCGCCGCCTTCGTCGCCGAGCCGATCCAGGGAGCCGGAGGCGTCATCATCCCGCCCGAGACCTACTGGCCCGAGATCCGCCGCATCTGCTCCGAGCGCGACATCCTCTTGGTGGTCGACGAGGTCATCTGCGGTTTCGGTCGCACCGGCAAGTGGTTCGGCAGCCAGACCTACGGCGTCGAGCCCGACCTGATGCCGATCGCCAAGGGGCTGACCTCCGGTTATCTGCCGATGGGCGGAGTGCTCGTCTCCGACCGCGTCGCCGAAGTGATCACGGCGGAAGGCGCCGAGTTCAATCACGGCTTCACCTATTCCGGTCACCCGACCTGCGCCGCCGCGGCGCTCGCCAACCTCGCCATCATCGAGCGCGAGAACCTCGTCGCCCGCGTCCGCGACGACATCGGCCCCTATCTGCAGGAGCGCTGGCTGAAACTCGGCGACCACCCGCTGGTCGGCGAGGCGCGGATGAAGGGTCTCGTCGGCGCCCTGGAACTGGTACCCGCCAAGCCGTCCCGCCGCGAGAAGTTCGCCGACACCGGCAGGGTCGGCACCATCGCCCGCGACATCTCGTTTTCGAACGGCCTGGTCATGCGCGCCGTGCGCGACAGCCTGATCCTGTCGCCGCCGCTGGTGCTCACCCACATCGAGGCCGACGAACTCGTCCGCCTCGCCGAGAAGACTCTGAACGACACCTGGATGGTGCTGAAGAAGGAGGGGCTGGTGAAGGGGTGAGGCCGCCCCTCCCCACCACCCCGAGACACCCATGCCCCCGACCGCCCGCCCCCACGCCCCGTCGTATTACGCCGCGACCGCTCATGCCGCACCGCCGCGTCCCGCACTCGCCGGTGCGACCACCGCCGACGTCTGCGTGATCGGAGCCGGCTACACCGGCCTCTCCACCGCGCTGCATCTGGCGAAGAAGGGCCGCTCGGTGGTGGTGTTGGAGGCGAACCGTGTCGGCTGGGGCGCCTCGGGACGCAACGGCGGCCAACTCCATTCCGGCCAACGCCGGGACCAGAAGACCCTGGAGAACTGGTACGGCGAGACCTGCGCCCGCCTGCTCTTCGATCTCGCCGAAGAGGCCAAGCGCACCGTCGAGGATCTGATCGCCAGCCACGCCATCGACTGCGATTGGCGCGACGGCCTGATCCACGCCGCCCACAAGCCGAGCCGCCACGTCGAGGCGATCCGCGAGGTCGAGCATCTCGTCGCCCGCTACGGCTACACCGGCACCACCCTCCTCGATCGCGACCGGCTCGCCGCCGCCATCGGCACCGACGTCTACTTCGGCGGCTGGCGCGACGGCACCGCCGGCCATCTCCACCCGCTGAACTACGCCCTCGGCCTCGCCCGCGCCGCAGAAGCGGCCGGCGTGCGCATCCACGAGGCCTCACGCGTCACCGAGATCGTCCGCACCGCGACCGGCGCCGGCCGCGTCGTCACGGCCGACGGCATCGTCACCGCCTCCGACGTGGTACTCGCCGCCAACGGATACCTCGACGGTCTCGACGCGGACGTCGACGCCCGCGTCATGCCGATCCGCAACTACGTCGCCGCCACCACCCCGCTGGGCGACTTCGCCGACCGGTTGATCCCCGGCCGCGAGGCGGTCTCCGACAGTCGTTACGTCGTCCACTACTGGCGGCTCTCCGCCGACGGCCGGCTGATCTTCGGCGGCGGCGAGACCTATGGCCACCGCGATCCGAAGGACATCGCCGGCTTCGTCCGCGGCCACATGAAGAAGATCTACCCCGGCCTCGCCGAGGTACCGATCGATCACGCCTGGGGCGGCACCCTCTCCGTCACCTTGAGCCGGATGCCGTTCTTCCGCCGCCTGCGTCCCGGCCTCTACACCGCCTGCGGCTATTCCGGCCACGGCGTCGCCATCGCCACCTTCGCCGGCAAGCTCCTGGCCGAGGCGATCGACGGCGACACCTCCCGCTTCGACGTGATGGCCTCGCTTCCCGTCCGCCGCTTCCCCGGCGGTCCGCTCTTCCGTCTGCCCTCGCTGGTGATCGGCATGAGCTGGTATGCTCTGCTCGACCGGTTGTGAACCGACGCGTGCCTCCCTGATCTCGGCGATTGCCGGACGGCGCGCGGACCCCCATGTTCGGAAGGCCCGTCCGAAGGTGCTCGGCGGCGGGCCTGCGGGAGACGCGGCGACCGAAACCGCCGATCCGCCTGCGACCACGAGCCTCGGAGATCGCCGATGAGCAACTCGTCCCGCGACGCGCTTCCAGCCGCTGCGCCGGCCTCGCCCCCGAGCGGAGGACGTTTCATGCGCTTTCTCAGGAACACCTTCACCATCTTCGCCGTTCTCTTCGTCGTCGGCCTGTTCTTCGGCGGCTTCTTCACCGTCGCGCCCGGCGAGCGCGGCGTGGTGATCCGCCTCGGCTCGATCCTGCGCGTCGCCGAGCCCGGCCTCCACTTCAAGATCCCCTATGTCGACCGGGTCCAACCGGTCTCGGTGCAGACTCACGTCATGCGCTTCGAGAAGGTGGAGAGCTACTCCAAGGACCAGCAGCCGGCCGACATCCGCGTCTCGGTCAATTACGAGATCCCGCCGGCCGCGGTCGCCGAGGTGGTGACCGAGTTCGGTGACGAACGGCAGATGGTCGACCGCCTGATCGCGCCGCGCGTCCATTCCGAATTCAAGATCGTCTTCGGCCAGTTCACGGCGGTGACCGCCATCCAGGAACGCGGCCGGCTCTCGGCGGAGGCCACCTCCACCCTCCAGCACGCCGTCCAGGGTCCGGTCCGCATCGTCTCTCTGCAGATCGAGAACATCGACTTCTCCGACGCCTACGAGAAGTCGATCGAACAGCGCATGTTGGCCGAGGTCGAGGTGCAGAAGCTGCGCCAGAACGCCGAGCGGGAGAAGGTCCAGGCCGAGATCACCGTGACCGTCGCCCGCGCCGCCGCCGACGCGGTCCGCCAGAAGGCGCTGGCCGATGCCGAGGCGACCCGCCTGCGCGGCGAGGCCGAAGCCGCCGCCATTCGTGCCCGCGGCATGGCGCTGAAGGAGAACCCCGGCCTCGTCGATCTCGCCGCGGTCGAACGCTGGAACGGGGCGCTCCCGACTCAGATGATCCCGGGCGGCGCCCTGCCCTTCGTCGGCCTGGGTGAGAAGGCGAAGTGAGCCGCCGAGCGTCTCACAACACGGCGTCCTGCCGCATCAGCTCCGCCCTCACCACCGCGACGTCGTCGCCGAGGACGGCAGCGATGCCGGCCGCGTGGCCGGTGGCGAAGGCGGTGCCCATCACCCGGACCGAGGCGTAGGCGGCCGGATCGGCCCCGACCGTCCGCCCGCCGAACCACAGATCGTCGACATCGGCCGACCGCAACGCCCCGAGCGGGATGCCGTAGGCGCCCGCCGCTCCGATCGGCCGGTACTCGACCCGCCCCGGGCCGCCGTGGATCTCCATCGGCCAGCCGCCGAGCGCCACCTCGTCGGCTGTCCGCGTCCCCGCCGCCAG
The DNA here is from genome assembly GCA_937864925.1 of uncultured Alphaproteobacteria bacterium. Classification (GTDB taxonomy): domain Bacteria; phylum Pseudomonadota; class Alphaproteobacteria; order Rhizobiales; family Ancalomicrobiaceae; genus CALBKH01. Next base: position 9,296 of record CALMFH010000124.1, on the reverse strand, counting down.
CGCCGCCTCGCGCAAGGGTTCTCGCGTCGCCGCGTGCCGGCTCTCGCGGATGCCGATCGCCGGACCGGTGGCGACGATGGTCGCGCACTCGTAGCCCGGCGCGACGCGCCGCAAGGCCTCGACACCGCGCCGCACCACCGCCCGCCCGTCGCGTTCCGCTCGGGTCAGATCGGCGCCGTCGAGCCCGTTGGTCTCGACCTCGACCGCCAGCCACCAGATGTCGTCGGTCCCCGGCAGAATCGACACGAAGCCGCCGTCGGCGCGCAGTTCGGCGACGCCGAGCCGCCGTTCGATCGTCGCCAGTGCCGCCGCCCGCGCCGCCTTGTCGGCCCAGGCACCCGGCGCCACCCCCCCGAGACGGACGGGGTGGGAGGCCGGTTGGATCGGTCCGCCGACCCGATGGAGGGCACAGGGCGTCGCCCCGGCGGCGAAGGCGAGCATGGCGTCGCCCGAACAATCGACGAAGGCCCGCGCCGTCACCTCGCGCAGCCCGCGCCGATCGCCGAGCCGGATCGCCTCGATCCGCCGCCCGTTCACCGTCGCATCGATCAGTGAGGTGTGGAGGAGGAGATCGAGGCCCGGCACCTCCACCACCCGGTCGAGCGCCGCCTTGGTGGCTTCCGGATCGAGCCGGATGTTCCAGTTGCCGGTCGCCGACAGATAGGGCGCGACGTCGACGTCCATCCGCGCCAGTTCGGCGAGTGCCGCCGCGCCGACCCCACCGACCAGGCGTGCCGGCGGCACCCCGCCGCCCGGTCCCGGCCGCTGGGGGAAGAAGCCGCACCAGGCGAGTACCGACGAACGCGTCGCCGCGCCGCCGAGGAAGCCGCCCGCCTCGATCAGCGCCGTGCGCCCGCCCGCCCGCGCCGCTCCGATTGCCGCCGCCACCCCGGCGCTGCCGCCGCCGATCACCACCACGTCATAGGCGTCGGTTCCGGCCATGGCGTCAGCGCCACCCGAGCAGGCGGCGTTCGGCGACGCCGATGAGGAAGGCGACGATCAGCCCCAGTCCGGCGAGGATCAGGACACCGGCGATCAGCCGATCGGTCTGCATCAGGTTGCCGGCGGAGAGCACCAGCGCGCCGATGCCGTGCTCGGCGCCGATCATCTCCGCCGCGGTGAGCAGGATGATGCCGATCGAGGCGGAGATGCGGACCCCGGAGAGCAGCGCCGGCATCGCCCCCGGCAGCACGATCTTGCGGACGATGTCGCGGTTCGGCACCCCGAAACTCTGCGCCATGCGGATCAGCGACCGCTCGACCCCGTCGACCCCGCCGAAGGCGGCGATCGCCATCGGCGAGAACACACCGAAGGCGATGGTGGCGTATTTCGACGCCTCGCCGATGCCGAACCAGACGATGAAGAGCGGCAACAGCGCGATCTTGGGGATGGGAAAGAGCGCCGAGACCAACGGCAACGCCGTCGATCGTGCCAGGGTCGAGAGCCCGATGGCGAAGCCGACCGCGACCCCGAGGCTCGCCCCGATCGCCCAGCCGACGACGAGACGGCGCACCGAGGCGGCGAGATGACGCCAGATCTCGCCGCTCGCGACCATGTCGGCGAGGGCGCTCGCCACCTCCCCCGGCCGCGGCAGCGCCAGCGGCGATACCCAACCGCGCGCCGTCGCCACCCACCACAGAAGGACCAGCGCCGCGAAGGTGAGCGGCGCCGCGATCCGCCGGTTGCCCGGCGCGAAACCACCGCCGCGGAACGGCACCTCGCGCAGGCCCGGATCAGGCGACATCGATCAGCTCCCTCTCGGCGATCGCCGCCTCGTCACGGATCGATGCCCAGATCCGCCGGCTCGCCGCGACGAGGTCGGGGTGCCCCTCGTGCCGTTCGGCGAGCGGCAGGTCGATGGCGACGACGTCGCGGATCCGCCCCGGCCGGCGCGACAACACGACGATGCGGTGACCGAGTTGCACCGCCTCGGCGACGTTGTGGGTGACGTAGACCGCCGCGAACCGCGTCTCGGTCCACAGTCGCTTCAGATCGTCCATCAGGAGGTCGCGGGTCTGCGCGTCGAGTGCCGACAAGGGTTCGTCCATCAGGAAGATCGCCGGCTCGACCACCAGCGCGCGGGCGATCGCGGTGCGCTGCTTCATGCCGCCCGAGAGCTGTTTCGGATAGGTGCCGCCGAAGTCGACGAGGTCGACCCGCGCCAGTGCGTCGGCCACCCGCGCCGCCCGCTCCGCCGCCGTCATCGCCAGATGCTCGAGCGGCAACGCCACGTTCTCGGCGACACTGCGCCACGGCACCAGGGCGAAGTCCTGGAAGACGTAGGTGAGTGGATTGAGCGAGCCCGCCGGCGCGGCGCCCGACAGCAGCACCCGGCCGGAGGTCGGCCGCTCCAGCCCGCCGAGCAGCCGTAGCAGGGTCGACTTGCCGCACCCCGACGGCCCCAGCACCGCGACGATCTCGCCGCTGCCGATCACGAGGTCGACGTCGTCGAGCACGTCCAACGAGCCGTAGGTCTGCCGGACCTTCTCGGCGATCAGTTCCATGCGCACCTCGTACCGAAGGCCGAAGCCACCTGCGCCCCCGCCTTCGAAGGCACGCGAATTTCTCATCTGCACCAACGGCGCGAGAAATTCGCGCGAGAAACGTCTCGGTCGTTCCGATGCCCGATGCGGTCAGCGAACGGCCGGCCCGCTCACCGGGTGAAGGAGAGGTCGACGAAAGCCTTGGCGTCGACACCGGCGTCGACCAGTTTCTCCGACTTGTACCAGGCGATCTGCGCCTCGATGCCGGCGAGATCGAGTTTGCCGGTCGGATCGCAGTAGGGCGCCGAGGCGATCACCTTGGCGGCCCCCTCGGCCGGCGGATCGGAAGGATAGACGTACTTGGCGATCTGCGTCGCCGCCGTCGCCGCCGCCTCGTCGGCGACGCGCTTCCCGCCGGCATCGGACCGCATCAACGACGCACCGTAGTCGGCGAGACCCTTCTGGTAGGCCCGCACGAAGCGCTGCACCACGTCCCGCTTCTCCGCCACGGCCTTCGGCGCGGCGAAGAGGGCACCGTACTGGTAGTCGGCGATGTCGGAGAGCGCCGCGATGATCTTCGCCTCGCCGCGGTCCACCATCGGCCCGGCGATGTGGGTCGGCAGGATGGTCGCGTCGACCTGCGATGTCTTCACCGCCGCCACCATGTTGGGCAGCGACTGCAACGGCTTCATCGAGATCTTCGAAAGCTCGAAGCCCTTGGCTGCGGCGATCTGGCCGAACTGGTAGTGGAAGGTCGAGCCGACCTGCGAGATCGCCACCGTGGCACCGGCGAGCTTCTCCGGTTTGTCGAGGCCGCGGCCGAACGCTTCGTTCGATGCGACCAGTTGGTTGCCGATGAAGCCCTTCTTTTCCGCTCCCTGCGACGCGACGATCTTCAGCCCACCCTTGCCGGCGAGGTTGAGCGACCCGGCGGTGATGCCGGTGAGCCCGAACTCGGCGTCGCCCGAGGCGATCGCCACCGCGATCGGCTGCGCCGCCTCGAAGAACTTCAACTCGACCTCGAGCCCTTCGGCGGCGAAATGACCACGCTCGACCGCCAGGTAGAGCCCGCCCGAGGAGACGAAACGCAGAACCCCGACCGTCACCTTGTCGGCGGCGAACGCCGTCGATCCGAAGGCTCCGGCGAGGAGCCCCGCCGCGACACCCGCCAGCACCGTCCTGCGTCCCACCCGAGCCATCGTCCCGTCCTCCGCGATCTTCACGATCCCGATTTGTATCGAGCCGGCGGGAGGTTGGGAAGGGCGAGCGACGACGACGGCCCATCCCCGTGTCGAGGCCGATCGCGCACCTTCAAATCGATTGAAGGTGCGTATAGGTTCGGAACACGTGCCGGAACCGATCACGGAATCGCCGCGCCTTTCCGGAACGTACGGCTTCCCTGCCCCCGAACCGGATCGAGACGGCGAAGCGGCGGTCGCGACGAAGGGTCACGGCCTGCTCATGGACGGAAAGGACGCCGATGATCGGCTACAGCTTCGAGACCACGCCGCGGATCGTCTGCGACGTGGGCGCCGCACGGAGCCTCGGCGCCACCGCTGCCACCCTCGGCATCCGTCATGCCCTGCTGGTCAGCGACGCCGGCCTCCTCGCCACCGGCCTCCTCGACCCGATCGAGGCGAGCTTCGCGGCCGCCGGGGTGGCGACCACCCGATTCACCGACGTCCTCGCCGATCCTCCCGAGGCGGTCGTCCGCGCGGCGGCCGACTTCGCTCGGGCGGCAGGCGTCGACGGCGTCGTCGGCCTCGGCGGCGGTTCGTCGCTGGACACCGCCAAGCTCGTCGCCCTCCTCGTCGGCGCGCCACAGGACCTCGCCACGATCTACGGCATCGGCCTCGCCCGCGGCCCGCGCCTGCCGCTGATCCAGGTGCCGACCACCGCCGGCACCGGATCGGAGGTCACCCCGATCTCGATCGTCACCACCCCCACCCACGAGAAGAAGGGCGTCGTCTCAGCCCTGCTCCTGCCCGACGTCGCGGTCCTCGATGCCGAGCTCACCCTCGGCCTGCCGCCGCGCGTCACCGCCATGACCGGCATCGACGCCATGGTCCACGCCATCGAGGCCTACACCACGAGGTCGAAGAAGAACCCGATCTCCGATGCCCTGGCGATCGCAGCGATGCGACTCCTCTTTCCGAACATCCGCCGGGTGATCGCCGACGGTGGCGACCTCGCCGGCCGCGCCGCCATGTTGCAGGGTGCGACACTCGCCGGCATGGCCTTCGCCAACGCTCCGGTCGGCGCCGTCCATGCGCTGGCCTACCCGATCGGCGGCCATTTCCACGTGCCGCACGGCCTCTCCAATGCCCTGGTGCTCGGCCCGGTCATGGCGTTCAACCGCCCCGCCTGCGACACCCTCTACGGCGAGATCGCCGCAGCGATTCTGCCGGGGACATCGGCCGCTGCGGATCTCGTCGCCGCGATGCGCGACCTCGTCGCCGAGATGCCGATGGAGCAGCGCCTGCGCGACGTCGGCATCACCGAAGACGACCTCGACCTGTTGGCGACCGACGCGATGAAGGTGACCCGGCTCCTGGTCAACAACCCGCGCGAAGTGACCCACGCCGACGCCCTCGCCCTCTACCGCGAAGCTTTCTGAGGCCATCCGATGACCGCCCGCGCCCGCCGAACCGAGACGCTCGCCGACTATCCCGCCCATCTGCCCATCCAGACGCGGTGGATGGACAACGACGTCTACGGCCACGTCAACAACGTCGTCTACTACTCGTGGTTCGATACGGCGGTGAACCGCTTCCTCATCGACGCCGGCGTCCTCGACATCGCCCGCTCCGAGGTGATCGGCCTGGTGGTCGCCACCGAGTGCGCCTATTTCGCGCCCGTCGCCTTCCCCGACGCGATCGTCGCCGGTCTGCGCGTCGCCCACCTCGGCCGTTCCAGCGTGCGCTACGAAATCGGCCTCTTCCGCGCCGGCGACCCCCACCCGGCCGCTGCCGGCGCCTTCACCCACGTCTACGTCGACCGACCGACGACGAAGCCGGTGGCCTTGCCGGAGATGCTGCGGGCTCTGCTCGAAACCATCGCGCGCCGGGAGACGGAGCCCTCCGACGCTCGCGACCGACACGGCGGCTCGCTTCCGAGCCCCGGAGCCCCCTCGTGACTTCCCTCACCGCGATCGGTCGAGCCGACCTCCGCGGTGACCGGTGGGAGATCGCGGCCCGCCGGCTCGCCGATCTCGTCCTCGCTTCGATGTCGGCCGGAAGGCGCCGGCGACGAACGTATGGGTCCCGAGATTTCGCGGCGGCCGTTCGATGAACGTGGGGTGAGTCGCGAAGGCGGAACTCGGGGGGGAGAGCGGGGACGCGCCGAATGTCGTAAGAACAGCGCCTCGGGTGAGGGGCGGCCGCCGCACCGGGCACGGACCCGCATCGATCCGAACCTCCCGAGGGTGACACGTCCACCGCCGCGACCCAGCACCCACTCGACCCGCCGCCCGCCTCAGTTCGTCGGTGCGATACGGGCCAGTCGGCGGAAACGTTCCGACACGGCGACGCAGGTGACGAGGTAGAAGATCCCGACGACGATGTTGGCCTCGAGCGAATAGGCCTGCCACTCGACGTCGGCGGTGGCGAGCCGCGAAGTCGCCATCAGATCGAAGAGACCGACGATGGCGACCAGCGAGGTGTCCTTGTAGCCGCCGATGATCGAATTGGTCAGCGCCGGCAGCGCCGTTCTCAGTGCCTGTGGCAGGACGACCAGACGTAGCGTTCGCCGATGGGTCAGCCCGATCGAATAGGCCGCCTCGATCTGCCCCCTGTCGAAATCGTCGAGACCGGAGCGCACGTCTTCGGCGAAATAGGCGGCGTGGAAGATGGTGAGCACCACGAAGATCGAGATCATCGACGAGACGTGCCAGCCCGGCGGCATCAGCAGCGGCAGGATGAAGACGCCGGCGAACAACACCGCCACCATCGGGATGCCGCGGATCGCCTCGATCCAGGCGATCGCCACCATCCGGATCACCACCGCCTGCGACTTGCGGGCGAGCGCCAGAGCGACCCCGATCGGCAGCGCCGCGACCATGGTGAAGACCGAGAGGAAGAGAACCAGCGGCAACCCGTTCCACCGCGTCGCATCGATGCGTGAGAGGCCGAAGACACCCCCCGACAACAGAACCAGATTGGCCAGGAAGCCGGCGAAGAAGAGTGCGGAGAGGCTCAGGAAGCCACCGCGCCAGAACAGTGCCACCGCGACGGTGACCAGCGTCACCACGGCGGCCATCTGAGCCCGCCAGCGATCGTCGAACGGGTAGGTGCCGGTCAGAATGACGTCGCCCTTGGCCCGCAGGAACGCCCAGCAGGCGCCGCCCGACGTCTTGCAGGTCGCCACGTCGCCACCGATGCCGACGGCGTCGATCACCAGCCAACGCACCGCGATCGGCACGAACCACACGAGGAACGCGACCGTCACCAGGGTGAGGAGACTGTTGACCGGCCCGTCGAAGAGATTGGCCCGTGCCCACTCTCGGACGACGACGTGGCGCGGCCGGCGGGGCCGCGTGTCGGCAGCGGGCAGGAGCGAGGGCGCGATGTCGGTCATGCCGTTTTCCCAGGCGGCCGCGACCAGGCGGCGAACCAGTTGAGCGCCGCGGCGATCGAGAGGTTGATGGCGAGGAAGACCAGCATGACCACCAGCATCAGCTCCACCGGCCGGAAGGTCTGATTGACCGCGGTGTTCATCACCCCGACGAGGTCGGAATAGCCGACGGCGAGCGCGATCGAGGTGTTCTTGATCAGGTTGAGATACTGGTTGCCGAGCGGCGGCACGATCACCCGCATCGCCTGCGGCAGCACGATCAGGCGCAGACCCCGGCCGGGCCGGAGGCCGAGGGCGGCGGCGGCCTCGCGCTGGCCCTTGTCGACCGAGACGATGCCGCCGCGGACGATCTCGGCGATCTGGCTGGCGTGATAGATCGACAGCGACACCCACAGGGCGGTGAACTGGACGGTGAGGTGTGCGCCGCCGGTGATGTTGAACCCGGTGAGCGCCGGCATCGACCAGCGGACCTCGACGAGGCCGGCGGCCGAGGCGAAGCCGGTGGCGAGGACGAGCCCGAGGGCCGCGGGCAGCGCCAGAGGGCGGCGCACGCCGGTCGCATCCTGATGCCGCTTCACCACCCGTGCCCAGATCCGGGTCGCGGCGCCCCAGACGACGGCGATCGCCGAGAGCGCCACCGTCCCGACCGGGATCTCGGGCCACGGCAGGTAGAGGCCGCGGTTGGCGAGCAGCGCCCCGCCCGGCAGTGTCCACGCCGCCCGCACCAGCGGCAGGCCGCGCACCATGGCGATGTAGAGCGCCAACAGGATGAGCAGCTTCGGCAGGTTGCGCAGCAGTTCGATGTAGATGCGCGCCAGGTTGCGGACGAGCCAGTTGCGGCTGGTCGAGGCGATGCCGATGGCCAGCCCGATGGCGGTGGCGAGGGCGAGCGTCGTCGCCGCGAGCAGAACGGTGTTGAGGAAGCCGACGAAGAGAACGCGGGCGTAGCTGTCCTTCGGCGTATAGGCGACGAGCTGTTCGGAGACGTCGAACCCGGCCTCGCGCGTCAGGAAGCCGAAATCGATGGCGACGCCGGAGGCGGCGAGATTGCGGGTGACGTTGAGATGGGCGAAATATCCGGCGGCGATCAACGCCACCGCCAAGGCCGTCTGCCATGCCGCCGAGCGGATGCGTCGGCGGGTGAACAGCGCCGGCCTCGGCGGCGGGCGTCCGGCGAGGAGTGCGGCGGAGGGCTCGGCGGTGGATGTCGCGGCCATCGCGGTTCCCGGTCGGTCCATCGGGCGACCGCTCGACGTATCGTCCGCGGCGCTTCGGAACACGAGCATAGGGGCATGTGACGAAATGGCAATTCGCCGGCGCGCGTCCCTCCTGGCGATCCCCGGCACGACCGGACGGCTGCACCTCTCCGCCTGCCCGGGCACCTGGGAGGGCGAGGCCGACCTCGCCGCGATCCGGCGCGACCTCGCACGCATCTCGGCGAGTGGCGCCGGCCTACTGGTCACCCTGGTCGAGGCCAAGGAACTACCCCTGCCGTTCGCCGACTGGCGCGCCGAGGTTGCCGCCGCCGGCCTCGCTCTCCTGCATCTGCCGATCGCCGACTACGGCGTACCGGACGCGGCCTTCGAAGCCGGCTGGCGCGATGCCGGCCTCGCCGAAAGGCTGGCGCAGGGCGAGACCGTCGCCCTCCACTGCCGCGCCGGCCTCGGACGCACCGGCACCATCGCCGCCCGCCTGCTGATCGGGATCGCCGGGCTCGACGCCGAGACGGCGGTCGCCCGGGTGCGCCGCGACCACGCCGCCGAGGCGGTCGAGACCGCCGCGCAGATCCACCACCTGCACGCCGTCGCCGAGGGACACTCACCGTCGGATTGAGAGCGTATCGACCCACGACCGGGAAGACCGTGGACGCATCGCTCCTTCTGCGTGGTCGCGCTTGTGGCGGCAAGTCGACCCGGCTTACTGTTCGATCGTCCATCGCCCGCGCGCGATCACCGGAGAGGTGTCAGATGTCGATCAGAACAGTCCTGGCGGCGGCGCTCGTCGCCACCGCCGTCGTGCCCGTCACGGCCGAAGCCGGCCCCGTCCTCGATCAGATCAAGAAGGACGGTAAGATCATCTGCATCGTCAATCCGAAGTCGCCGGGCTTCTCGGTGCCGGACGCCCAGGGCGTGTTCCAGGGCTTCAACGTCGATTTCTGCCGCATGGCCGCGGCGGCTATCTTCGGCGACGCCACCAAGGTCGACATCCGCGGCGTCGGCTTCTCCGACAGCCTGAAGACGC
>CALMFH010000123.1 GCA_937864925.1 uncultured Alphaproteobacteria bacterium | reverse complement strand
GGTTGCCCTCGATGTAGCGGACGAGCCCGTCCTTCAGGTGCACCTTGATGCCGCATCGGCAGGCGCACATGTAGCAGGTCGTGTACTTCACCTCGTCGTTGACGACGGGTGAGGTTTCGATCGCCGGATCCCTGGCCATTGTGTCGTCGTTTCCTCTGGTCGCCCACGCACGCGGGCACAATCTCGTTCACGACCCGTCGCGGATCGCCTGTCGTCTCACCCCGCCGCCGGCGCCGCGGTGGCGGCTTTCGGCACGGGTTCGTCGTCGTCGAAATCGGCTTCGGTCGGTTCCTGCTTGCCCATGCGGGCGCACTCGACGAAGACACGTCGGCCGCAGGTCCGGCACTCGTTGTAGTCGAAGTAGCGGTAGAGGGTGCGGAGCGCCTCGGTCTTCGAATCGAAGATGTTCTCGCGCCCGATCTCGTCGATGTAACCGCCGCGGTCCAGGATCTCCATCACCCGGTCCTTGACCCGGATGAGATAGAGCCCGCCGCCGCGCGCCCGCCAGCGCTTCGACATCTGCACCAGCGCCTCGGCGCCGGCGAGATCGACGAAGTTCACCCCCGACATGACGATCGCCAGGAAGCGGACGTCCGGGATCTCCTTCTCGTAGCCGCGCAGCGTCTCCTGGAAGGAATTGACCGCGCCGAAGAACAGCGAGCCGTCGATGCGGATGATGCGGAGCTGGCGGCACTCGACCAGATCGCCGCCGGCGGTGGTGAACTTGCGCCCGGCGCTCATCGGGTCGGGCACCCGCGGGATGATCAACGGGTTCGAGGTGCGGTTGAGATAGAGCAGCAGCGACAGCATGACGCCGAGGAAGATCGCGAACTCGAGCTCCAGCACCAGCGAGGCGACGAAGACCACGGCCATCACTGCCGTCTCGGACTTCGACGTCTTGACGATCTGGGCGATGTGGTGCCAGTCGATCAACCCCCAGGCGACCAGGAACAACACGCCGGCCATGGCGGCGAGCGGCATGTAGACGGCGTAAGGGGCGAGGACGAAGACCAGCACCATCAACAGCCCGCCGGCGACGATCGCGGCGAGCGGCGTCCGCGCACCGGCGTCATAGTTGAGCCCGGAGCGGTTGAACGAGCCGGTCGCGACATAGCCGGAGAAGAAGGCACCGGCCAAGTTGGAGAGGCCCTGGCCGAAGAATTCCTGGTTGGCGTCGATGTGCTGACCCGAGCGCACGGCGAGCGCACGGGCGATCGACAGTGCCTCGGTGAGGGCGAACATGGTCATGGCGACCGCCGTCGGGGCGAGGTCGCGCCAGACTTCTGGATCGAAACTCGGCGCCGACAGGGGCGGCAGACTCGCCGGCAGCGCCCCGACGGTGGCGAACTTCGCCCCGGCGGTCGCCTTCAACAGCACCCCGACCAACGATCCGACCAGGATCGCCACGATCATGTAGGGAATCCGCGGTAGACGATTGCGCACCACGATGCCGGTCGCCAGCGTCGACAACCCGATCGCCACCGTCGGCCACGAGATCTCGCCGAAGTTACTCAGGACGTGGACCAGCACCTCGTGCGGGTGGGCGCCGCGCGGAATCGCCATACCGGTGAAGTTCTTCACCTGGTTGATGGCGATCAGCACGCCGGCACCGGCGGTGAAGCCGATCACCACCGAGTGGGAGATGAAGTTGACGATGGTGCCGAGTTTGAACAGCGCCATCACGATCTCGAGCACCCCGACCATGAAGGCCACGGTCAGCGCCAGATTGACGTATTCGGCGCTGCCGGGTTCCGCCATACCGGAGAGCGAGGAGTAGAGCACCAGCGACGCCGCCGTCGTCGGGCCCGAGACCAGATGCCAGGAGGAGCCGAACAGCGCGGCGACGATCGCCGGGACGATGCCGGCATAGAGGCCGTATTCCGGCGGCATGCCGGCGATGGTGGCGAAGGCGACGCCCTGCGGCAGCACGACGACCGCGCCCGTCAGGCCCGCCATCAGGTCGGCGGAGACCGTCCTGCGGTCGAGCATCGGTAGCCAGCCGCGGAACGGCAGCAGATCCGGCAGGAACGAACTCAGACGCGAAGCGACGGCCAATTCATCTCTCCTTCGACGGCACACACTCTCCCGCGACGCCCTCTCCGCATCGCAGGTGGTTCGGAACGACGGGGATCGTAGGCTCGGTGCCGCGTGGCCCCGCGGTGCCGACCGATCTCGTCAGGTGGTCTTCTTCAGCTTGCCGATGCCGAGGAAGTCGAGCATCGCCTTCTCGTAGAAGGGTTCGCTCTCACCACGACGCATCTTTCGGATGAAGTATTTCTCGAAGCCGATCTTCGCCGCGTGCACCCACTTGCCCGACGACGACCAGTTGACGTTGCGCGGCGGGATCTGCGGCTGGGCGACGAAGGCGACGCCAGAGTCGCCGAAGTCGGCCAGACAAACGGCGTTCCAGGTCGCCTCGTGAGTGCTCTCGCCGCCCCTGAGGATCTGGCCGATGTTGAGGGCGGTCGCCGTCACCATCGACTCGATCATGAAGCCGGTCTTCGGCACGCCACACGGCACCGGGGTCGGGCCCATCGGCGGGATGGCGACGCAGACGCCGACCGAGAACACGTTGCGGTACTTCGGATTGGCCTGGTGCTTGTCGACGACGATGAAGCCACGCGGGTTGACCAGGCCGTCGACACCGCGGACCGCCCCGATGCCGCGGAAGGCCGGCAGCATCATCGCGAAACCGAACGGCATCTCGTGCGAGGCCCTCACCGAGCCGTCGTCGGCCACTTCCTCGACGAACATCTTGCCGGGCTCGACCTTCTTCACCCGGCTCGAGGTCATCCACTTGATGTGGTGCTCGCGCATCTCGCTCTCGAGCAGGCCCTTGGTGTCACCGACGCCGTCGAGGCCGAGATGGCCGATGTAGGGCTCCGCCGTGACGAAGGTCATCGGCACCTTGTCGCGGATCTTGCGGCGACGCAGCTCGGTGTCGAGGATGAAGGTGAACTCGTAGGCCGGGCCGAAACACGAAGCGCCCTGCACCGCGCCGAGGATCATCGGCCCGGGCTTCTTGCAGAACTCGTCGAAGGCGACGGCCGCCTTCTCGGCGTGATCGATGTGGCAGATCGACTGAGTGTTGCCCTCGGGGCCGAAGCCCTCGATCTCGTCGAAGGCGAGTTCGGGACCGGTGGCGATGATCAGGAAGTCGTAGGTGATCTCCGATCCGTCGACCAGTTCGATCCTGTTCTGCTCCGGATGGACCTTGGCCGCCGGGACCGGCTTGAAATCGATGCCGCGCTTGGCGAAGGTCGGCGCCAGGTCGATCTGGATGTCCTCGCGCTGACGCCAGCGCACCGGGATCCACGGATTCGACGGAACGAAATGATATTTGGGATCCTTGGTCACGACGGTCAGTTTGTCGCCCGGACGCAGTTGATCCTTCATCTCGTAGGCCATGACGACGCCACCGAGGCCGGCGCCGAGAACCACCACATGTGCCATCGAAACCTCCATCGACCAAGCCGATCGCGCTCCCCCGAGCGCCGGCCCCTCCCGGGTCTCATCCCCCCTCGCCACGGTCGCCCGGAGCGCTGGTCGGAGGACCCTTCGGCGTTTCAGAATAGGTGGACATCCACCATGCCGAAACCGCGAAACCACGAACGATACGGGAGTTTTCGCTCCTCTCGTCGCCCGTCCCGGTGCCCGCTCACCCGGTGCTCCAGACCCTCGGACGCCGCATTCCTGCGATCTTGCAGGCCTGACGGACGTAACCGTAGGGAAACAGCTCGAACAGCCGATTGCGCGTCGCCCCGAATTCTGCGGTCAGATGTTTCATGACGTGGCGGGCGTCGGGGGACACCTGATGGTGTTCCTGCCACTCACGCATGAACCGAATGACCGACCAGTGTTCCTCCGTCAGTTCGATCTCCTCTTCGACCGCCACCCTCCGGGCGAAGTCCTCGCTCCAGTCGGTCGGGTCGACGAGGTAGCCCTCTCCGTCTCGCCGCACGTCCGGCGCCTTCGCCGCGTCGCCGGTCATCGATCCTCTCCGCGCAGAACGGCAGCCGCCCCGAGCGGCCGACCGCCGCCGGACCGCGTCGCCCCGACCAGGCCCGAACCCGCGGTCGGCGCGCGTTTCTCCTCGGCCCGCGCCCGAACGAAAGCGACGAAACGTTCCGCCCAGCGCGCCCGCGAGGTGTCGCGCAGGTGAGTGAAGCTCGCCATCGTGTTGCCGACCACGATGCCGTCGCTCTCGCCGGTGATGCCGTCACCGCGCACCACCCGGTAGGCGAAGCGGCAGCCGGGGGCGAGGTTCTCCAGCCGGGCGTAGTGGAATTCGTGCGCCTTGACCCGCACCGGCGACGTCGCGCCCGCCGGCGCCGGCCACGGCATCGCCGCGGTCTCCTCCATCACCACCAGACCACGTCCCTGCGGTCGGTCGTGGACGACGGCATCCGCCGGCACGATGCCGACCATCTCGCCGGTTTCGCCGTTCCAGGCGATCGACCGGGCCAGATACATCAGCCCGCCGCATTCGGCGTAGATCGGGAGGCCATCCGCCGACGCCCGGGCGATGTCGCGCCGGAGTGTCGTGTTGGCGGAAAGACGTGCGACATGGCTCTCCGGGAAGCCGCCGCCGATGATCAGCCCATCGACCGGTGGCAGATGCGGCGTATCGAGAGCCGAGAAATACTCGAGCCGTGCACCGGCCCGTTCCAGCGCCTCGAGATCGTCCTGGTAGTAGAAACAGAAAGCCTCGTCGCGCACCACACCGATGGTCACCGGTTCGGCTTCGACCGAGACGAGCGGTGTCGTGACGAGGCGCGGCGCCAGATCGGCGCGGCGGCCGTGCGCCGGGCGGCTCGCCAACTCGATCACCGTGTCGACGTCGACGTCGGCCGCCACCGTCTCGGCGAGATGGGAGACGATGCGCTCGACGTTGTCGGTCTCCTGCGGCGTGGTGAGGCCGAGATGGCGCTCGGCCACGGCGAGATCGGCGGAACGGCCGATGCAGCCCAGCACCTTCAGGTCGGTGTAGCGTTCGAGCGCCTGGCGGAGCTTGGCCTCCTGACGCGCCGTCGCCACCCGGTTGAGGACGATGCCGCGGATGTCGACCTCACGGTCGAACATCTGATAGCCCATCACCAGAGGCGCGATGCCACGGGTCATGCCGAAGGCGTCGAGCACCAGGATCACCGGCGCCCCGACCAGCTTGGCGAGTGCCGCGGTCGAATCCCGTCCCTCGAGATCGACGCCGTCGTGCAGGCCCTTGTTGCCTTCGATCAGCTCGAAGTCGACGCCGGCCGCGTGAGCGGCGATGGTCGCCTCGATCTCGGCCGGATCCTGGGTGTTGAAATCGAGATTGTAGCAGGGCCGCCGCGTCGCTCGGGCGTGCCACAGCGGGTCGATGTAGTCCGGACCCTTCTTGTAGGTCTGGACCACGAGGCCGCGCGCCGTCAGCGCCGCGGCGAGGCCGGTGGTGAAGGTGGTCTTGCCGGACGACTTGTGCGCCGCCGAGATCAGGAGCCGCGGCCGCACCGCCGCGAGGCGCGGGTCGATCCCGCGCGGCGCGGCGGCAGCGGTCGTCCGGATCTCAGGGCGCGGTGCCATAGCTCTCCCCGTTCCCCTTGGGCAGCAGGCGGAACAGCCGCATCGCCATCATCGCCATGGCCAGCGCCAGCGCAGCGCCACCCAGACCGAGGCCGAGTTCGGGCAGGCTCGGCACGTAGCGCGCCACCACACCGTCGTTGAACGAACTCGTCACCTCGTAGCCGGGGAAGAGCTTCAGCGGATAGGCCTGACCACCGATGATGATGACGTAGATGTGGGCGAAGCCACCGAGCAGCACCATCACCGTGGCGAGGATCTCGCGCTGGCGGGTCACGCCCGTCCGCCCGTAGAGCATCGCCATCGGTATCAGTGTTCCGACGAGGACGTAGACCCCCCAGAACAGCAGCGAGTAGAGGCCGCCGTCGAGCAGCAGATAGGCTTCCCAGTCGACCCGCCAAGCGGTGTAGATCGAGGTGAAGTGGAACACGCCGGAGAAATAGAGCACCGAGCCGATGAAGATCACCAGCAGACGCATCAGCCGCTGCAGCAGTTCCTCGCCGAGCGCCCGGCTCGCCGAGGTCTCCAGCGCCAGACGGATCAGGATGAAGACGGCGAGGCCGTAGGCCAGCGACATGGCGATGAACAGTGGTGCCAACACCGCCGAGGCATAGGGCGAACGCGCCATCAGGAAGCCGAAGATCGAGCCCGTACCGGTGGTCAGCGTCAGACGCCAGAGGAAGGCGGCGAGACCGACGTAGGGCGTGAACTTCACCCATGCCTTCGTCATCTGCACCACCAGATAGGCGATCACGACACCGATGAAGCCGGAATAGAGGATGACGTTCCAGGCGAAGATCGAACGGAAATTGTAGTTGGTCATCGCCACGGTCAGGCGGTCCGGACGCCCGAGATCGAGCACCAGGATGGCGAGGCCGCCGACCAGGAAGGTGATCGCCAGGACGCCCGACAGACGCGCCTTGGGCTTGTAGTGCATCTCACCGAACACCGATCCGAGAGAGGCGATGTTGAGCACGCCCGAGGCGATGACGATCAGGAACACCGCGAAGACGTGCGGCAGGCCCCAGACGATCTCGTTGGACATGCCGGTGACGATGTGGCCCTCGTGCTCCATGTAGAGCGCCGAGACGGCGCCGATCATCACCAGCACGACGAGGCCGGCGAAGAGCGTCCAGAACCGCTGACCGCCCCGACATTCGGTATAGACGACGTTCGCCATCGTTCGTCCTCACAGGTTGCGGTAGCGCACGCCCGGGTCGACGCCCAGGTCGCCGCGGATCTGCATGGTGGCGTAGGTGGCGATCACCTTCGAGATCTCCGACTTGGGATCGGCGATGTCCCCGAACATGATGGCACCCGCGGTCTGGGCGCAGGCCTCGACGCAGGCCGGCGCCACACCCTTGTCGACCCGGTGGACGCAGAGCGTGCAGCCCTCCACCGTGCCCATGCCGCGCGGCGCGTGCGGCTTCTGATCCTCGAGCGCCTCGTGCACGAAGGAGCGCGCCTTGTAGGGGCAGGCCATCATGCAGTAGCGGCAACCGATGCAGCGGTGCCGGTCGACCAGCACGATGCCGTCGGCGCGCTTGAACGACGCGCCGGTCGGGCAGACGTCGGCACAGGGCGGCTCGGCACAGTGCTGGCACATCACCGGAGCCGAACGCGTCGCGCCCGACTTCGGATCGCGCAGGGTGACCTTGCGGATCCATTGCGGATCCGTCGCCGGCTTGCCGGTGGTCTTCCAGCCGTTCTCGGTCTGACAGGCGGTGACGCAGCCGGTGCAGCCCTCGACGCACTTGGAGACGTCGATCAAGAGGCCCCAGCGCTTCTTCGGATCGGCCCCGGCCGCCGCCGCCTCGGCGGTGCCGTAGGCGTAGAGGGTGACGCCCGGCGCCAGAACCGTCGCGCCCGCCGCCGCCGCGCCGGCGAGGAAACCGCGCCGGCTCTCGTCGACGGTCTCGGCCTCCGGCTTGCAGCCACAGGACCCGCCGCAGGATTGCGAACGATCGGTCATCGAGCGATCTCCTTGGCGTAGTCGGCGAGCGCCGCGTGAGCCGAGGCCGGCACGTCCGGCGAGGCGTCCGAGGCTTTCGGCGCCTGCTCCGGCCGCGACGCGTGGCATTCGAAGCAGTCGATCTTCACCGCCGCGTAGTCGTGGCAGGCACGGCAGAAGTGTTGCGGCGAGGAGACCGTCACCGCCCCGCCCTTACCGTCGGAGACGGCGTGGCAGTTGACACAACCGGTGAGCCGACCGCCGTCGATGCGTTCGCCCTGACGGACCGAGAGGTCGCGCCCGTGCTGCAGCATCGACATGTGGCTGCGCCGCATGACTTCCGGCGGCGCCACGCAGGACCCGGCCGTCGCCTTCGGCACCGCCGGCAGCGGCACCTCGCCCGCGTGGGCGCCGATGATGCCGGCGAGCACCGTCATCACCAGCAGGCTCACCACGAGCAGCAGTCGCTCGAGGGACGATCGCTCGCTCATCACCTCACTCCCCGAGGCCCATCTGGATGTACCCGGTCGGGCAGACGTCCTTGCAGATGTGACAGCCGACGCACTTGGCGTAGTCGGTCGTCACATAGCGTCCGAGCGCCCGTTCCTTCTTCGGCACGCGCTCGACCGCGGTCTGCGGGCAATAGATCACGCAGTTGTCGCACTCGAAGCACATGCCGCAGCTCATGCAGCGCTTGCCCTCGTGACGCGCCTGTTCCTCGGTGAGGCCGGTGATGCGCTCGTCGAAGTTGCCGATGACGTTGGCGGCGTCGACGTGGATCTCCTGACGATGTTCGCGCGGGTCGTTCTGGAAGTGACCCTTGAACAGATCGTCGTGCGGGATGACGTGGCTCGCGCCGCGGTCCTCGTAGTTGTGGACCGCGAACTTGGCGCTCGAGGTGCCACGCGCCTGCAGGTGATCGTAGGGGTCCGGCTCCAGGCCGCGCTGATGCAGCTCCTCGAGCAGACGGAACTGGTTGACGTCGACCTTCGGCCGCTTGTCGAGGCCGTCGCCGGCGAGGAAGGCGTCGATCACCTGCGAGGCGATGCGGCCGTGGCCGATCGCGGTGGTGAGCAGGTGCGGCCGCAGCACGTCGCCGCCGGCGAAGTGCTTGTCCTTGCCCTTCACCTTGTAGACGCCGTCGACGCCGATGAAGCCACGGCCGTTGTCGAGGCTCTCCAGCCCCTCGGCGAGATCGCCCATCTGGCCGATCGCCGAGACGACCATGTCGCACTCGAGGGTGAACTCGGTGCCCTCGATCGGCATCGGCACCATGCCCTTCATGGTGCACTTGCACATGCGCAGGCCGGTGACCTTGCCGTCCTTCGACAGCACCTCGAGCGGCATGACGCCGTCACGGATGTCGACACCTTCACGCAGCGCATCTTCGCGCTCACGCTCGGCAGCGGTCATCTGCGACATCGGGAACAGCGAGGTCAGCGTCGCCTGGACGCCGCCGCGGGCCATCGTGCCGGCGACGTCGTGGGCGGCGAAGCCGAGGTTCTCCGCCCCGGCGCGATCCTTCACGGCCTCGGCCGAGATGTGACCGAGACGGCGGGCGACCGAGGCGACGTCGATCGAGGTGTCGCCACCGCCGACCACGACGACACGCGGCGCGGTCGAGAACACCCAGCCCTGGTTGAAGGCGTCGAGGAATTCGACACCGGTGATGCAGCCCTCGACGTCCCAACCGGGAACCGGCAGCGGACGGCCCTTCTGCGCGCCGAGCGCCCAGAAGATGGCGTCGTGCTTCGCCTCGAGCGCCTCGATCGTCACGTCGGTGCCGACGCGGCAGTTGAGCTTCGCCTCGACACCGGTGTCGAGGATGCGGCCGATCTCGGCGTCGAGTCGGTCGCGCGGCGTGCGATAGCCCGGAATGCCGAAGCGCATCATGCCGCCGAGACGATCGTGCGCCTCGTAGATGGTGACGGCGTGACCGGAGCGACGCAGGAAGGCCGCGGCGGCGAGGCCGGCCGGACCGCCGCCGACGACCGCGACCGACTTGCCCGTCTCCGCCGCCGGCGCCGGCAGCTTCATGCCGTTGTCGATCGCCCAGTCACCGACGTACTGCTCGACGGCGTTGATGCCGACGAACTCGTCGACCTCGTTGCGATTGCAGCCGTCCTCGCACGGCGCCGGGCAGACGCGGCCCATCACCGAGGGGAACGGGTTGGCTTCGACCATGCGCTCGAAGGCGTACTGCTGCCACGCTTGCCCTGCGACCGGCGACTTGTCCATGCCGCGGGCGATGGCGAGCCAGCCGCGGATGTCGTGGCCCGACGGGCAGCCGGCCTGACACGGCGGCGCGCGATGGACGTAGGTCGGGCACTTGTGAGACTTGTCGGCGGTGAAGATCTTCTCCTGGAGATCTCCCCACTTCCACATGCTCTCGCCAGACTTGAAGCGGCGGAAAGTCAGCTTCTTCGGGTTGGCGTTCTCGTTCATGTCTTTCCTCCCCCGGCCGCGCCGGTGTTCGAATTCACCGGTCTCATTCTTCGTCGTGCGGCGCTTCGAGAATGATGGCGTTTGAAACCAGTTGGTGGACGCTCAGGATCGAGTCGCGCTCGAACCCGTAATCGGGCATGACCTTGGAGAACTGCGTCTTGCAGATCGCGCAGATCGCCGCCATGTGGGTGACGCCGTGTTCCTGCTGGACCGTCTGCAGCGCCTTCATGCGCGGGCTCGAGCCCTTCTTGCGCAGGTCCATCAGTTCGTCGGTCAAGAGACCGCCGCCACCACCGCAGCAGAACGTCGCCTCTTTGATGGTGTCGGCCGGCATGTCGAAGTAGTGGTTGCAGACCGTCTTCAGGATGTTGCGCGGGATCTCGAACTGGCCGCCCGGCATGTCGCCCATGCGGGTGGCACGCGCCACGTTGCAACTGTCGTGGAAGGTCAGCTTGATGTGGTCGTTCTTCGACTTGTCGAACTGGAGCTTGCCCTGCTCGATCAGATCCCAGGTGTACTCGCAGATGTGCTGCGGCACCGGATAGCGCGGATCGAGGAAGTCGAACGGCCCGGCGAGCGTGTTGAGGAACGAGTAGGCGACGCGCCAGGCGTGGCCACACTCGCCGAAGACGATGCGCTTGACCCCGAGGTCGAGCGCTGCCTGGCGGATCCTGAGCGAGATCTGACGCATGTTCTCGTAGGAGCCGATGAACATGCCGAAGTTCGCCGCTTCCGAGGCGAAGGACGAGATCGTCCAACTGGCGCCGGCAGCATGGAACACCTTGGCATAGCCGATCAGACCGTCGATGTGCGGCTCGGCGAAGAAGTCGGCCGACGGGGTGACGAGCAGGATGTCGGCACCCTTGACGTCGAGCGGCAGCTTCACCGGCACGCCGATGTCGTCCTCGATGTCCTCCTCGAGGCCCTCGAGCGTCGAGCGCAACGCGTTCGGCCTGAGGCCGAGGTTGTTGCCGATGGTGTGGACCTTGCCGATGATCTCGTTGCAGTACTTCTGGCCCTTGCCGATGTGGTCGAGGATCTCACGACCGGCCATCGAGATCTCGGCGGTGTCGATGCCGTATGGGCAGAACACCGAGCAACGGCGGCACTGCGAGCACTGGTGGAAATAGGTGTACCAGTCGTTCAGCACCTCTTCGGTCAGATCCTCGGCGCCGACCAGCGACGGGAACCACTTGCCCGCGAGGGTGAAGTAGCGACGGTAGACCTTGCGCAGCAGGTCCTGACGGGCCACCGGCATGTTCTTCGGATCGCCGGTGCCGAGGAAGTAGTGGCACTTGTCGGTGCAGGCGCCGCACTTCACGCAGCTGTCGAGATAGACTTTCAGCGAGCGGTACTTGCCGAGAAGCTCGCCCATCTTCTCGATGGCCTTCTCCTGCCAGTTGTCGACGAGCTCGCCGGGGAAACCGCAGGAGGCCTGATGATCGGGTCCTGCGACCCACGGGTTCGAGGCCGCCATGGCGCCGGGGCACAGCGTCGGCATCTCCAACGGATCGATCTGCTTCGCTTCGGAGGGGTCGGTCGTGACGTACATCGCTTTCACCTCGCCCTGTCGGCTTCGAGCTTCGCCGCCCACGGCGCCAGGTGACGGACCTCACGGGAGTTGTCGACCTGGTTGCGGGTGGGCGAGAAGAACACGCCGGCGGAGTGGACCAGCTTGGAGAAGGGGAAGACGATCATCAGCACCGCCACCAGAGTGAGGTGGACGAGCAGGATCGGATCGGCCGGGATCGGCTGGATCGAGAAGCGCATCAGGCCGAGGAAGAAGGCCTTGACCGCGACGATGTCGGTGTGGGCGACGAACTTCATCATCATGCCGGACAGCCCGATGCCCATCAGCAGGGCGAGCATGAGATGGTCCGACGGCCGCGAGATGTAGCGGACGCGTTCGACGACGAAGCGCCGTGCCCACAGGCCGGCGAGGCCGGCGACCATGGCGAAGGCGGCGAGCACCCCGAACGGCTGGACGAAGGCCAGGACCTCCGGAACCGGATGCACGAAGTAACGCAGGTGGCGGATCAGCACCACGGCGAGCGCCATGTGGAAGACCCAGCCGAACACCCAGATCCACTTGTTGGACTTGAAAAGGCTCTCGAAGAAGGCCACTTCACGGAACAGACGGAAGGCCACGCCGGTCTTCGTCGTCGGAGCCGGCATCGTCGGGATCTTGAGCGGGGCCGGCGTCATCGCGAACTGCCGGATGCGGTTGGCGAAGCCCACCACCAGCACCACGGTCGCGACGTAGAAAAGACAAGCGTAGATCGTCGTCAGCACGGGCGTCCCCCCTGCCATCCGTAATTGGACCTTCGAGGTCTCGTTGTCGGTGTCCGGACGGCGCCGCTCGCGGCAGCCGTCCGGAGCAGGTCGCGTCAGACGCAGCCGGTCGGCTTGGGCAGACCGGCGATCTTGCACGCCTGCTTGGCCGGGCCGTAGGGGAAGAGGTCGTACAGATACTTGTTCGTCGACTTCTCTTCGCCGAGCTTCTTCTTGAGCGCCTTGGTGAGCACCCGGATGGCCGGAGCGATCTGGTACTCGTCATAGTATTCGCGCAGGAAGTTCACCACTTCCCAATGCTCGTCGGTCATGGCGACCTTCTCGTCCTCGGCGATGAGGAGAGCGAGCTCGGGGTTCCACTGCGACAGGTCGGTGAGATAGCCTTCCTCGTCCGCAGCGATTTCCTGTCCGTTCCACTGATAACCCATGATTTCCTCCGCAGGGTGATTTCGTGTTCGGGCCGACTCGGGATCAGAGCCAGGCCTGGGTCTTGTCGTGACCGGCCACCAGGTCGACGAACCCGGGGTAATCGACGACAGTCACACCTTCGACCACGTCGGTCGAGGGGATGCCGCGGGCCGAAAGATCCGGCCCGAGGACGTAGAGCGAGCAGGCGGGCATCGCCGCCTTCATCATCTCCGCGGTCTTGGACGCGGCGGCCCGCGCGCCGACCACGGCGTCTTCGATGAGAAGAACGGCGTCACCCGGCAGCGCGTGCGCCAGCGCCGAAGCGAGGCTGCCGCGTTCGAAAGGCGACTTGTTCACGGTGTGGAGCGTCGACATGAGTGGTTCCGCCCTTCTCAGAAGCTCAGGATCACGTCCTGCGCCGCCATGATTTCGGCCATGCGGGCGCGGTCGACGATCTCGATCGAATTGTGTTCTTCTTCCTCGTCGTCCTCGTGGACGATCTCCATCAGGTCGTCCTCGGAGAGACCCCGCTCCTCGAGGCTCTCGCGCTCGACGAAGATCTTCTTGACGTCGTAGTCGCCGAGCGCCCGGTAGACCGGAGCGAAGTTCTTCACGCCGATGCCGGTGGTGGCCTGCTTCTTGATGAGCTGGAACACACCGTCGTCGAGGAAGGCGAGAGAGACGTCCTGCTCGAAGGCGGCGCCGATCAGCACCACTTCGAGGCTCTCGAGCGCATAGATGGTGCCGTGCGGCGCCTTGCGGTTGACGTAGAGGAAACGCTTGGTGTCGGACATGGTCGTTTCCCCTCAGTCACCGAAGACCACGAGACGGTCGGCCTGGATGCCGGACTCGATCAGCTGACCCAGACCCGAGATGCGGAAGCCGGGGGCCAGATTGGCCGAGCCTTCGCCCTTGCCGTGGCGCTTGGCCTCGCTCTCGTCGAGAATGCCGCGGCGCTGTGCGGCAGCGATGCAGACGACCAGGTCGAGATTGTACTTCGCCGACAATTCGGACCAGTTCTTCTGGACGTTGCGTTCGTCCTGCGGCGGCACGGTCATACGCGTCGCGTTGTTGACGCCGTCGTGGTAGAAGAACACACGAAAGATCTCGTGCCCCTTCTCCAGTGCCGCCTTGGTGAACTGGTAGGCCGTATCGGACGCCTGATGCGTATACGGTCCTTCGTTGACCACCACTCCGATCTTCACGGGACTTCCTCCCCCGAATGCCGATTTTTCTCTTTGCTGCCGGATCGGCCGGAGGCGTCCCTCAACGCCTCCGGCGGTTCCGGATCAGAAGCGCACGTGAGCCGACATGTTCATGTTGTGACGCGCGCCGACCCAGGTATCGATGTGATGCTTGGTGAAGGCGAGGCCCGTCAGCTCGAAGAAGCGCGGCCAACCGATGCGGTCGATCCACTCGCCCATGCGCTCGAAGTCCTTGGCGTTGTCCTTGTACGCGTAGAGGATCTTGCGCACGACGTCGGCCACTTCCGGCCAACGCGGGGCGTTGTTCGGCAGGTTGGCGACGACCAGCTTGTGGAAGGTCGGCTTGGAGCGGGCGTTCGAGTGCTTGCCACCCACCCAGATCGCGATGCGGGTCGAGTCCGCGCCGTTGATCTGCATCGGCGGGCACGGCGGATAGCAGGCGCCG
>CALMFH010000122.1 GCA_937864925.1 uncultured Alphaproteobacteria bacterium | reverse complement strand
GTCGCCGCCGGCGTCGCCAAGGCGCGCGCCGACCACATCACCATCTCCGGCTTCGAGGGTGGCACCGGCGCGAGCCCGCTCACCTCGATCAAGCACGCCGGCAGCCCTTGGGAGATCGGTCTCGCCGAGACCCAGCAGACGCTGGTGATCAACGGCCTGCGCTCGCGCGTCGAGCTCCAGGTCGACGGCGGTGTGCGCACCGGCCGCGACGTCATCGTCGGGGCCATGCTCGGCGCCGACGGTTTCGGTTTCGCCACGGCACCGCTGATCGCCGCCGGCTGCCTGATGATGCGCAAGTGCCATCTCAACACCTGCCCGGTCGGCATCGCCACCCAGGACCCGGTGCTGAGGAAGCGCTTCCACGGCCAACCCGAGCACGTGATCAACTACTTCTTCTTCGTCGCCGAAGAAGTGCGGCGGATCCTGGCGTCGCTCGGTTTCCGCAAGCTCTCCGAGGTCACCGGCCGCACCGACATTCTCGACAAGAAGGCGGCGATCTCGCATTGGAAGGCGAAGGGCCTCGACTTCACGCGGCTGTTCCACATGCCCAAGGCGGTGGCCGAGGAGCGCAGGCACACCTCGCGCCAGAAGCATCCGATCGACGACGTGCTCGATCGCAAGCTGATCGCCAAGGCGCAGTCGGCGCTGGAGACCCGTCAGCCGGTCAGGATCGAGACGGCGATCAAGAACGTCGATCGCTCCGTCGGCGCGATGCTGTCCGGCGAGGTGGCGAAGCGCTTCGGTCACGCCGGTCTGCCAGAGGACTCGATCCACGTGACGTTGACCGGCACCGCCGGTCAGGCCTTCGGCGCCTGGGCGGCACGCGGTGTCACCCTCGAGCTGGTCGGTGACGCCAACGACTACGTCGGTAAGGGCCTGTCGGGCGGCCGGCTGATCGTCAAGCCGAACCCGGTCTCCAGGATCGTGCCGGAGAAGTCGATCATCGTCGGCAACACCGTGCTCTACGGCGCGGTGGAGGGCGAATGCTACTTCCGTGGCTTCGCCGGCGAGCGCTTCGCGGTGCGCAATTCGGGTGCCATCGCGGTGGTCGAGGGCGTGGGCGACCACGGCTGCGAGTACATGACCGGCGGCATCGTCGTCGTGCTCGGCCCGACGGGCCGCAACTTCGGCGCCGGCATGTCGGGCGGTATCGCCTATGTGCTCGACGAGGACGGCTCGTTCAAGAAGCGGGTCAACCTGTCGATGGTCGAGCTCGAGCCGGTGCCCGAGGAGGACATCCTGATGGAGACGCTGCACCACCAGGGCGGCGACCTCGACTTCAAGGGCAAGGTCGACGTCTCCGGCGACATGACCCGTCACGACGACGAGCGGCTGTGGCAGCTCATCTCCAGCCATCTCCACTGGACCGGCTCGGCTCGCGCCAAGGAGATCCTGGAGCACTGGGAGGTGTTCCGGCCGAAGTTCGTCAAGGTCATGCCGGTCGAGTACCGCAAGGCGCTCGAGCGGATGCAACAGCGTCAGGCGGCCGAGTGATCGGCGCGGACTGAGGAGATCGGGAGGCAGGCCTCGCCTGCCTCCGCACCGGACACGACCGGCGGTGACCACCCGAAGCGAGCGCGACCTCCGCGCCCCGGGCAGCCGACCGGAGGAACCAGGAACGGAGTTGGACCATGGGCAAGGTCACCGGCTTTCTCGAGTACGACCGCCAGGAACTGAAGTATCAGCCGGCGGCGGACCGCATCCGCCACTACAAGGAGTTCACCCTGCCGCTCGCCGACGCCGACGTCGAGCGGCAGGCGGCGCGCTGCATGGAATGTGGCGTTCCCTACTGCCACCGCGGCTGCCCGGTGAACAACCAGATCCCCGACTGGAACGACCTGGTCTACAACGGCGACTTCGAGACGGCGGCGAAGAACCTGCACTCGACCAACAACTTCCCGGACTTCACCGGTCGCATCTGCCCGGCGCCCTGCGAGGCCGCGTGCACGCTCAACCTGTTCGACACGCCGGTCACCATCAAGACGATCGAGGCGACGGTCTCGGAGAAGGCGTGGAAGAACGGTTGGCTCACGCCGCAACCGGCCAGGACGAAGACGGGGAAGAAGGTGGCGATCGTCGGCGCCGGTCCGGCCGGGCTCGCCGCCGCCCAGCAGCTCGCCCGCGTCGGTCACGAGGTCCACGTCTACGAGAAGAACGCCAAGGCCGGCGGCCTCTTGCGCTACGGCATCCCCGACTTCAAGCTCGACAAGGCCGTGGTCGATCGCCGGGTCAAGCAGATCGTCGACGAGGGCGTGGTCTTCCACTTCAACACCACCGTCGGTCTCGACGTGTCGGCGAAGGAACTGGTCGATCTCTATGATGCGGTGCTGCTCACCGGTGGCGCCGAGAAGCCGCGTGATCTGCCGGCTCCCGGCCGCGAGCTTTCGGGTATCCACTTCGCCATGGAGTTCCTGCCGCAGCAGAACCGCCGCGTCTCGGGCGAGCCGCTCGGCGAGGTGATGCCGATCCTGGCCGGCGGCAAGCACGTGGTGGTGATCGGTGGTGGCGACACCGGCTCCGACTGCATCGGCACTTCGGTGCGGCAAGGGGCGCTCTCGGTCACCCAGCTCGAGATCATGCCGCGCCCGCCGGAGAAGGAGGACAAGCTCTCGACTTGGCCGAACTGGCCGTTGAAGCTCCGGACCTCGTCGAGCCACGAGGAGGGCGCCGAGCGGCTGTTCGGCGTCACCGCGACGCGCTTCGACGGCGTCGACGGCCGGGTCGCCGAGGTGCAGATCGCCGAGGTGGACGCCCGGTTCCAGCCGATCGCCGGCACCGAGAAGGTGCTCAAGGCCGACCTCGTGCTGCTCGCCATGGGCTTCGTCGCGCCGGTGCACGAAGGACTGATCGATGCGCTCGGTGTCGCCAAGGACGGGCGTGGCAACGTCGCGGCGAACGAGGAGACCTACGCGACCTCGATCCCGAAGGTCTTCGCCGCCGGCGACATGCGCCGCGGCCAGAGTCTGGTGGTGTGGGCGATCCGCGAGGGCCGTCAGGCGGCGCGTGCCATCGACCTCACCCTGATGGGCAAGACCGAACTGCCGCGCTGATCAGGCGACCGACGAAACGAACGACGGCGCGTCCCTCGGGGCGCGCCGTCGTCGTTCGGGGGGCGGTCTCGGAAGCGGGCGGCGGGATCCGTCGGGGCGCGACTACGGCATCCGTCGCGAGATGTCGTCGACGCGGCCGGGCGGTGGATCGATCGGCAGGCCGTCGACGAGGCGGCGCCGAGCCGGAGTGGCGGCCACGGGGAAGCCGCCGGGAAGGGTCTCGGGTGCTCGGACGCGGCTCGGTCCGCCGGCGAGGCCGCCCTCGCCGTCGGGACCGGCGACACGGCCGAGCGGGACGATCGGGCCGACCACCGTCCAGGGCGCCGGCGGCAACGGCGGCGGGCCGCCGACGATCACCTCTTCCGGCTTCGGTTCGACGCGCGGTTCCTCCGGCACGGCGAGCAGCGCCGGCGTCGAGCCGCCGCGCATCACCTTGCGGATCTCCTGTTCGACGAAGAAGGCGAGCTTGCGCTGGCCGGCGCGGGTGAAGAGGACGCCGTCGTTGGTGCGCAGCTTCTTGATCTGGCCGTCGATGTCGGGGCCCATCGGGGTGTAGTGGCCGGCCTCGTCGGTGAAGGCGTTCCAGATGTCGACGAAACCGCCGCCGGCGGCCTGGACGCGCGGGCGCGCCAGATCGTTGAGCGAGGAGAGGAAAGCGGCATAGGCGGCGCGGGCCGTCGGCTTGCGATCGGGGTCGGCGGTCGGCGGCAGGCCGACCCACCAGAAGGGCTTTCCCGTCGCGCGGATCTGAGCGACCAGCTTGTCGAGGCGTTCGCCGTAGACCTTCGTCCATTCCTCGCCGCCGGCCTCCAGGCCCTTGGCGCCGGGGACGGGGATGGTCTGGAAGTCGTTGATGCCGACCATGACGACGATCATGTCGGCGCGGGTCTCGACGAGCACCTTGGTCGCCAACGTGCTCCATTCGCCGTCGCCCTCCCGGGTGAGACCGGAGGCGGCGCGCGACTTCGACACGACGGTGATCGACGGTTCCTCGGCGAAGGCCATCTGGAGGCCGTAGCCGAGGCCCTGGGCCTCGATGTCGCCGATCACCAGCACCACCTGGGCGTCGGGATTCTTCGGCGTTTCGACGATCTTGGGCTCGACCTTCTTCTTCGGCTGAGTGAGCGGATCGAGATGCGCCGGCACTTGATACTGGCGGTACTGCGGGACTCCGAAGATGGCGCGGAAGAACCCGCCGATCGGGTCGTGCTGGGCGGCGGCCGGACCGACGGCGAGGGTGGCGAAGAGCGTCGCCACCAGGAGCATCACGGTCGTGCGACCCAGCCGCATGTTCGTCTCGCCTCGTCACGTCCGGCGCCCGCCACCGGTTCGGTCACGGGTGCCAGTGTAGTGCAGATTCGGGCGAAACGAGTACAGCGACACAGAAGGCGGCGCGACGGCGTCGGTGGTGCCGACGGTACGCGCAGCTCCGCCGGGAGGTGTCCATCAACCGCCACGCAGGCGGGCGAGCACCTTGTCGGAGGGATAGCCGTCGGCGGGCTGCATGCCGATCGACTTCTGCCAGGCCTGGATCGCCCCTTGCGTCTTCTCGCCGAACCGGCCGTCGGAGCCGCCGGTGTCGAAGCCGAGCGCGGTCAGGCGTTCCTGCACCTCCTGGGTCTCCGCCATGGTGAGCGAGCGCTCCTCCACCGGCCAGGCCTTCACGAAGGCGCCGAGGCCGCGGATCTTGTCGGAGAGGTAGCAGATGGCGAGGGCGTATTTCAGCGACGGATTATAGGACTTCACCGCGTAGAAATTGGTGCCGAGAGCCAGGGCCGGGCCGTTGATACCGGCGGGCAACCAGAGGCGGGCGACCATGTCGGGACGTTGGAACTCCTTGCCGTCGGCGCGGCGCACGCCCATCGCCGCCCATTGGGCCATCGGCTTCTGGATCTTGCCGTCGGCGAGGCCGGCGTCGAACTTCGCCGGCAGCATCACTTCGTGACCCCACGGCTCGCCGCGGCGGTAGCGACCGCGCTCGACCATGTAACGGGCGGTGCCGGCGAGCGCGTCGTCGGGCTTGCCGAACGGGTTGATGCGGCCGTCGCCGTCGAAGTCGACGCCCATGGCGAGCCACACCTCGGGCATCCACTGGGTGTGCCCCATGGCGCCGGCCCACGAGCCGATCATGTCGTCGGGCTGAGCCCAGCCGCGATCGACGATGACGAGGGCGTTGAGAAGTTCCGCCTCCCAATAGGTGCGCCGGCGTGGTTCGCCCCAGGCGAGCGCGGCGAGGCAGGGGATGACCTTGCGCATGTACTTCGGCGCGATCGCGAGATCGCCGAAGGAACTCTCGAGCCCCCACAGGCCGCAGAGAAGATATCGGTCGACGCCGTATTTCTCTTCGATACGATCGAAGAGGGCGGAGTACTCGCGAATGCGCTTCCTGCCGGTGTCGACGTTGTACTCACCGGTGCGGCGGTCGACATAGCGCCAGATCGGTTCCTGGAACTCCGGCTGGGCCTTGTCGAACTTGTAGACGGCGGTGTCGGGAACGGTGGCGGCCATCACCCGGTCGTAGGTGGCGGGCGAGATGCCCTTGGCCATCGCCCGCGCCCGGAAGGTCGCGACCCATTCGGTGAAGCCGGTCGAGGCGACCGGGCCGGGGGCGTCGGGCTGGGTGGCGATCGTACCGGTTTCCGCCTTGGCGGCGCCGAGGCCGGCGATCGGCGAGGCCGAGCAGGCGCCGAGCGCCAGCGAACCGACGCCGATCAGGAAGGTACGGCGGGGAAGCGCGAGGTCGATCGAGGTCCGGTTCTCTCGGCGCGGGCTGGGCATCGTGAAGTCTCCCGGACGGGGTGGGGCGGCGGCATCCGCCGGCGGCGCGCCGGTTCATCTCCCGGTGATCATGGTTAATTCGAACTTAACACCGTCTTAACGCAGGAACCTCATGCTTCCGCCGCGTTTTCGGGGGATTCGCGAGACGTCGCGCGCCTCGGCGACGCCGCCTCCGGTCGGCGCTTGCCGCGATCGGGGCGATGGATTACGCACAAGGCGGCGTGCCACCGTCGGTGACGCGTCGGCGATGTTCCACAGGCGAGAAAGTCCTCGGAATGACGAAGAAGATCCGCAAAGCCGTGTTCCCCGTCGCGGGCCTGGGGACCCGCTTTCTGCCCGCCACCAAGGCGATGCCCAAGGAGATGCTGACGGTCGTCGACAAACCGGTGATCCAGTACATCGTCGACGAGGCGCGCGAGGCGGGGATCGAGCACTTCATCTTCGTCACGGGCCGCAACAAGGCGGTGATCGAGGATCACTTCGACCTCGCCTACGAGCTCGAGCAGACGCTCCGCTCGCGCGGCAAGAAGGCCGAACTCGCCATTCTCGATGCCCAGCGGCCGCCGCCGGGCACCACCTCCTTCACCCGCCAGCAGGAGCCGCTCGGCCTCGGCCACGCGGTGTGGTGCGCCCGCGATCTGGTCGGCGACGAGCCCTTCGCGGTGATGCTGCCCGACATGATCATGAAGGGCCGCACCAAGAGCTGTCTCGCCCAGATGACCGACGTCTTCGAAGAGACCGGCGGCAACGTCGTGGCGGTCGAGGAGTGCCCGCCCGAGCTCGCCCATCAGTACGGCATCGTCGGCGTCGGCGAAGCCCGCGGCGAAGCCTTCCGCATCACCTCGATGGTGGAGAAGCCGCCCAAGGGCACGGCGCCGTCGAACCTCTTCATCAACGGCCGCTACATCCTGCAGCCGCGCATCTTCGAACTGCTCGAAACCCAGGAGCGTGGCGCCGGCAACGAGATCCAGCTCACCGACTCGATGCGCTCGCTGATGGACGAGGCGCCGTTCTGGGGCGTGCGCTTCGAAGGCAAGACCTACGACTGCGGCTCCAAGGTCGGCTTCCTCGCCGCCAACGTCGCCTACGGCTTGGAACGCAAGGACCTGAGGGCCGAGTTCAAGGCGGAGATCGAGGCGATCCTGAAGGGGCTCTGAGCCCGGTTCGCGATCGCTACGACAGGGGCCGGCGTCTCTCGGGGCGCCGGCCGTTTCGTCGAAGGCGGCGGTTCGGCGTGTCGATCGATGCGGCGGGTCAGCGCTGGACGCGGACGCCGACCATGATGGTGGCGGCATCGTAGTCGGCAGCGGCCGACGACGAGGTGAAGCGGGTCAGCGTACCCTTGACGAAGGTGTGGATGGTGCGGTCGATCTTGTAGGTGAGGCCGGACGAAAGGGCCCAGGTGTCCTCGCGCAGGGCGGTGCCGACGTAGCGTTTGTCGGTGACCGCGACGCCGGCGGAGGCGACGACGTCGGGGCGCAGGGCGTGGTCGACGCCGATCCCGACGGTCCGGGTCACGGCGCCGGGCGAGGTGGCGAGCGTCGTCGCCTCGAAACTGGTCTTGGCGTCGAGCTTGACGCTGGTCAGACGGGTCGGCGACCACACCAGCGAGCCGTCGAGCAACCAACCCGACATGTCCGGCAGAGTGCCCTTGTCGGGCCGCTCGATGCCCCAGCCGGTCGACAGTTCGCCGCGCAGTTTCGGGCCGAGATCGGTGACGATGCCGACCTTGACCGCCGCACCGGTCGCATCTCGTGGTGATCCGGCGACAACTGCGTCGTCATAGTCACGCTTGGAGACCTGGACCTCGACGAACGGGCGGATCGAGCCTTTCGAGCCGTAGGTGGCGCGCACCGCGGTGGTCAGGCGGGTGTTGTTCTGGATGTCGGAGCCGAGCGAAGCACCGGTCGAAGTGGTGCCGCCGGAATAGTCGGACCGTTCGAGGTCGCCGCGCAGGGTGAAGGCGAGGAGGCCGACGTCGCGGGTGATGCCGAGCGAAGCGGTCTTCGATTCGATCGTCGCCGGGACGACGGTGTTCACCGGGTTGTCGGCGGCCGACGTCGACTGGCGGTCGTGCGACCATCCGGCCTTGACGTCGACGGTGGTCTCCTCACCGAGGTCGACGCGACCACGGAGCGCGCCCTGGAAGGTCGGTTTGTCGTAGTCGTGATCGCGGGTGTTGCCGAGATAGGCGCCGCGCAACTCGACCTGCAGCGAATGACGCGACCAGTCCGAGCGGCCGGTCAGTTCCGGTGCCACCCGCCAGGTGAGACCGGAGGTGCCGCCGGCGCGCGAGGCGATGTTGGAACTCCAGCCGGCCGAGGTCTCGAGCGCCGGCAACCAGGTGAATCCACCGGTGCGCAGGCCGAGAGCGGCATAGGCCTCGTCCTCGATCAGCGCCTCGTCGCGCTTGTCGGCGAGGATGTCGCGCGGGCGTGGCTGGGTGGCGGTCTCCGCCATGGTCGGGCCGCCCTTCACCGGGCCGACCCGGCTCGTCGGTTCGATCGCGCTGCGGCCGGCGTCGGTGCCGAGGACGAGCGGGCGGCCGGTCGTCGGATCGATCCGGCCCGGCGGTGTGGTGCCGGTCATCCGCGGCTGCGGCGCCGCGCCGGCAGTGGCCGGGGTGGTCGCCGAGGGGCGTCCTGCGGCCGTGGGTCGACCGATCGGCTCGAGTGTCGCCGGTTCGGGATCGGCGAGCCGGTCGGAGCCGGCGAGCGGGTCGAGACCGGCCGGCGGCGGCACGGCGGCGGCCGGGGGTTCGGTGCCGCGCTTCGGATCGAGACGGCCGCGCAACGGCAGGCCGGTCGGGGTCCGGGTGGCGGCGGGTTTCGCGGTCGTGGTGCGCAGCGACGGGCGACGCAGCGGATCGCGCGGGTCGGCATCGTCGGTGGGTCGCGTCTGAGCGGCGAGTGGGGCGGTGGCCAGGATCACCGTAGCGAAGAGAAGGGTGGCGCCACACCGGCGCGCCGAACCGACGCGGCGGGGGGTCGCAGGGACCGGTGCGTCGGCGTTGGCGGGGGGCGGCGGGGGAAGACGCATGTGGCCTCGGGCACGGTCGATCGGCCCGCGAACTCCGCGGATCGACGGTCGGTTTCCGAAAGGTAAACGGCCATGGTTAACGCTTCCTTATCTCGATCGACCCGAGCCGCGGTCGATCGGCGGTCGGTGCCTCGGGGCACCGGCTCCCCTTCGGTCGGCGAAAGTGCTAGAGAGCGCCGTCGCCCGACGTCGGCGACCGACACACGCCGGCCACATCACCGGGCCGCGGCGCAACTCGGAAGATCCATGGACACGGCGATCCGCACCTCGGCCCTCAAGACCATCGACATCGAAGCGCGCGGGCTGGCGCTGCTACGCGAAGCCCTCGGCGGTGCACTCGGGGACGCGGTCGAGGCGGCGGTCGCGCGCATCCTCGGTGCCAAGGGCCGGCTGATCGTCACCGGCATGGGCAAGAGCGGCCACATCTGCCGCAAGGTCGCCGCCACCCTGGCGTCGACCGGTACCCCGGCCTATTTCGTCCATCCGGCCGAAGCCGGCCACGGCGATCTCGGTATGATCACCGCCGACGACGTGGTGCTGGCGGCGTCGTGGTCGGGTGAATCGACCGAACTGGCGGCAATCATCGCCTATGCCGGTCGCTTCCGGGTGCCGCTGATCGCGGTCACCTCGGATGCCGGATCGACGTTGGGGCGGGCCGCGGACATCGTGCTGGAGTTGCCGAAGGCGGAGGAGGCCTGCCCACACGGGCTGGCGCCGACCACCTCGACGGTGCTGCAACTGGCGCTCGGCGACGCGCTCGCCATCGCTCTGCTCGAAGGGCGCGGCTTCACCGCCCGCGACTTCGGTGTCTTCCACCCCGGTGGCAAACTCGGGGCGAGTCTGAGGCAGGTGCGCGACGTCATGCACGTCGGCGAGATGGTGCCGCTGGTGGCGGCCGGGGCGGCGATGCGGGACGCGTTGGGGGTGATGAACGACCGACGCTTCGGTTGCGTCGGCGTCGTCGACGGAGAGGGGATGCTCGTCGGCATCATCACCGACGGTGACCTGAGGCGTCATCTCACCGGCGACCTGCTCGGTCGGACGGTCGACGAGATCATGACCGCGCGGCCGAAGACCGTCCGCCCCGAGACCCTGCTCGCCCGGGCGATCGAGATGCTGTCGTCATCGTCGATCACGGCGCTGTTCGTGCTGCAGGAGGGGCGTCCGGTCGGCATCGTCCACATGCACGATCTGTTGCGTATCGGCGTGGCGTGACCACGACGTTCGCAGACCGCGGCGCGGCGGTCAGTCGGCCGGGGCGACCACCAGGGTGGTGCCGTCGGCGCCGCGCACCACGACACGGGAGCCGGCCGGCAACTGCGGGCCGGTGATGCGCCACACGCCGTCGTCGATGCGCAGGTTGCCGCCGTTCTCGCCGAGTGGTTCGGCGAGGGTGAAGACGCGGCCGACGAGGCGTCCGGCACGGTCGTTCAGCAACGGTTCGGCGGAGCGGCGCCCGTCGCCGAGGAACCAGCGGCGGCCGACGACGAGCAGGACGATCGAGAGTGCCGCCCAGACCAGGGCGAGCGTCTGCACCGACCAGTTCACCGCCAGCGCCAACACGCCGACCAGGACGGCGGCGGCGCCGAACCACACCAGGATGAAGCCCGGCATCACCAGCTCGAGCGCGAGCAGGACGAGACCGAGGACCCACCAGCTCCAGGCGCCGTAACGCAGGAACAGGGTCTCGACGACTTCGAGCATCGTGAGGCGCCTCCGGGTCAGCCGCGGGTTTCGGGCACGCCGGCGCGGCGACGCGGCTCGGCGGTATCGGAGAAGGTCGCCTTGGCGATCTCGGCGATGCCGGCGACCGAGCCGAGGATCGAGGTGGCGTCGATCGGCATCATCAGCACCTTCTGATTGGGCGAATGGGCCATCTCCTTCAGCGCCTCGACGTATTTCTGGGCGACGAAGTAGTTGATCGCCTGGACGTCACCGGCGGCGATCGCCTTGGACACCATCTCGGTCGCCCGTGCCTCGGCCTCGGCGAGACGCTCACGCGCCTCGGCGTCGCGGAAGGCGGCCTCCTTGCGGCCCTCGGCCTCGAGGATCTGCGCCTGCTTCTGGCCCTCGGCCTTGAGGATCTCGGACTGGCGCAGGCCTTCGGACTCGAGGACGGCGGCGCGCTTGTCGCGCTCGGCCTTCATCTG
>CALMFH010000121.1 GCA_937864925.1 uncultured Alphaproteobacteria bacterium | reverse complement strand
AACCTGCGACCATTCGATTAACAGTCGAACGCTCTACCAACTGAGCTATCGCGGATCACGCCGTGGCGTGTTGCGGCGCGGTCTATAGCAAGGTCGTTCCGGCTTGCCAAGCCCGTTCGACATCGGCTGTGGAGCAATCCGCCACGGAGCACCGACGCCGACCGCCGAGCGGGCAGTGGCATCGGAGCGCAGATCCGGTGTCGGCGGCGGGGCGAGGCGACCGGCGCCGGCGAATCTGCGACACTCCGACACCATCCCGACCGCCGTTCCGGAGTCCGCCATGACCACCGCCGTTCCTGCGCCGCTCTGCGAGTTCGTTCTCGGCGGAGCGCGGTCGGGCAAGACGGCCTTCGCGCTGGAGCGTGCCGAGGCGCGCGGCCTCGCGCCGGTGATGGTGGCGACGGCGGAACCGCTCGACGAGGAGATGCGGGTGCGGATCGCCGCCCATCGCGCCGAACGGGGGCCACGGTGGACGACGATCGAGGAGGGGCGGGATCTCGCCCGGGTGCTCGGCGAGGCAGCGAACGCAGAGCGGATCCTGGTGGTCGACTGCCTCACCTTGTGGCTCTCCAACCTGATGGCGGTGGAGATCGACGTGGACGCGGAGACCGAGCGTCTGTGCGAGGCTCTGACGCATCTCGCCGGGCCGGTGATCCTGGTCTCCAACGAGGTCGGCCTCGGCATCGTGCCGGAGAACGCGCTCGCGCGGCGCTTCCGCGATCATCAGGGCCGGCTCAATCGCCGGGTCGCGGCGGTGGCCGGCCGCGTCACCTTCGTCGCCGCCGGCCTGCCGCTGGTGATGAAGGACGAGACGGCAGCGCATCGGCCGCGGTGAAGCGCTGCCGTCCGTGACCTTGCCGCCACGGCGACACGAGATCCGAATCGGTCGCTCGGATCGCGTGTCACGGCTTGTTCTGCGTGGCCGCCTGCACGGCGGCGACGTATTTCTTGTGCGCGGCTTCCCAGGCCAACTGGGCATCCATCAGCGCTTTGCTCGGGCCTTGTTTCTTCAATTCGGTGACCAGGTCTCCCAGGCGTTTGACCTCGGCTGCCAGCTTCGGGATCTCGGAATTCGACGACGAGGACGCCGTACCGGTGGTGGGCGGCGGGTAGCCGAGCTTCGCCGTGCCCTCGGAGATCTCGTTCTGCGGTTCCGGAATGTCTTCGGTACCGCCCCAGGTCTTCCAGCCACCGTGGTCCACCGGAAGATCGTCGTAGAGGATCGAGGTTCTCTGCTGCATCGCCCACAGACCCTCGCCCTCGTTGACCACCACCTGCAGGCCCTGCTGCTTGTCCATGTAGATCTTCAGGATGCCATGGGAGTAGGTCTGTTCGGCCTTCGAGTCGTAGGTCCCCGGCAGCGTCGCGCCGGAGAACTGCGCCACCCATACGGTGCCGAGGCCTTTGGCCTCGACGCGTGTCAGGCCCTCGATCTTCACACGAACCGTATAGTCGGCGCCGGGGAACTTCACCACGGCCTGGTTCTTCTGCCCGGCGACGAATTCTTTGATGAAATCCTCGATCGCGGTCTTCGCCTGCGGCTGCGTCACGCCGATGGTCTGTGCCCAGGCGGGGGAACTCGGGGCCGAGCCGCCGATGGGGATGAACAGGGTGGCGAGGAGAGCCGTGGCGATCACGCGACCGGATCGTCCGTTGGTGACGTGTCTTGCCATCTTCTTACGAGCCTCGTCCTTCGGAACGCGCGACGCAGACTCGGGCGCCGCCCGCTCTCGTGTCCGGCCGTCGCCGAACGGCGAGGCCGTCATGTCCGATATATGTTTCATGCCATGAATACACAATCAGACATTGTGACGCTACGTGATGATCGCGATCGATGGTGGTGCCTGCGACCCGTCTTCGCGGGGGCGACCGGCCGACCCGCAAGGCGGCGCGTCGTTTCTCCGGGCGGGAGGCATCATCGTCGGGCTCGTCCCATCCGTAGCGATTTCGCCGAAGGGGAGGGATACCGATGGGGACCGCCCCGATTTTCGGCAGGCCCCATCTCTGTTCAAATACCCTCGACCCGAACCGGTCGCCGGGTTCGCGGCCGTGGGTGACGGGTCTTCACGAGAGTGTGGCTCGAACGGCGCGACCGTTCGGGGCGAGGCGAGGGAACGGTTTCGTGGCTTCGATCCTCCCCGGGAAGGCGCGGATGCACGCGGGGGCGTCCGGCGCGCGGGACGGCGGCGGGGTTGTCCCCGACTGCCGGACGTGTTCGCTCCGACCGTCGTGCATCAGCTACGGCTGGAAATCTCCGGCCGGGCTGTGGTTCGAAAACATGGTGGTGCTCAGGCCGACACCCGGTTGTCGCGGTTATGTCGGTCGGGGGGCCGACATTCTCGATCATTTCGGCGAGACCGACGAAGCCGCGCCGGGGGCGTGACGCGTTCCGGCGGCGGCCGGGACCCCACCTCGGTGGTCCCGGCCTCAAGTGACCGGTCCATGCCGAACTCCAGGGGGGGGGGGG
>CALMFH010000120.1 GCA_937864925.1 uncultured Alphaproteobacteria bacterium | reverse complement strand
GGCTGGACCTCGCGCTTCGTCGACAAGCCGATGATCGCCGGACTGCAGCCGGAGTCGCTCGCCCAGTTCATCGGCCAGCGGTCGCGCTGGTGCCGCGGCATGGTGCAGATCCTTCTCATGAAGAACCCGCTGTTCAAGGGCGGGCTCTCGATGGCGCAGCGCATCGCCTATCTGTCGAGTTCGCTGTTCTGGCTGTTCCCGTTGCCGCGGGCGATCTTCGTGCTCGCGCCGCTGCTCTACATCTTCTTCGGAGTGAAACTCTACGTCGCCAATGCGCAGGAGTTCGTCGCCTACACGGTCATCTACATGATCGTGAACATGATGATGCAGAACCACCTCTACGGTCGTGTGCGCTGGCCCTGGATCTCGGAACTCTACGAATACATCCAGATGCCCTATCTCGTCCGGGCGATCGGTTCGGTGGTCATGAACCCGAGGAAGCCGACCTTCAACGTCACCGCCAAGGGTGTGGTCACCGAGGAGGCGCGCCTCTCCGAACTGGCGAAGCCCTATTTCGCGATCTTCGCCGTCCTCCTCGTCGCCTCGATCTTCGCCTTCCAGCGTTTCTTCGCCGAACCGGAACTGAACGACCTGATGTTGGTCGTCGGGCTGTGGAACACCTTCAATCTGGTGATCGCCGGCGTGGCGCTCGGTGTCGTCGCCGAGCGCCCCGAGCGGCGACGGGCGCAACGGCTCGACGTCGCCCGCAAGGCCGAACTCGTCGTCGGTGATGCGGTGGTGCCGGTGGTGGTCGAGGACATCTCGATCGGCGGCGTGCGCCTGCGGCCGCTCGGCGCGCCGCCCTCCGGCCGCGAACTCGCCGGAGCGCCCGGCATGCTGATCGTCGAGACCGCCTGCGCGACGCGTCCGGCGCGGATCGCGGTCCGGGCGCGGCGGATCGGTGCCGACGATCAGGGCGTCTTCTGGGGGATGCAGTTCGATCGGCTGTCGAGTGCCGAGCATCGTGCCGTCGCCGACGTCATGTTCGGTCAGGCCTCGGTCCTCGACCGTTTCCGCGAGCGCCGGCGCGCCGGCAAGAGCCTCGTCGCCGGCACGATGCAGTTCCTCGGCTGGGCGGTCGGAGAGACGGGCCGCGCCATGAAACTGGCGGTACGACCGAAAGGCCGCCGCCGGGACATCGCCGCACCCGGCGACCTGATCCCGCTCGCCGTGCGGGACGACGAGACCCGCTTCGCCTGACCCCGCCGACCGTCGCCGATCCGATCGGAGCCGACATGATCG
Organism: uncultured Alphaproteobacteria bacterium; assembly: GCA_937864925.1. Lineage (GTDB taxonomy): Bacteria > Pseudomonadota > Alphaproteobacteria > Rhizobiales > Ancalomicrobiaceae > CALBKH01. The sequence goes on along the minus strand of CALMFH010000120.1, from coordinate 13,963 downwards.
CTCGCCTCGCCACCCCCCTGATCCTCGCCACCCTGGTCGGGCTCGCCCTCGCCACGGGGCCGGCCGCGGCCGGCAGGGCGCCGACCACGCTGAAGGGGCTCGCCGAGACCGCGGCCGGCGACGGTCGGGTGTTGCGGCGCCTGCCGTCGACGATGCACGCGACGCGGCTCGCCGGCGAGGTCGACGCGGTCACCTTCCCGGTCTGGGCGACGGCGGCGGAAGCCGCGAGCGCGACGACGCTGCGCCTCACCCACGTGGCCGCGGTGTCGGTGATGCCCGAGGCGTCGCGCCTCACGGTCACGCTCAACGACCGTTCGCTGTCGGAGGTGGCGATCGGCGCCGGTGGCGGACCGCGCAGCGGTGATTTCACGGTTCCGGCCGGGCTGCTGAAGCCGGGTTGGAACGCCGTCCGTGTGAGCGTCGATCAGCGCCACCGTGTCGATTGCTCGATCGCCTCGACCTGGGAGCTGTGGACCGAGATCGACCGGGCGCGGTCGGGTCTGGTCTTCCCCGCCGGCCATCGTCCGGAGCGCCGCGGCGTCGCCGATGTCGCCGGCCTCGCCCCCGACGAGGCGGGGCGGGTGACGATCCGGCTGGTGATGGCGGGCGAGGTCGATCCGCGGCAGTTCGAGCGCGCGTTGCGGGCGGCGCAGGCGCTGGCACTGATCGGTGGGTTCCTCGATCCGGTGGTGACCGTGACCCGCAAGGTCGAAGCCACACCGGGTCTCGACGTGGTGATCGGGCGTTCCGCCGGTCTCCTCGACGGCGCCGGTGCCGGACTCCAAGCGGGCGGCATCGTGGTGCTCGACGACGGAGCGGTCGATCACCTCACCGTGGTCCTGCCGGGGTCGGACGCCGAAGTCGACCGGGCGCTCGAAAAGCTCGCCGATCTGGCCCGCCGCCCGACCGAAGGCACCGAGGCCGGTCTCGAGGCGCGCGCCGGCGTCGGCGGGCGGGCGATCGCGTCGGGGGAACGGGTACGCCTCGCCGATCTCGGCGCGGTGTCGCGGGAGTTTTCCGGACGGCTGTTCCGCGTCGGCTTCGATCTGCGCCTGCCGGCGGATCTCTACGCCGCCGACTACGCCAAGGTGCAGCTGCGTCTCGCCGGCGGGCTGGCGCCGGGGCTCGACCGGTCGGCACGGCTGACGGTGCGGGTCGACGGCCGACAGGCGGCGGGCGCGCCGCTGGTGGCGCCGCGTGGCGAGGTCTTCGACGGGCGGACGCTGTCGATCCCGCTCTCCGCCTTCCGTCCCGGTCACAACCACGTCGAGATCGAGGCGGCGGTGCCGGCCGCGGCCGATGCCGCCTGCGATCCGGCGGTGCAGATCGACGGAGCGGCGCGCTTCCTGTTCGTCGATCGCAGCGAACTGGTGTTTCCGAACTTCGCCCGTCTGGCGCGACTGCCCGATCTCGGCGCGACGGCGGCGGGTGTCCTCGGGCGGCTGACGCCGGAGGCGCGGCCGACGCTGCATCTGCCGCATCCCGATGCCGCGGCCCTGTCGGCGGCGGCGACCTTCGTCACCCGCATCGCGGTGGCGGCGGATCGGATCGAGCCGCAGGCGGTGACCTTCCGCAATCCGCCGGTCGACGCACCGTCGGCGATCGTCGTCGGGACGCTCGCCGATCTGCCGGCGCCGGTGGTGGCCGCGGTCGGGCTGGAGGCCGCGCAGGTCCGCGCCGCCTGGACGCGCCGGCCGGTCGACCAGCAGGCGACGGTCGCGCCGCCGCGGACGGCGGATGCACTCTCCCGTCGCATCGCCGGTCTGACCGGCGTCGGTGTCACCGGTGACGTCGACCCGATCGTCACCGGCTCCCTGCCGGGGCGCGTGCCGACGATCATCCAGGCACCGCGCGATCCCGATCTGGTCGAGCAGTGGCGCCGGTCGATGGAATCGCCCTGGTCCCCGGCCGCCCTGGCGCGGCGGGCCGGTGTCCGATTCGAAAAGCTCTTCGATTTCCTGCCGACGATCGGCGGCAACCGGTCGCTCGACGGGTTCACCCCGACGCCCTCGACCGGTCTGGTGATCGCGCAGGCGATGTCGCCGGCCGGCGGGGCCTGGACGCTGGTGACGGCGCCGTCGTCTGCCCTGCTCGTCGATGCGGTCGCCACCGTCACCGGTGGGGAGGACTGGGGTCGGCTCGCCGGCGCGGCGGCGTCCTGGGATCGGGTCGAGGAGAAGGTGGCGACGGTCGCCGCCGGACACGTCGGCTTCCTCGCCACCGCCGGATTCGACTTCGCCAACCTGCGACTGGTCACGGCGGCGCTGGCGAGCGACTACCCCTACGTCTACATCTTCGCCGCCTTCCTGGTCACCGGAGCGCTCGGCTTCGCCACGGCGCGGCTCCTGCCCCGCATCGCACCGGTGAAGTCATGACGTCGCGGCTCCCCACCACCCTCCGCCTCGCGCTCGCCACCGTTCTGGTGGTCGGCTCGACGCTCGCCGCCTCGGTCGCGCCCGCCGGTCCGGTGCCGGCGGCGGCGATGGCAATGGCGCCGCTCGCGAAACCGGCGCGCGGGCTCAAGGGAACCTTCCCGGTGCCGGCGCTGTGGGCGGCGTGGAAGACGCGGTTCGTCACGCCCGAGGGTCGGGTGATCGACGATGTCGCCGGTGGCGTCAGCCACACCGAGGGTCAGGGCTACGGCATGTTGCTCGCGGTCGCCGCCGACGACCGCGAGACCTTTCGCGCCCTGTGGTCCTGGACCCGCGCCAATCTCTACCTGCGCAAGGACGGTCTCGGTTCGTGGCGCTGGCAGCCGGGCACGAAGCCGCACGTGCGTGACCCCAACAACGCTGCCGACGGCGACGTACTGATCGCCTGGGCCCTGATGGAGGCCGGCGAGGCCTGGGGCGATGCCGCGGCCACCGCCGCAGCGCGGCGCATCGCCCGCGCCGTCTTCGCCGAAACGGTGATCGCCACCCGCTTCGGGCCGACGCTGCTACCCGGTGTGAGCGGTTTCCGGGCCGGCGACCGCAAGGACGGGCCGGTGGTCAATCCCTCCTACTGGGTGTTCCCGGCCTTCGCCCGCCTCGCCGAGGCGACGCCGGATCTCGACTGGCGCGGGCTCGCGACGAGCGGCGAGAAGCTTCTCGCCGAGGCGCGCTTCGGGCCCGCCGATCTCACCGCCGAATGGGTGTCGCTCGCCGGGCCGGCACGGCCGGCCGACGGCTTTCCGGCCACCTTCGGCTACAACGCGGTGCGGGTGCCGTTGCATCTGGCGTGGAGCGAGGGCGGGCGGCGCGAGCGACTGGCACCCTACATGGCACGGTGGAGCGGACGGGGCGAGCCGACCGGGGCGATGGCGGTCGTCGATCTGGCGAGCGGGCGCGACGGCGAACCCTTGGCCGATCGCGGCTATCGCGCCGTCGCCGGGGTGGTCGCCTGTGCCATGGAAGGCACGCACTTCCCCGACGACCTGCGCGGCGCCGATGTCGACCACTACTACCCGACGACGTTGCGCGCCCTGGCGCTGATCGTCGTCGCCACGAGGTATCCGACATGTTGGTGAGACGCACCTCCCTGCGGCTGGTGCTGGCGGCCACGACGATCGCCGTCGCGACGACGGCCGGAGCCGCGCCACGGGCGATCGAGTGGACGGGTACGATCGGTTCGACGGCGATCACACCGGAGGACGCGGAGCGTGCCTTCGCGCGGCCACCCGTCGACGCCGCCGCCGATCCGGTGGTCAGGGTCGACGAGAGCGCACTGCGCTACTACGTCGCCCAGCACGCCACGGCGCGGGTCGAGGCGGAGATCCGCCGCCTGCGTGCCCTCTATCCCGGTTGGGAACCGCCGGCCGACCTCCACCGGCCCGCCGGGGCCGGAGAGGATCAGGCGCTGTGGGACCTCTACGGCAAGGATCGCATCGACGACCTGAAACTCGAGATCGATCGGCTCATGGTCCGCCGCCCGGGATGGCGGCCGTCGCCGGAGATGGTGGAGAAGCTCCGGCGCAAGGAGATGCGCCTCGACCTCGTCGCGGCGTCCGAACGCGGCGACTTCGCGGCGGTGACGCAACTCGCCGCCCGCGAGCCACTGTTGATCGACGGAGCCGACCTCGACGTGATCTGGCGGGTGGCGGAAGCGACGGCGGCGACCGCGACGAAAGAGCGCGCACTCGACCTCTATCGGCTGGCGATGAGCGCTTCCCCCGGCGCCGAGGAGCGGCTGGCGACGGCGCGCAAAGCGATGGCGGTGTTGGGGCCGGACGGCGTGGCGCCGCTCGTCGCCGAGGAACGTGCCGGCGAGTTCGAACCGCTGCGCCTCGATCTCGCCCGCGCCCGCATCGGCGCGGCGGCGAAGCCGGGGGCGGGCGTCGCCCCCACGGCGGACGATGTCGCCCGCCTCGTCACGGCGGCGCGGGCGGCGGATGCGGCACCCGGCGATGCGGCGCTGCTCGGTTGGTACGATCTGTCTCGCGGTGACGCGGCGGCGGCCTTCGGCTGGTTCGAGATCGCCCGCAGGCGCGGTGGTGATGCCGACGCGACACTCGGTGCGGCACTCGCCGCCGATCGCGCCGGACGGCGAGCGCAAGCCCGCGACATCGCCGAGTCGAAGGCCGACGACCCTCGGATCGGGGCGCTCTACCTCGATCTCGTCATCGCCGACCTCACCGGAGCGAAGCGCATCGCGCCCTCGCCGGAGCGGCTCGGACACCTGACCCGGACGATCGAGCGGCTCGAGTCGGGCGAGGCGGCGCAGGCGCTCGCCTGGTTCGCCCACGATGCGCGCCAATACGAGGCGGCGCGCGCCTGGTTCGCCAAGGCGATGGCGTGGCGGCCGTCGGCGAAATCGGCGGAGGGTCACCTCCTGGCGCTCAAGGCGCTGGGTGACCGAGCGAACTTCGACAAGCTCGCCGTCGACTACCGCGAGCGTTTCGCCGATCTGGTCCCGGTCCCGGGTTTCACCACGGTCGCGGCGACGAAGCGCGGCGGTCCGGCCAAGAAGTCCTGTTCCGCACTGCTCGCCGGCACCGGTTCGCATGCGGCGGACGATCTCGCCGGACGACATCGGCCGGCGGCGGACGCCCTCGCCGCCGGGTGGTGCCTGATGGATCTCGCCCGCGGCGACGAGGCGATCGTCGCCTTCGAGCGCGCCGGCCGCGATCCGCGTCTGGCGAGCGAGGCCGCCTACGGCCGGTCGCTGGCGCATCTGAGGGCGGGACGAACCGATCAGGCGGCATCGCTCGCTGCGAGCGGCGGTCTGACCGCGGCGCGGCGCGAGGAGATCGGCCGCATCGCCCTCGCCCAGCAGGCGATCGCCCGCTTCGACGCGCGGGATTGGCGGGGCACCCTGGATACCCTGGATCGCCGCCGCCTGCACACCGCCGAACCGCGTGACCTCGCCACCATGCGGGGCTGGGCCCTCCACCATCTCGGTCGCACCACCGAAGCGCATCAGGTGTTCGCGGTTCTCGACGCGCAACTGTCGACGCGCGAGACCCGCATGGGTGTCGCCACCACCACTCTCGGCCCGACCGCGAGGAACTGACCCATGACCGGACTGCGACCGCTGCCGCTCGTTCTCGTTCTCGTCCTCGTTCCGCTCGCCGGCTGCGCCGAGTTCGCCGACCGTGGGACGACGTCCCCCTATGCCACCGCCTCGGTGTCACCCTCGCTGGCGCGCGAGGTCGGTGCCGATCGGGCTCTGGCGCGACTGCCGGACGAGGCCGGGGCGGTGGTGACCGTCACCGAGCGTCGCGAGCCGGACCGCCTCACCCAGACGATCGCACTTTCCGGCGACGCCGCGACGGCGGGCACCAACCGCATCCGCGTCGTCGCCGCGACCCGAGATCCCGGGCGCCTTCGGCGACCGACCGAAGAGGCGATCACCGCCGAGATGGAGGCCGAATTCGCCGGTCTCGACATGCGGCCGTCGTCCCGGTCGATCACCGCGGCGGGTGGGCCGATCGGGGTCGCGACCGGACGATCGACGGAAGGTGCGACCTGCGTCTACGCCTGGCAGGAGATCGACGCCCGACCGGGTCGCGGTCCCGACGGCATCTTCGCCAGCGAAACCGTCGACGTGTCGGTACGGGTACGGCTTTGTCGGCGCGACCTGAGCGAGGACCGCGCCGTCGCTCTGGTCGAGGGGTTACGGCTACGTCCCGACGTGGCGCCGCTCGGTGGATGGAGCGTCGCGGGAACGAGTGGAGTCGACGCATTGGCGAGCGCCGGCTACGGCCCGCCGACGGGGAGCGGGACACGCCGAATCCCGCCGATGGTCGCCGCGCCCGCCGCCCCGATGCGGAACGACGACGTGACGGCTGCCGCGGCGCGGCCCGTGTCGTCCGCCCGGCGTGCGGCGACGGCCGGTGCGCCGGTGCCGGCCTCGGCCGCGGCTTCGGATTCGGTGCCTGCACCCCTGGCGGTTCCGGCCGCCCGTACGACCGCCGCCGCCCCCCCGGCGTCGTCTACCGCCGTACCCGCCATCCCGCTGCCTTCGGGTGGATGACCTCTCGCCGAGGCCGTGGTCGGATCCCCCTGCGACCGCCTCGGAACGAACGGACCCTCTCGGTCGGACCCGATCGGGAGGGTTCGTCGTTTCGGAAGGGGGACCGGCGACCCTTCAACGGGCCGGGATGTCGGTGGGATCGATCCGGCGACCCTGGCTGACGAAGGAATAGCTCTGGTTGGCGAAGTCGCCGATCATCACCGCCTCGATCACCGGCTCGGCGATGGCACCGTCGGCACTCCACCCGACCACGAAATTGGCACCCGTCCCCCCACGAACGTCGTTCTTGGCGACGAAGATCTCGACCGTCCCGAAGGGGCGGACGGCCACCGGGGTGGTGAGGTGGTTCTCCACCAGCCGGCCCGAACCGTCGAAATAGTCGATGCGGCGAAGAACGAGCGGGTGCTTCTCCGAGGCGTTGTGGATGGAGAGCGTGACGGCGAAGTCGATGCGCGTCCGTCCGTCGCCGGCGAAGATGCTCGAATGGGTGGGGACGTAGATCTCGCCCGCGACCACCGGTGCGGCGATGGTGGCGCCCTCGATCAGAGCGGCGCGCGAGGAAGCGAGCGGATCCCGCGGCGTCTGAGCGGCGGCCGTCGCGTGGAGCGACACGACGACCGCCAGACATCCCAGGCCACGGCGAAGACGGGTCGACGGCATCGATTTCTCCTCCTGCGCCGCCATCCTTACGCCGGCCCGGCTCGCACTGTCGACCCCGAACGGCCACCCCTTCGAGCGGGACTCATACCGAGTTCACGAAGTTTCGACCTGTTCGAAACTTCGTGAACGAAGGCGAGCCCGAACGGCGTAGGCCGGTCGGACCGTAACGCTCATGAAATTCGGACGAGTCCGAATTTCATGAGCCCGGTATCAGGTCTCCGGGCGGTGGCCGCCGATGGCACGGGTGACGGCATCGGCAGCGCGACGCACCACCGGGCCGAGGCGCTCGATGCGCTCGGGCTCGAGCCGGCCGCTCGGGCCGGAGATCGACAGGCCGGCGATCGCCTCACCGTTCTCGTCGAAGATCGGGGCGGCGATGCAACGCATGCCGCGCGAGCGCTCCTCGTCGTCGAGCGACCAGCCGCGACGGCGGATCTCGTCGAGGTCGGCGAAGAGACGCTCGGCATCGGTGACGGTCGCGTCGGTGAAACGCGGCAGGCCCTTGTCGCGAACGAGACGCTCGACGCGCTCGCGCGGCATCTCGGCGAGCAGCGCCTTGCCGATGCCGGAGGCGTGGGCGTGCCGGCGTTCACCGGCACGGAAGAAGGCCCGGATCGGCTCGGCGCTCTCCACCTGCGAGATGAAGACGACGTCGCCACCCTCGAAGATGCCGATGTTGGCGGTCTCGCCGGTCGCCTCCATCAACTCGCGCATCATCGGGCGACCCATGGTCGCCACCTTGAAGCGGCGGTGGAAGGCCTGGCCGACGCGGAAGGCCTCGACGCCGATGGTCCAGGTCTGATCCTGCTCGCCGCTCTCGACGAAGCCGTGGGCGGCGAGCGTGGTGAGCAGGCGATGGACGGTGGAGGGCGGCAGGCCGCTCGCCTGGGCGAGGGCGGAAAGGGTCATGCCGTCGGCGCCGGCGACGAGTTCGAGCAGGCCGAGGGCGCGGTCGAGCGCCTGGACGGAGGCCGCCGGCGCCTTGCCGCCACCGCCTCCACTGCCGCGCGGGCGGCCGCGCATCGCCTTGCCGGGTCGTGCCGTCTTCATCTCGGGTCCTCGTTCGGCAGGCAGGGAAGCAGAAATGGAAAATGTTTTCAACGAAAACCGGCGGATATCGGTGAAACCCGACTTCATCGTGTCAAAACAGCTACTTGTTAGAATTTTAGATAAAATGAAAAAAGTTTCCAGAAAAATTGACCCCGAGCGTTCCGGGGGGCATTCTTCTCGCCATCCCGATCCCTGACCGTCCATCGCCGTCGGAGTGTTCCATGACCGCTTCTCGTCACGCCCACGTCCGTCTCGCCGACCTGATGGTCGATTCCGGCCTCGCCGCCTTCGTCGCCGACGAGGCCTGCCCGGGCACCGGGATATCGGCCGAGGCCTTCTGGGCCGATTTCTCGCAGGTGGTGGCCGAACTGGCGCCGAAGAACGCCGCGGCGCTGGCGAAGCGCGATGCGTTGCAGGCGGAGATCGACGCCTGGCACGTCGCCCATCGCGGCCGGCCGCACGACCCGATGGCCTATCGCGCCTTCCTCGAGCGGATCGGCTATCTTTTGCCCGAGCCGCCGGCGGCGGCCATCGCGACCGGCAACGTCGACGACGAGATCGCCCGGATCGCCGGGCCGCAGTTGGTGGTGCCGATCAACAATCCGCGCTACGCGCTCAACGCCGCCAACGCCCGCTGGGGCAGCCTCTACGACGCCCTCTACGGCACCGATGCGCTGGGTGATGCGCCGAAGGCGGGCGGCTACGATCCGGCGCGGGGCGCCCGCGTCGTCGCCGCCGCCAAGACCCATCTCGACACCATCGCACCACTCGCCACCGGCGGCTGGGCCGACGTCGTCGGCCTGACGGTGGAGAACGGGGCGTTGCTCGTCTCGCTCGCCGACGATCGCATGTGCGGCCTCGCATCGCCGCAGGGCTTCGCCGGCTGGCGCGGCGAACACGAGCGGCCGAACGCCATCCTGCTGCGCCACAACGGCCTCCACGCCGAGGTGGTGATCGATCGCGCGACGACGGTCGGGGCGAGCGATCCGGCCGGCATCGCCGACGTGATCCTCGAGTCGGCGCTGTCCTCGATCATGGACATGGAGGACTCGGTCGCCGCCGTCGATGCGGCCGACAAGGTGGCGGTCTATCGCTCGTGGCTCGGGCTGATGACGGGGACGCTGGAGGAGACCTTCGACAAGGGTGGGCGGACGATGACCCGTCGCCTCGCGCCCGATCGGAGCTACACCGCACCGGACGGCTCGCCGCTCGTCCTGCACGGCCGCGCCCTGATGCTCGCCCGCAACGTCGGTCACCACATGACGACCGACGCGGTCACCGACGCCTCCGGCGCGGAGATCCCCGAGACCTTCCTCGATTGCGCCATCACCGCGCTGATCGCCCGCCACGACCTCCACGGCACCGGCGAGTTCCGCAACTCGCGCGCCGGCTCGGTCTACATCGTCAAGCCGAAGCTGCACGGGCCGGCCGAGGTGGCGCTGGCGAACGAGCTCTTCGGCCGCATCGAGGACATGGTCGATCTGCCGCGCGACACGCTGAAGATGGGCATCATGGACGAGGAACGCCGCACCACGGTGAACCTCGCCGCCTGCATCGCCGCAGCATCGAGCCGGGTCGTCTTCATCAACACCGGCTTCCTGGATCGGACGGGGGACGAGATCCACACCTCGATGGAGGCGGGGCCGGTGGTGCGCAAGAACGAGATGAAGGGCTGTGCCTGGATCTCGGCCTACGAGAACGCCAACGTCGACGTCGGCCTGAGGATGGGCCTGCCGGGGCGGGCGCAGATCGGCAAGGGCATGTGGGCGGCGCCGGACCGGATGGCCGACATGCTGACCCAGAAGATCGGCCATCCGAAGGCCGGCGCCAACACCGCCTGGGTGCCGTCGCCGACCGCGGCGACGCTGCACGCGCTGCATTATCACGAGGTCTCGGTCGCCGGGCGCCAGACCGAGATCGCCGGGCGGGCACGGGCGAAGCTCGAGGACATCCTGACCATCCCGCTCGCCACCTCCAACTTCGCCCCCGACGCGGTGCAGGAGGAGCTCGACAACAACGCCCAGGGCATCCTCGGCTACGTGGTGCGCTGGGTCGACCTCGGCGTCGGCTGCTCCAAGGTGCCGGACATCCACGACGTCGGGCTGATGGAGGATCGGGCGACGCTGCGTATCTCGTCGCAGCACATCGCCAACTGGCTCGCCCACGGCATCACCACCGAGGCACAGGTGATCGAGACGATGAAGCGGATGGCGCTGGTGGTCGACCGCCAGAACGCCGGCGATCCGCTCTATCGGCCGATGGCCCCGGCCTACGACGGCCCGGCCTTCCGCGCCGCGTTGGCGCTGGTCTTCGAGGGCCGGTCGCAGCCCAACGGCTACACCGAGTTCCTGCTGACCAGATTCCGACGCGAGGCGAAGGCGCGAGGGTGATCGGGCGACGTCGATCGCGGCGACCAGACCGGTCGCCGTCACGACCGGCGGTGTGGGCAGGAGGAAACGGATCCTCTCCCGCCGTACCACGTCTACGGTCATCGTCGTCGCCCCTCCGTCCCACCGATCGACCGGCGCGAAGGGTGTTCCGATCACACGATCGTCCCATCCGCTGTCTCGGGTGGACGCGCCGCGCGCCGATGACCGTCTGCGATCAGGGATTTCGAGCGGCCGGCGGCGGCGATGCGCCCAACAGGAGGCGCACCAGATCGACCTGACGATTCGTCCCGGTCTTACTCATGATCGAACGGACCTGTTTGCGCACGGTCTCGGTCGATACCCGAAAGTCGGTTGCACAACCATCGATGGTCCGCCCTTCGGCGAGGGCGCGGGCGATGCGCGCTTCCGCGGGACTGAGATCGAAAAGCCCCGATATGATCTCGACCGGCGGCGCAGCCGGGGTACGGACCGGGGTGATCACCACGATCTGGCTCGCACCGGAAAACACGTCCAGCGCCGATCGGCACACCGGCAGAACGTGTATGATCAGTGGAGCCTCGCTCGCCGTCCCGGCGATCGGAATCGACCGGACCCGGCCTGCCGGCGCCGAAGATCGACCCACGATCCGGTTCGGCAGACCATCGAGTTCCACCTTCCTGAATGTCCGCTCGACGCGCGGCCACAACGCCTCCCAGTCGGAGTTGGCGGCCATGATCTTTCCGCTGCCCCCGAAGACGGCCGCGGGAACGCCGAGCGCGTCCATGGCTGCGGTCATGGACCGGGCTCTTTCGAGTCCGAGTCTCGCCGAGAGGAACGCGGCGCGCGCCAGATGGGGTCGATACCCGTCGAGCACCGAGACATGGGACCTGTTGTGCGGACCGTCGTCGGCCTTCCGAGCGAAGTCGAAGATGACGAGGTCCATCGTCGGCACGTTGACGAAGGTCCCGACCGTCCATCCCAGCCCATAGGGATGCAGGAAATGGCGATAGAGCGGATCGACTTGCAGTTCCTCGAGCGAGCACAGATCGATATCGCGGAGGAAGCCCTGATGTCGTCTGGCCAGCGCTCTTTGAGCCCTGACGTTCTCGTACCGGCTGCTTTCGCCTCGGGCGAAACTCTCGTAGGTCGGGGCGTAGGTTTCGGTCCAGATCCCTCGCGGCCTCTGATCCGGGTCGAGCGCGATGATGCCGCCCGCCCAGCTCTCCGAGATCCGCGCCACCTCGTCCAGAACCGACGGCCATCGCTCCGGCACGAGCGCGGCCTCGTAGATCTCGTCGACCAGACGATCATCGACCCCGGCCATTCCGAGCGCCTCCCCGCCTTTCCCACAATTGTTCTTCTTGATTCTTCACGCGAACGAACCCGTGCGGCAATCCCGGATCGAACCGGAACACGAGGGCGATGTCCACCGAACCACCCGTCGATACCTCCCCGACGACGATGATCGTCCGCGTCGCGACGCGTGCCGGCGCGGTTCCGAAACGGCTCACGAAGACCGCTCCCCCCCCCCCCCCCCGGGGGGGGAAGAGCGGGAGCCCCCTCGGCCGCTCTCACAATGCCCCGGACCCGTCCGCTCCGACGAAGGCGATGCGCAACATGTTGGTCGACCCGGGCGTGCCGAAGGGTACGCCTCCGACCACCACCACGCGCTGACCGGGGCGAGCGTATCCTTGCGTGAAGGCGGCGCGGCAACCGCGATCGACCATGTCGTCGACGTCGCGCGCATCCTCGGCCACGACACAGTGGATACCCCACACCAGGGCGAGCCGCCGCGCCATCGCCGGCGAAGCGGTGAGCGCGATCACCGGCACGAACGGCCGCTCACGCGCCGCACGCAGACCGGTCGAGCCCGACTGGGTGAGGCAGACCATGGCGGCGACGTTGAGCGTCTCGCCGATCGAGGCGGCGGCCGAGGTGATGGCGTCGGCGCCGGTTGCCTCCGGTGCCGGTCGTTGCGGCGCCACGATCGACCGCCAGGTCGGATCGTGCTCCGTCGCCTCGGCGATGGCGTTCATGGTCCGAACCGCCTCGATCGGATACTTGCCCGCCGCACTCTCCGCCGACAACATGATCGCGTCGGACGCCTCGTAGACGGCGATGGCGACGTCGGAGACCTCGGCCCGGGTCGGCACCGGTGAATTGATCATGCTCTCCAACATCTGGGTGGCGACCACCACCGGCTTGCCGACCTTGCGGCAGGCCCGGTTGATCTGCTTCTGCAGCGCCGGCACCTTCTCCAGCGGCATCTCCACGCCGAGGTCGCCACGTGCCACCATGATCGCGTCGGACAGATCGATGATCTCGGCGAGCCGCTCGATCGCCTGCGGCTTCTCGATCTTGGCCATGATCCCGGCGCGGTTCTTGGCGATCTTGCGCACCTCGGCGAGATCCTCCGGCCGCTGCACGAAGGACAGCGCGATCCAGTCGACCTTCTGGGCGAGCGCCGCGTCGAGATCCTTGCGGTCCTTCTCGGTCAGTGCGCCGATCGGCAGGTCGGTGTCGGGCAGGCTGACGCCCTTGCGGTCGGAGATGCGCCCGGCGACTTCGACGGTGGCGACGATCGCCGTGCCGTCGAGCTTGGCGATGCAGCGCAGCTTCACCTTGCCGTCGTCGATCAGCAGATGATGGCCGACCTCGACCGCCTTCAGGATCTCCGGATGGGGCAGGTGGACCCGGGTCGCATCACCCGGGCTCGGATCGCTGTCGAGCGTGAAGGTCGCTCCCGCTTCGAGGTCCACCGGACCCGAGCCGAACCGACCCACCCGGAGTTTCGGTCCCTGCAAGTCGGCGAGAATGCCGATCGGCCGACCGACCTTGGCCTCGACGGCGCGGATATCGGCGACGAGCGTGGCGAGTTTGGGGTGGTCGGTGTGGCTCATGTTGATGCGGAACACATCCGCACCCGCCAGGAACAACTGCTCGATGGTGGCCGGGTCGGAGGACGCCGGTCCCAGGGTCGCCAGGATCTTGACCCGTCGATTGCGCTTCATCTCGTCACTCTGTCGATGCTCGTATGGTAGCCCCTCTTAGACCCGCGCGCGCCGTCTGCACAGGTGGAAAATGTCGCGACCAGCAAATTCTTGCATCTTGTTGCAGATATTGCAGACGGTCATCGGATATGGGCGCGTTTCGGACCGCATCGGCACGGCTCCGCCCTGCCGGCAGGCGCGACGCGCCGGCTTCGACCGGCCGAGTGAAGTGACCTCGCGAAGTTCTCTCCCGTGCCCGAGGCATGAGAGATTCGTCGACGACGCTTCATCGGCCATCCGTCACGCTCGACGGCTTCACTGTCCGGTGGCGGCCGACGCGCGGCCCGGTTCGGTGAGCTGCACCGTCCAGGTGCGTTGTTCGCCGGTGTCGATCTCGAAGAAGCCGGTGCGCTCGAAGCCGCGCTTCAGGCAATCCTCGAT
>CALMFH010000119.1 GCA_937864925.1 uncultured Alphaproteobacteria bacterium | reverse complement strand
TCGAGTCGGCGCTGGTCGCCCACCCGAAGGTCGCCGAGGCCGCGGTCGTCGGCTATCCGCACGACCTCAAGGGCCAGGGCATCTACGCCTATGTCACCCTGATGACCGGCGAAGAGCCGACCGAAGCGCTGCGCAAGGAACTGGTCGCCTGGGTCCGCAAGGAGATCGGCCCGATCGCCTCGCCGGATCTCATCCAGTTCTCGCCCGGTCTGCCGAAGACCCGCTCGGGCAAGATCATGCGCCGCATCCTGCGCAAGATCGCCGAGGACTCGTTCGACAGCCTCGGCGACACCTCGACGCTGGCCGATCCGACCGTCGTCGACGACCTCATCGAGAACCGTCAGAATCGCCGCTGAAGACGGCGCGACACCCCTGTCGCAGGGAGGAAACGGAAGGCCCCGGGGAGCGATCCCCGGGGCCTTTCATTTTCGAGGCACCGCCGGAGCGGACACGGCGCCTCGGGCGCACCGCACGGTCGCGGTCGACCGCACGTCGGGCTATTCCACCGCGATCGCCGCTGGTGCAATTCGCTTCGCTCGCTGCACCCGGGGGCTCGTAATAACTCCCCGTCAATCATCTTCTTCAACTTCACGAAAACCACGTCTCCTCGCGATATCTCAAGCTTTCCGAGTCATCATGCCGCCCGATCGACAATTCCCATCGTCAGTCGGGAGTATCGTGCATGGGGAAACTGGGGAAATACGTCGTGGCGGCGGGGCTCGCCACGGCGATCATGACCATCGCCGGTCTCGGACACGCCGCGGCGCGTGAGCTGGTGGCCATCGACGGCGGCTACCAGGCCGGTACCATCGTGGTGAAGACGTCCGAGCGCCGGCTCTATTATGTGCTCGGCGGTGGCCAGGCGGTCCGCTATCCGGTCGCCGTCGGCCGTCCCGGCAAGGAATGGGCTGGATCGACCCACGTCGCCCGTAAGGAGGTGAACCCGGTCTGGCAGCCGCCGGACGAGGTCCGCCGCGACAAGCCGAGCCTGCCCTTCCTGGTGCCGCCCGGTCCGTCGAATCCGCTCGGGCCGCGCGCCATGGTGCTCGCCCACGGCCAATACGCCATCCACGGCACCAACCGCCGCGATTCGATCGGCACGCGGGCGAGCTACGGCTGCATCCGCATGTTCAACGAGGATGTGGTCGAACTCTTCGATCGCGTCGGCGTCGGCACGCCGGTGGTGGTGCAGCGCTGAGACGCAGCCGCTCCACGAGCCCTTCGCGGCCGGCCCACGGGCCGGCCGTCGCCTTCTCCGATCCCGCCCGGCACGCACCGGCGCGCGATTTTCCCGATTCCGCCGTGACCTGCCACGGCCTATGCTCGCGATCGACGTCACCGGACGATCGGGAAATCGGGGAGAGGACCGCGCCATGCAGAAGGCATCACGATCGACGTTCCTCGGCGCGAGCCTCGGTCTCGTCACCGCCGTCACGCTCGCCGCCACGGCGCTCGCCGCCCCTCCGGTCCCCGCCGATCCGGCCAAGGGCCGGCGCCTCGCCGAACGTTGGTGCGCCACCTGTCACCTCGTCTCCGCCGACCAGAAGGCGGCCTCCGCCGACGCGCCCTCTTTCCAGGCGCTGGCCAACGCGCCCGGACGCACCGCCGACGGCCTCGCCGATTTCCTGACGCTGCCCGGAACCACCCATTCGCGGATGCCGGACCTCGCGCTCTCCCGCGTCGAAATCGACGACGTCACCGCCTACATCGCCACGCTGAAGAAGTGAGCCCGCCCTTGCACCGTGCTCACCCGCACCCCATCCTCTCGCCCCGAGGAGACGGGCGATGAACAGACGCGACGAGATCGAGGCCGAACGCAAGCGGGCGTCGGAAGATGCGCTCGCCGGTGTGGTGCGCGACGCCGAGGTGGTCGGCACCTCGGCCTTCGCCCGCGTGGCCCGCCACACCGGCGAACGGCTGGAGGCCCATTTCGGCGCCGCCGATGCCGACCCGCAAGACCGCGCCGAGGTCTGGGGCCGGCGCATCGGCCGCGGTCTGGCGCTGATCGTCGCCGCCGTCCTCGCCGTCCACCTGTTGCGCACCTACGTGATCGGGTGACCCCGGTGCCGCCCCATACGCCGCATCCCGAGGATCTCCGCGCCCGGATCGAGGCCGAGATCGCCGCAACCGGGCTCGACGCGCGCGGTTGGCTGGTCCCGACCCGCGAAGACGGGCTTCCTCCCCTCGCCGACGGCCGACCGGTACGCGCCCTCGTCCTGATCGGCCGCCTCGGCCGCGCCGGATGGAGCGCCTTCGCCGCCTCCCCCGAGGCGCGCGACCGGCTCCCCGATCCGCTCGACCGCTGGTCGACCCGCATCGTCGGCGACCTCGCCGCCCACCTCGGCGGTCGTGCCCTCTTCCCCTTCGCCGGACCGCCGTGGTCGCCCTTCCAGAACTGGGCGGTCCGTGCCGAGGGGCTCGCCCGCTCGCCGCTCGGTCTTCTGATCCATCCCGAGTTCGGCCTGTGGCACGCCTTTCGCGGCGCCGTCGCCTTCGCCGACGATCTCGGCCCGATCCGCCCGGCGCCGGCCGCGGCGAACCCCTGCGCCGACTGCGGACCGCGCCCCTGCCTCACCACCTGCCCGGTCGACGCCTTCTCGGCGTCGGGCTACGACACCGGCCGCTGCCTCGCCCATCTCGCGAGCCCGCGCGGGGCGCTGTGCCGCACCGACGGCTGCCGCGCCCGCGACGCCTGTCCCGTCGGTCGCGGCCGGCGCTACGGCGACGACGAGATCCGTTTCCTGATGCGCGCCTTCCGCGCCGCCCACTCGAAGGACGCCCGATGACGACGCCCGCGCCGATCGACTGGTCCCACACCAAGGCACCCGACCTCGACGCCTTCGAGGTGCTGGCACACGCCGCCTATCGCGCCCTGCCGCCGGAGTTCCTGCATTTCACCGGCGAGGTGATGATCTCGATCGCCGACTTCCCCGAGGACGAGGTGATCGACGACATGGAACTCGACAGCGAGTTCGATCTGCTCGGCCTCTTCCAGGGTACCGGCCTGCCGCATCGCGGTGCGGTGCCCCAGACCGGCAGCCTGCCGAACCGCATCGTCCTCTACCGCCGGCCGATCCTCGACTTCTGGGCCGAGCACGACGAGACGCTCGGCGCCATCGTCACCCATGTGCTCATCCACGAGATCGGCCATCACTTCGGCTTCTCCGATACCGACATGGAAGCGATCGAGCGACTCGCCCGCGACAACGAATGACGAGGTGCCCACTCCATGGTCATGCCGATCCGCCTCGCCCTCGCCGCGCTGTTGGCGCTCACGGTCCCCGCCCTCGCCGCGACGATCGCCCCGCCGGCGGAGCGATGCGACTTCCGCGCCTGGTCGAAGGATCCTGACCCCGCCGGGCTCAACGTCCGCGCCGCCCCGCGCGCCGATGCGCCGGTGATCGGCCGTCTGCCGCAACCCCGCGTCGTCGACGGCGAGAAACTGGCGGTCGAGTTCCGCGTCGTCGGCGGCACCGGAGCCTGGCTGCTGATCGAGAACGCCGAGTTCGGCGACTACGGCAACGGTGCGAAACGCGTCTTCACCGGCCGTGGCTGGGTGGCGGCGAGCCTCGTCGAGGTCTCACCCCAGGACGAGAAGGTCCGCCTCGGCCCGAACAGCGACGCGGGCATCGTCGACGAACCGCGCCCCGTCGGCGACGGCACCTACGACTTCCTGTCGCTCCGCCGCATTCTCGCCTGCCGTGACCGCTGGGTGGAGATGGAAGGCGAATTCCGCATCGACAAGGACAAACCCGGCCGGGCGGTGCGCGGCTGGGTGACCGACCTGTGCGGCAATCAGGTCACCACCTGCAACTGACATCCTCGCCTCATCCCCGAGAAGGGCTTTGTTCGGCGGCGAAAACGCGCTAGAGACGCGGCCGAGAGGCATTTTCGGAGAGATCTCATGGACAAGTTCACGACGCTGACCGGTGTCGCCGCGCCGCTGCCGATCGTCAACATCGACACGGACATGATCATCCCCAAGCAGTTCCTGAAGACGATCGAGCGCACCGGCCTCGCCCGTGGTCTGTTCTTCGAGCTGAGGTTCGACGAGGACGGTTCGGAGAAGCCGGCGTTCGTGCTCAATCAGCCGGCCTATCGTAAGGCCCAGATCATCGTCGCCGGCGACAATTTCGGCTGTGGCTCGAGCCGCGAGCACGCACCGTGGGCGCTGCTCGACTACGGTATCCGCTGCGTCATCTCGACGAGTTTCGCCGACATCTTCTACAATAACTGCTTCAAGAACGGCATCCTGCCGATCCGCGTGCCGCAGGAAGACCTCGACAAGCTGATGGACGACGCCAACCGCGGTTCGAACGCGACGCTGACCGTCGACCTCGCGGCGCAGGAGATCCGCGGCCCCGACGGCGGCGTGGTGAAGTTCGACATCGATCCCTTCCGCAAGCACTGCCTGCTCGAGGGCCTCGACGACATCGGCCTCACCCTCCAGAAGGCCGACGCCATCACGGCGTTCGAAACGAAGATCGCCGCCGCTCGCCCCTGGGCTTGACGCGGCGGACCGACGGTCGGAAGATCCACCCCGTCGGGAGGGGGCGGCACGAGCCGTCCCTTTCGTCGTTTCGCTGGCCGGCGAACCGCCGCGGTGAACGTCCTCGGTGATCCCATGAATCTCGACGTCTGGCCGATCTTCGTTCCCGCCGCCTTCGCCCTCAACATGTTCCCCGGGCCGAACAACGTGCTCGCCATGTCGAACGCGGCGCGCCACGGTTTCACCACCGCACTGATCGCCTCCGCCGGCCGCTTCCCGCCCTTCGCCGGTTTCGTCCTCGGCGCGGCGATCGGCCTCGGCGCGGTGCTGGCGACCTCGGCGGAACTCTTCGGCGCTCTGAAGATCGTCGGTGCGCTCTACCTCGTCTGGCTCGGCTTCCAGATGATCCGCGCCCGTCCCGCCGACGCGCCGACGGACCGGGCCGAGGGCGCACTTCCGACCCTCGTCGCCCGCGAATTCTGGACGGCGGCGACCAACCCGAAGGCGATGCTGGTCTTCACCGCCTTCTTCGCTCCCTTCCTCGACCCGACCCGCCCCGCCTTCGGCCAGATCCTGGCGCTCGGCGGCGTGGCGCTCGCCCTCGAACTGGTCGCGGTGGCGATCTACGCCTTCGCCGGCAGCCGGATCGGCCGCTTCACCCGTTCGACCGCGGCGCTCGTCTGGATCGACCGTGTCTCCGGTGGCGCGCTGATCGCCGCCGGCATCGCCCTCCTCTTCGCTCGCCGCCCGGCGAGTATCTGACCTCGAGCAGAAGGATGACCCCATGACCAAGCGCCGCCTGATCTCCACCGGCTCGCCTTTCGAGAAGGTCGCCGGCTATTCCCGCGCCGTGGTGCAGGGCGAATGGTGCTGGGTCTCCGGCACCACCGGCTACGACTACGCCGCCATGCAGATGCCCGAGAGTGTCGAAGCCCAGACCCGCAACGCCATGGCGACCATCACCAAGGCGCTGAACGAGGCCGGCTTCCACCTCGCCGACGTGGTCCGCGCCACCTACTACGTCACCGAGGCGTCGATGATGGACGTGGTCTTCCCCATCGTCGGCGAGTACTTCGCCGACGTCCGCCCCGCCGCGACGATGATCGTCTGCGGACTGGTCAAGCCCGAGATGAAGATCGAGATCGAGGTGACGGCCAAGCGGCTCGAGAAGGACTGACGGCTTCGTCCCCGACGGCCGTAGGCCGTCCCTTCTCCCCTTGCGGGAGAAGGTGGCCGAAGGCCGGATGAGGGGTCTGGACCTCTCCACCGGCCACGGAGACCGCCGCATTCACCCGGTTGCCGCTCCGCGGCCCCCCTCATCTGCCCCTTCGGGGCACCTTTTCCCGCGAGGGGAGAAGGAGACATCGTTGCCACGCCGAGCTTCCCGATCCGACACGGCGTCGCCTCGGACGGTCGCCGAAACGCGAAACCGAACCCGCTCGGCCGTCCCCTCAGCGCTTCACCGCGACGAAGAACAACCGCGGGAAGCGGAACATCACCCGGCCGTCGTGGCACGCCGGATAGGCGGCGGCGATTCGGGCGGTGTAGCGGGCGAGGAACTCGGCTCCGAGCCCTTCGTCGAGCGGATCGACGAAGGGCTTCAATCCGGTCGAGCGCACCATCTCGACGATCTTGGCGGCGCCGGTGAGCGGATGGACATAGGTCGTCCGCCACATGTCGACCGCGACCGCATGAGGGGCGAGCACGTCCCAGGTCGCCTCGTATCCGAGCAGTCGGGTCCGCGCTCCCGCCGCCTCCTTCAGCCGGTCGGCGAACGGCGCCTCCTCCGCCACCGCCCGCATCGAGGCGTGGCTCGGCTCGTCGAGATTGTCCGGCATCTGCACCGCCAGCACCCCGCCGGGTTTCAGCCACCCCATCAGCCGCGGCAACAGGGTCTGGTGATCGGGGATCCACTGCAGCGTCGCATTGGAGAAGACGAGGTCGACCGGCGCCTCCGGCACCCAGGTCGCACCGTCGGCGATCTCGTAGCGCGCGCCGGGCACCTTGGCCTCGGCCTCGGCGATCATCGCCGGCGAGGTGTCGATGCCGAGAACCTCCACCCCCGGCCAACGGGCGAGAAGCGGCGCCGTCGAGGCCCCCGCCCCGCAACCGAGATCGACGATCCTCGCCGGTGCCGCGAGCGGCACCCGCGCCAGAAGATCGGCGACCGGCCGAGCGCGTTCGTCGGCGAAGCGGGCATAGAGTTCGGGGTTCCAATCGGCCATGGCGATCTCCTCGTCGGGCCACTGTGGAGCGGAGAGCGGGGATCGCACAAGCCCGCGCCGAGGACCGGGAGCGCCACCGACGGCGGTCGTCCGGCTCCGTCTCCGACGACCTCTCCGCCTCGGGGCACACCACCGTCGGCGCCCCTGGTCGATCGGTGAGATGGCTCTATTCTTCCACGGACGGCGGACACTGCCGGGCGTGACAGGGGGGGACCACGGCCATGATGTCGATCGCACGCGTCCACACGCTCGCCGCTCTCGGCTGGATGGTCTTCGGCATGCTCTTCGGCCTGTGGATGGGGGCGGCGGAGACGCCGCAGTTCCGCCCCTTCCACATCGGCATGATGCTCGGCGGCTTCCTCATGTTGGCCGCCGTCGGCGCGATTTTCCGGCTCTGGCCGGAAATGGAGCACTGGCGCTACGCCCGGCTCCACCTCTGGACGATGGAGATCGGCGTCCTCGGCCTCAACCTCGGCACCCTGGTCCAGAACCTCACCGGCAACATCGCGCTGCAGGCGCTGTTCTCATTGCCGACCATCCTCGGCGCCGCCCTGCTGCTCCACGGCTTCTGGGTGACGGCCGAGCGAACGTGAACGACGGCCCGCCGCCGAAATCGACCCGGGTACGGCCGATACGGATCGAGACGGGCTCCCCCCGGGGGAGTGTCACGACCGACGCATCGGTCTTGACCGAGGCGCGGCACGTGAGGACAGTCGATGGTGGATGTTCCGTCGCTGGTCCGGCGAAGCCGTCTCCAGGACCTCCACCCAGACCCCATCCGGAGAGAGCCGCATGCTCGTTCGCCGTTTCACCGCCGCAGTCCTCATCTCGGCGCTCTTCATCGGCTCGGCCGCATCGCTCTCGGCTCAACCGGCGCCCGGCGCGGCCGCATCCGCGGTCGGATTCGACGCGTCACGCCTGAAGGGGCTGCAATCCGCCGACCTCGAGCGCATTCCGTCGGGCTGCTCGTTCTCGGCGACCCGCGGCAAGGATCTGATCGCGATCTCCATCGACGACATTCCCAGCGCGAACAAGACGATCGTCCGGTCGTTCTGGTTCAAGCTCGACGGCAAGCTCGTCGAAGTCAAAGGCAAGTCGGTGCGGACCAAGCCGAACGACCAGCACCTCGGCGTGTGGACCGGCGTGCTCGGCGGACAGGAGCTCCGCATCGTCGAAGGCAAGGCCGGCAAGGGGCCGATCAACGATGGCGGCAGCATCGGCGGCGTCGGGTCGATCGAATGGGGCGGGCCGGGGACCGGTGGCAAACTCGCGATCGAGTGGGAGGCCGGCTGCTGATCCGACCGGCTCCCAAGCGCATCGAAGACGCGAACGGCGCCCCGAGGGGCGCCGTTCGAATTTTCTCACACCGGAGGTGGACCACTCACGCCGCCTTCGACGCCTTCGGCTTGATCAGACCGCGGTTGACCAGCACCTCGGCGATCTGCACCGCGTTGAGCGCCGCGCCCTTGCGCAGGTTGTCGGAGACGCACCAGAAGGCGAGGCCGTTCTCCACCGTGGTGTCCTCGCGGATACGGGAGATGTAGGTCGCGTCCTCGCCGGCCGCCTCGTGCGGGGTGATGTAGCCACCCGGCTCGTGCTTGTCGACGACCAGGATGCCCGGCGCCTCGCGCAGGATGTCGCGCGCCTCTTCCGCCGTCACCGGGTTCTCGAACTCGACGTTGACCGACTCGGAGTGGGCGATGAACACCGGCACGCGCACGCAGGTCGCGGTCAGCTTGATCTTCGGGTCGAGAATCTTCTTGGTCTCGGCCATCATCTTCCACTCTTCCTTCGTGAACCCGTCCTCCATGAACACGTCGATGTGGGGGATCAGGTTGAAGGCGATGCGCTTGGGGAACTTTTTCGGCTCGACCGGATCGGACACGAAGATCGCCCGGGTCTGGGTGAACAGCTCGTCCATCGCGTCCTTGCCGGCGCCCGACACCGACTGGTAGGTCGAGACCACGACGCGCTTGATCTTGTACTCGTCGTGCAGCGGCTTCAGCGCCACCACGAGCTGGGCGGTCGAGCAGTTCGGATTGGCGATGATGTTCTTCTTGGAGAAGCCGACGATCGCATCGGCGTTCACTTCCGGAACGATCAGCGGCACCTCGGCGTCGTAGCGCCAGGCCGAGGAGTTGTCGATGACGACGCAGCCCTGGGCACCGATCTTCGGCGACCATTCCTTCGACACCGAACCGCCAGCCGACATCAGGCAGATGTCGGTGTCCGAGAAGTCGTAGTTGTCGAGAACCTTGGTCTTCAGCGTCTTGTCGCCGAAGGAGACCTCGGTCCCGAGCGAGCGGCTCGAGGCGAGCGGCACGACTTCCGACACCGGAAATCCGCGCTCGGCCAGGATGTCGAGCATCTCGCGACCCACGTTGCCGGTGGCACCGACGACAGCGACCTTGTAACCCATCTCGAAACTTCTCCCGATCATCGACGTCTCTCCCGTATCACGGATAGGACCTGAGGATCGCTTTTTCGAGGGATCGAAGAAGGGAACCGTTCGGTCCTCCGCTGCCCTCGTCACCCGCCGGGAGAGGGCTGCGGGAGGTCGAGAGCCTGCGTCAGCCGGCGACCGTGGTGGTCGCCGTCGCCATGGTCGTTTTGGTTTTCGTCGTGGTGACGAACGACATGATGACGCGTGGTCCCGAACAGTTGTGAGCCGCGCTTCGCCGGCTCGGTGTCGAGAAGCCCGAAAGACCGGGGAAAGTCAAGCGCCGGAAAGGCACACCTTGGTCGGAAGCGCTGTCACGACCGTCGACCGAACCATGCGAACGGCGCCCGCATCCCGGCGAGCGCCCGCTCCCCCGCCCACGCCAGCCCGTCGTCGATGCGCGTCGCCGTCATCGGGCCGATCAGCTCCAGGAAGAAGCGGCGGCAGGCGAGCACGATCGTCGCCGTGAGCCCCCAACCGACCACCACGTCGGAGAGGAAGTGCGCCCCGAAGGCGATGCGGTTCATCGAGATGACGAGTGCCCACCCGAGCGCGGCGACGAGGACGGCCCGGCGCCAACGCTCCGGCACGACGAAGGCGAAGGCGACGAGCCACATCGCACTCGACGCTTCGCCCGACGGGAAGGAACAGTTGGTCGGACATGCCCCGCCCGGCACCCACGCCGGGAAGAACTCCATCGTCCCGCCGAACTCGGTGATCTGCCGCGGTCGCGGCCGGCCCCAATATTCCTTGAGAACGGTGTTGACCAGGATCCCCGGCCCGAGCGCCATCGAGGTGGCGAGGAAGAGCAACGCCCGCGACGGGATCGCTCGGGCGAGCATCGGCACGAAGAGCTTGGCGAGACCGGCGACGACGAGGCCGACGACGACGATCCGCGTCACCCCCATACCGGCGTGGCGCAAGTCGAGGAGGAACCCGTTGCGATCGGCCGGGAAGCCCGCGGCGCCGTGATGGAAGAGCCCGGCCACGGCGATGTCGAGACCGGGAAAAGCGAGCGCCAACCCGGAGACAACCGCCGTCGCCGCCGCGACGCTCGCGCCCGGTCGCACGCCGATCGCCGCCACGGCGCGGCCGATGTGCGCGCGCAGCGTCGCGGCGATCTCTCCCGCACGGCTGACGTCCGTCATTCGCTCTCCTCGTTTCCTGCCCCGACATGTAACCTCGGCGGCGATGCGGCGAAAGCCCACCGGCGAGATCCGCCGCCGGCGCCCTGCCCGGGCGTCGCCGGCAGGTGGCGCCACCGATCGATCGGAGGACCGCTCTTGTTCGTCGACCTCGCCGACCGTCTGCCCGATCTTTCGACCGTCGTCGCCTATGGCGCCGCGGTGATCGTCCTCGTCCTGACCCCCGGGCCGGACATGGCGCTCTTCCTCGGCCGCACACTGGCCTCCGGCCGCGGCCCCGGCCTCGCGGCGCTCCTCGGCACCACCGCCGGCCTCTACGTCCACACCGCCTTCGCCGCCCTCGGACTCTCGGCGCTCATCGCCGCCTCGCCGATGGCCTACGCCGTGCTGAAATGGGCGGGCGCCGCCTATCTCGTCTACCTCGCGGTCGAGACGCTGCGCCACGGCTCGGCCTTCGAGGTTCGTGAAGCCGCCGAGACCATGTCGCTCGGCCGCGCCTTCCTCGTCGGCCTCGGCGTCAACATCCTCAATCCGAAGATCGTGCTGTTCTTCGTGACCTTCCTGCCGCAGTTCGTCGCCGCCGCCGATCCGCACGCGACGACGAAGCTCGCCGTGCTCGGCGGCCTCTACGGCGTCATCGGCTTCCCGATCTGCGTCCTGCTGATCCTCGGTGCCGAACGCGTCTCCGGCGCCTTCGCCCGCTCGGCCCGCCTGCGCCGCGGCCTCGATGTCGCCACCGCCGGCCTCTTCGGCGCCTTCGCCCTGCGTCTGGCGCTGTCGCGCAACTGAGGCCTCAGCCCTGCGTCTCGCCCTCGTCCGTCTCCACTGCATGACGCTGGATCAACGGCACCTGGGCGAGGGCGAAGAGGAAGGTCAGCGGCATGATGCCGAACACCTTGAAGGTCACCCAGGTGTCGGTCGGAAAGTTGCGCCAGACCACCTCGTTGAGGCCGGCGAGCACGAAGAAGAACAGGCCCCAGCGCAGCGTCAGCTTGCGCCAGCCCTCGGCGTCGAGATCGAAGACCGAATCGAACACCACCCCGAGCAACGGCTTGCCGAAGGCGAGACCGCCGATCAGCACCGTGCCGAACAGCGTGTTGACGATGGTCGGCTTCAACTTGATGAAGAGCTCGTCCTGCAGGATCAGCGTCAGCGCACCGAACACCAGCACCACCACGCCAGAGACCAACGGCATGATCGGCAGCCGGTGCATCAGCCGCCACGACACCGCGAGCGCCACCACCGTCGCCACCATCAACGCCGCCGTCGCCGGATAGAGACCGTGGCTCTTGCCGAAGACGGCGTTGACCGCGAAGAAGATTCCGAGCGGCCCGAGCTCGATGACCAGCTTGCGCCAGTCGTGGCCGCGGATGGGCTTGCTCTGGTCGGCGTCGGACACGGCCACCTCTTCTTTCTCGCAACCATCGGAAGTAGGCTGTCACCGATCCCGGCCGCCCGGATCGGCAGGAACCGCGGCATACATAGAGGACGATGCCGACCATGGAAAGCGCCGAGGACCTCCGCCGAACCGCCGCCGGATCGAAGCCGCTCGACGAATTGCCGGCCGGCTATCGCCAGGGCGTCCTGGCCGTCGAGACCATCGTCTTCGGCTTCAGTCTGTCGTTCATGAAGTTCTGGACCTTCGATTCCTCCGGGAGCTGGAGTGCCCAGGGGGTCGTCGCCGTGCTGGTGCTGGCCTTGTCGATCGTCCTGCAGATCTTCGTCATGTGGCGATCGCTCGATCCGGCCGACAGCCGCTTGGTCGAGTATCACCGGACACGACGGCTGCTGATGCTCTCCATGGCGTTCCTGTTCCTCGCCGTGGTCTTCTCGGTGATCGTCGATTCGGGATGGTTCGGGTCGACGCAGATCCGCTGACACCATCGATCATAGGAAATGATCGATGGTGTGCCATACGCGAATTTCTCATGCCTTTGATGCAGATGAGGAATTCGCGCCCCTTCGACGCTCGGACGCGTCAGCGTCCCTGAGCGGCGGCATGACACCGATCCGCCGAGGATCACCAACAGGGCGCGTCCATGCTCGCCGAAGTGCTCGCCTGGCTTTTCACCCCGGCCACCCTCGATGCCCGCCGCACCGGCCATCTCACCGCCGCCGTGTCGCTGTGGTCGCGGGCGAGGCGCTGCCGCACCGACTGGGCGAGCCACGAAGCCCGCTGCGGCGCCGTCGTCGAGCGCGCCCTCGACGGACTGCCGGCGCGCCGCACCTGTCTGGTGCTCGGCTCCGGCCTGATGCGCGACGTCTCGCTCGCCCGTCTCGCCGAGAGCTTCGACAAGGTGATCCTGGTCGATGTCGTCCATCTCTGGCCGATCCGCCTCACCGCCCGGCGTTTTCCGAACGTCCGCCTCGTCGACCTCGACGTCACCGGCACCACCGACCTGTTGCTCGGCCGCGCCACCGGTCTCGCCGACCCGCTCGCCCGCTTCCGCGCCGATCCGACCATCGATCTGGTGATCTCGGCCAACTGCCTCAGCCAATTGGCACTGACCCCGGTCGAGCG
This sequence comes from uncultured Alphaproteobacteria bacterium, assembly GCA_937864925.1. GTDB lineage: Bacteria > Pseudomonadota > Alphaproteobacteria > Rhizobiales > Ancalomicrobiaceae > CALBKH01. The sequence continues at coordinate 1,368 of CALMFH010000119.1, read as the reverse complement.
CGTCCGCCGGCGCGGCGGTCTGCCCCTCATCCGCTTCCCCGACCTCGGCCGCCGCATCGTCGAAGGCCATCTCGATGCGCTGCGCCGCTTCTCCGCCCGCGTCTGCCTGCTCACCGACGACGAGGGCCTCGACGTCGGGGCGCGCGGCGAGATCCTCGAGCGCTACGATCTGCTCGAGGGGATCACCCTGCCCCCGGCCGACGACGACTGGGAATGGACACTGGCGCCGCTCGGTGAGGCCGCCCGCGACCATGCCGTCGTCCATCGGGCCCACGGCTTCGCCGACTTCCATGCCGCCGACGCCCGCCACCGCCGCGCCGCGACCTGACGCGGGAGGCGCCGGAACGGTGCCGATCCCGCGGAACGGTCGCCATGTGGTGGCGCTTCAGCGTGTCCGTTCCGGATCGAGCAGGATCCGGTTGAGGCCGCGCTCCAACGTGTCGGCCTCGGTCAACGGCGGTCGCACCGCACGAGACCAGTCGGCGCCGACCGCGTTCGAGAGATCGGCCCCATCGAGATCGGCCCCGTCGAGCCGCGCCCCGTGCAGCGTCGCCCCGGTCAGCACCACCCGCTTCAGGTCGGCTCCGGAGAAGTCGGCATCCTCGGCGTCGGCCCCCACCATCACCGCGCCGGCGAGCTTCGCCTCGACGAGTTTGCCGCCGCTGACCACGCCGCGCAGCATGTAGACCCCTTCGAGGACGGCGCGACTGAGATCGGCCCGCTCCATCAGCACGTCCTTGAGATAGGCACCGCGGAAATTGGCGCCGACCGCCGAGGTGCCGATCAGATTGGCGCCGAACAGGTAGGTCCCCGAGAGGTCGGCCCCGTCGAGATCGGCACGATCGAAGATGGTGTGGAAGAGGTCGGCGCCGCCGAGTTTCGCGCGCTTCAGACTGGCCCCGGTGAGGTTGGCCCATTTGAGATTGGCCTCGCTGAGATCCGCGCCGTCGAGCCGCACGCCGCGGAGGTCGAGGCTCTCGAGCTTGGCCTTGGCGAAGTCGCAGCCGCTGAGATCGGCACCCGGCGCCGGCCGGCACGCGGCGGCGGCGAGTGTCGCGGCGACGACCCACCAGACGGCGACCGACGGGACGACGAGAAGACGCGCGATCATCGGCACCTCCCGGGCTCGACCAAGGACCCGACGACGATGCACCGGCAGCCTTCCCGCCCCCGGGCACCGCCGACGGAGAGTGCCCGTCGTCGCGATGCCGCGCAAAGGAATTTCAGACCCACGACCCGCCGGTACCCAGCCACCGGTGTTCCGGCGCCGACTGCGTCGCCCCGATCGCCGCCGCCGTACCCGGCTCGGGCCTCGAAACGCCGAAAGCCGCCCGAGGGCGGCTCCTGTCCCGAAACGCCGAAAGCCGC
>CALMFH010000118.1 GCA_937864925.1 uncultured Alphaproteobacteria bacterium | reverse complement strand
CGGTTCTTGTCGTAGGCGCGCGAGGCGGTCGCCGGCGTGTCGTTGTACTTCGACGACATGGCGCCCATGGCGTCGAACAGGTTCGACAGTGTCCAGTCGAGATCCTCGCAGCCGCCGGCGAACATCACGTCCTGCTTGCCCCACTGGATCAGCTCGTAGGCGTTGCCGATGCAGTGGTTGGAGGTGGCGCAGGCCGACGAGATCGAATAGTTGACGCCCTTGATCTCGAACCAGGTGGCGAGCGTCGCCGAGGCGGTCGAGGACATCGCCTTCGGCACCGCGAAGGGGCCGATGCGCTTCGGGCCGCCCTTGTCGCGGGTGATGCCGGCGGCCTCGACGATGACCTTGGTCGACGGGCCGCCCGAGCCCATGACGATGCCGGTGCGCTCGTTGCAGATGTCGGACTTTTCGAGACCGGAGTCGGCGATCGCCTGATCCATGGCGATGTGGTTCCAGGCGGTGCCGCCGCCGTGGAAGCGCATGGCGCGACGGTCGATCAGCGCGGCGACGTCGAGGTCCTTGGGGGCGCCGTGGACCTGGCAGCGGAAGCCGAGCTCGGCATAGGCGTCGGCGCGGACGATGCCCGACTTCGCCTCCCGCAGAGAGGCGGTGACCGCCTGCGTGTCGTTCCCGATCGAGGAAACGATGCCCATACCCGTGACGACGACCCGCCTCATGACGTTCGCACCTTCTAAGATACCGGCGTCCGCCCACCGGCGTCCGCACGCGTTGTCCCCCACGCCGCCCACCGGCTGCGCTTCGACGACCCGCCGCGGCGACCGCGGCGGATCTCTTCGATCACTCTAGCACGTCTCGCAGGAACCGACCCGCCATCCGCCCCGGCGCCGAGACGGTCGTCCGCCCCGCTCCGCCGCGTCGTCGGCGATCAGGCCTGGAACAGGCCGACGCGCATGTCCTTGACCTCGTAGATCGGTTTGCCGTCGGCGATCAACTGGCCGTCGGCGATGCCGAGCTTGAGCTTGGTCTTGAAGACGCGTTTGAAATCGACCCTATACTCGACCAGCTTGGTGGTCGGCAGCACCTGATCGGAGAACTTGACCTCGCCGACGCCGAGCGCTCGGCCGCGGCCGGGAAGCCCGAGCCAACCGAGGAAGAAGCCGGTCAGCTGCCACAGCGCATCGAGGCCGAGGCAGCCCGGCATCACCGGGTCGCCTTGGAAATGGCAGGGGAAGAACCAGAGATCGGGGCGGATGTCGAATTCGGCACGCACCAGTCCGACGCCGTTGGCGCCACCGGTCTCGGAGATCTCGACGATGCGATCGAACATCAGCATCGGCGGCAGCGGCAGCTGGGCATTGCCGCCACCGAACAACTCGCCGCGACCGCAGGCGAGCAGATCCTCGTATTCGAAACTCCCGCGTCGCTCGACCATCGTCTCGTCCGTTTCCTTGTCGCCGCCGTTCGCGGTCGACCCACACCCGGCCGTGCCGTCGCTCGGTCGGCACGAACCCTCGAAGTCGGCGTCTTCCTAACATGTCCACCGACGCCTCGGAAGATCCGCAGCTCTTCGGAATGCGGTCCTTTCGTCGCGATTTCGCTTCGCCGTCGAAGTGCCGTCACGACCGTCGCGTTTCGTCGACCGGAATCGGCCGTCCGTCCGGCCGATCTCGTGTTTTCGCACGTCCTGTCGACCGCCTGCGTCGTCGATGTCGGTCGTCGCCGATGGTCACGGACGTCGACGCGCCGGACACCCGGCTTCGGAACGGACTCGGAATTCGGCCGGCCCGTATGTCGTCGTCCCGGTCGGGACGCGCGGCGGAGGTGAGGACGATGCAGCGTCGCCTCGACGCGTCGCGCCGCCGGCGGATCTCCGTCCCTCGGCTCGCACCCGCCGGGGACGATGGCCGGATTCGGGGCAGCGGGCTCGACCGATTTCTGGTCCGTTCGCCTGGCGCGACGGTCGCTTTGCGAGAAAGGCCGGCGAAGCTCGGACGAGGGAAGCCGGCCGTTCCATCCGCCGTCGCTCGTCGATGCCGGTTCGCGGTGCTGCCTCGTTCGCCCTCGCAGGATGTCTTCGGTCGCACCGGGAGACGGGGACGGGCTTCTCGACACGGGTCACGACCGGAACCGCCTCGCACGATCGCGCCGATCGAACCGCGTGCCGACTTGCATTTGTTGCGAATGCTTCCTATTATCATACTTCATTCGATCAGACGACGAGGAGCCGGCCGATGCGCGGCGAGACCCTGAACATGGATGCGATCGGTTCGGCGGTCGGTCGCTCCGACGATGCGGCGACGACGCGAGCCGCGGCGATCGACATCCTGCGCGCCGCCGGATTGCGTCCCACCCGCCAACGCGTCGCGCTCGCCGGCCTGCTGTTCGGTGGACCGGATCGTCACGTCTCCGCCGAGGCGGTCTATGCGGAAGCGCTCGACGCCGGCGCGTCGGTTTCGCTCGCCACCGTCTACAACACGCTGCATCAGTTCACCGAGGCGGGCCTCCTGCGCGAGCTCGCCGTCTCCGGCGCCAAGTCCTTCTTCGACACCCGTACGGCGCCGCATCACCACTTCTGGAACGAAACGGGCGGCGAGATGTCCGACGTGGCCATGGACGCGGTCGATGTCGCCCGGCTGCCCGAACCGCCCGAAGGTATGGAGATCGTCGGCGTCGAGGTGATGATCCGCCTGCGTCCACGCCGCGCCTGAGCCGCGCGGATCGCCCTCCGGGCGGCGCACGAGCCCGGCGGTGCGACCCTGCCGAATCGTCGCGCCCTACCGGGCCGGAAACGCGAACGGCCGCGGAACGTCCGCCGCGGCCGTCGCCGTCGATCCCGGTGGGATCACGCTCGGATCGGTCCGATCACTGCTTGGTCCAGTTTTCGGCGTCGCACATCGACTGGCCGACGGCGCAGCCCTGGACCTTGAGGCCCTTCGCCGTGGTGGTGACGGTGCCGTTGAAGGTCATGAAGCCCGGCATGTCGGGATGCTTCATGTCGCCCTTCCAGGTGCCTTCGCCGGCCGCGGCGATGCCGGACATGAACATGTTGAAGTTCGATTCCTGCACCGTGGCGCAGAGCTTGCCGCCGCAGGTCCACACCTTGGCGGTGGTGCCGTTGGGGCGCTTGTAGAGGCCGTCGGCGCTCGCGGCCGCCGCCGGCGCGGCGAAGGCGAGGACCGTGAGGGTGGCGAGAACCGCTCGTTTCATGAGCATGGATGTCCTTCCCGTCGTTCTTCGGAGGGGCGTACGTGCCGCACCTCTCGTTGTCACCGCGCGCGTCGGCCCACCGCGCGTTCCCGTCGGTCCACGTCTTCGCTCGGCTTCGGTCGAGGCGGCGTCGGACGGCGGGACGATCAGAATATACGGATATTCGGATGCAGGAAGCGCAAAGTCCCTTAAGGGTTCGACCGTTGCGGCGACGCCGTCGGCGCTCCGACCCGGCACGCCGCGACGGCCGAACGACCGGATTCCGGCACGAACGGCCTTTCTTTCGGCCGGCGGCGCTGGTATCCACGGCGCCATGACGACGCCCCTCGACCACATCCGCAACTTCGCCATCATCGCCCACATCGACCACGGCAAGTCGACGTTGGCCGATCGGCTCATCCAGATGACCGGCGGTCTCGAGAGCCGCGAGATGGTCGAGCAGGTGCTCGACAACATGGAAATCGAGCGCGAACGCGGCATCACCATCAAGGCGCAGACCGTCCGTCTCGACTACAAGGCGAAGAACGGCGAGACCTATGTCCTCAATCTGATGGACACGCCCGGGCACGTCGACTTCGCCTACGAGGTGTCGCGGTCGCTCGCCGCCTGCGAGGGCTCGCTCCTCGTCGTCGACGCCTCGCAGGGCGTCGAGGCGCAGACACTCGCCAACGTCTATCAGGCGATCGACAATCACCACGAGATCGTGCCGATCCTCAACAAGGTCGACCTGCCGGCGGCGGACGCCGACCGTGTCAAGGAGCAGATCGAAGAGGTGATCGGCATCGACGCCTCCGACGCCGTGCCGATCTCGGCCAAGACCGGCCTCGGCATCCCCGACGTGCTGGAAGCGATCGTCGCCCGGCTCCCGGCTCCGAAGGGTGACGAGACCGCGCCCTTGAAGGCGATGCTGGTCGACAGTTGGTACGACGTCTATCTCGGCGTCGTCGTACTCGTCCGCGTCGTCGACGGCGTGATGAGAAAGGGTCAGAAGGTCCGGATGATGGGCACCGGCGCCACCTACGAGGTCGAGCGCATGGGCGTCTTCACGCCGAAGATGAAGGACCAGCCGGAGCTCGGCCCCGGCGAGGTCGGCTTCATCACCGCTTCGATCAAGGAAGTCGCCGACACCGCGGTCGGCGACACCATCACCGACGAGCGCAAGCCCTGTGCCGAAGCGCTGCACGGCTTCCGCCCGGCCCAGCCGGTGGTGTTCTGCGGCCTCTTTCCCGTCGATGCCGCCGACTTCGAGGACCTGCGCGCCGCCGTGGCGAAACTCCGCCTCAACGACGCCAGCTTCACCTACGAGATGGAGACCTCGGCCGCGCTCGGCTTCGGCTTCCGCTGCGGCTTCCTCGGCCTCCTGCATCTCGAGATCATCCAGGAGCGGCTGGAGCGCGAGTTCAATCTCGACCTGATCGCCACCGCGCCCTCGGTCGTCTACAAGATGAAGCTGACCGACGGCACCGAGATCGAGCTGCACAATCCGGTCGACATGCCCGAGGTGACCAAGATCGAAGAGATCGAGGAGCCCTGGATCCGCGCCACCATCATGACGCCGGACGACTACCTCGGTTCGGTGCTGAAGCTCTGCCAGGACAAGCGCGGCATTCAGGCCGATCTCTCCTATGCCGGCTCGCGCGCCCTCGTCGTCTACGACCTGCCGCTCAACGAGGTGGTGTTCGACTTCTACGACCGACTGAAGTCGGTGTCGAAGGGCTACGCCTCCTTCGACTACCAGATCACCGACTATCGCCAATCGGATCTGGTCAAGATGCAGATCCTGGTCAACGGCGAGGCGGTCGACGCGCTGTCGATGCTGGTCCACAAGACCCGCGCCGAGAGCCGCGGCCGGGCGATCTGCGAGAAGCTCAAGGACGTCATTCCGCCGCACATGTTCCAGATCCCGGTGCAGGCGGCGATCGGCGGCAAGATCATCGCCCGCGAGACCATCCGCGCGCTCAGGAAGGACGTCACGGCCAAGTGCTACGGCGGCGACGCCACCCGCAAGCGCAAGCTCCTCGACAAGCAGAA
>CALMFH010000117.1 GCA_937864925.1 uncultured Alphaproteobacteria bacterium | reverse complement strand
CTCGGCGACGGCAACATCCATTTCAACTTCTCCCAGCCGGTCGGCGCCGACAAGGCGGCGTATCTGGCGCTGTGGGACGAGCTCAACACTCGCGTCCATGCGGTGGTGCTCGCCCACGGCGGCTCGGTGTCGGCCGAACACGGCATCGGCCGGCTCAAGAAGCACCTGCTCGAAGAGGTGAAGGATCCGGTGGCGCTCGCCACGATGCGGGCGATCAAGGCGACACTCGATCCGAAAGGCATCCTCAACCCCGGAAAGGTGTTGTGACGGGTCGTCACAGGCTGCGACCGGTCGTCGCGGCCAAGTGACACGATTCCGGTGAGCCATGCATTTCTGCATTGCTGTCCCGCGGTGCATTCCATATTGCGGTGCCGAAAAGGAAGGATTAGATTTCCTCTCGTGACGCGGCCACTTCGGCCGTTTCACATGCCCTCCTTGGGCGTTTCCTCCCTAGACTTGGGCCGCCGTGAGGCGGCCTTTTTTCTTTCAAGGTCTTGGTTCGGGGGGATCGAACGGAAAGGCCACTTGATCGGGCACGCGGCGCGTGCTTTGCCGTGATCGGAGCCGGCGGCGGCAGCCACGACGGATCGGTCGCCGCCATGCGTTCGAAGAGGCCCTCATGCGAACCCTCACCTTCCGCCGACCGGACGATTGGCACGTGCACTTCCGCGACGGCGCGGCGATGCGGGCGGTGGTGCCCTACACGACGCGCGCCTTCGGCCGCGCCATCGTGATGCCCAACCTGACGCCGCCGGTGACCACCACGGCACTCGCCGCGGCCTATCGCGAGCGCATCCGCGCCGCGGTGCCCGAGGGCATGACCTTCACGCCGCTGATGACCGCCTATCTCACCGACGGCAGCGATCCCACCGACATCGTGAGCGGCTTCGGCGACGGGGTGCTGACCGCGGTCAAGCTCTATCCGGCGCACGCCACCACCAATTCGCAGTTCGGCGTCACCTCGATGGCGGCGGTGGCGAAGGTATTGGCGGCGATGGAGAAGGCGGGGATGCCGCTGCTCGTCCACGGCGAGGTGACACGGACCGAGGTCGACGTCTTCGATCGCGAGGCGCGTTTCGTCGAGGAGGTGCTGGCGCCGTTGCTCGCCGATTTTCCCGCCCTGAAGATCGTGCTCGAGCACGTGACGACGGCGGAGGGCGTCGCCATCGTCCGGGAGAACGCGTCGCGCATGGCCGGGACGATGACGCCGCAGCATCTGCTCTTCGACCGCAACGAGATCTTCCGCGGCGGCATCCGGCCGCACATGTACTGCCTGCCGATCCTCAAGCGCTCGACCCACAAGCAGGCGCTGCGCGCCGCGGCGACGAGCGGCGAGAGCTGCTTCTTCCTCGGCACCGATACGGCGCCGCACCTGCGCCACCTCAAGGAGAACGCCTGTGGCTGTGCCGGGGTGTTCTCGGCGCCGACGGCGATCGAGGCCTATCTCAAGGTCTTCGCCGAGGAGAACGCCCTCGATCGGTTCGAGGCCTTCGCCTCGCTCAACGGCCCGGCCTTCTACGGCTTGCCGGCGAACGACGAGCGGGTCACCTGGGTCGAGCAGCCGCGGCTGGTCGCGGAGGCGGTCGAGGTCGAGGGGCAGGGCGAGATCGTCTCGCTCTTCGCCGGCGAGACGGTGGGCTGGTCGCCGGCCACGGCGTGAGCGGCGGGCGCCGTCCGGGTTCGTATACGTGAGGTGCCGATCATGCGTCCGTCGACGGCTCTGGTGGTGTTCGCGGCCCTGCTCGGGGCATTCGGCGTGGCCGATGCGGCGATCGCGGCGCATGTCACCGGCGGGGCGACGCTCGAACGGGCGGCCGAGATCCTGATGGTGCACGGGGCGGCGCTGCTCGGACTCGCGGCACTGGTGGCGCGCTCGGGTGAACGCCGGACGCTCGCCACCGCGGCCGGGTTCCTGGGGGGTGGGGCGGCACTCTTCGGCACCGACGTGACGCTCCTGACGTTGCAGGGCCACCGCCTGTTCCCCTACGCGGCTCCGATCGGCGGCTCGACCATGATCTCGGCCTGGCTGGTCGTCGGCCTGCTGGCGATCGCCGGTCATCTCGAGCCGCGCCGACGCGACTGATACTCGGCTCGTGTAATTCGGACTCGTCCGAATTTCACGAGTGTCACGGCCTGACCGGCCGACGCCCATTCGGGCTTGCCTTCGCGCCCGAAGTTTCGAAAGGGTCGAGACTTCGTGCGCTCGGTTCGCGCGCGTCAGCCGATCGACCGATTGCAGCGCAGCACGGGCTTCGCTAGGGTCCCGGCCGTCGATTTCTCGTCTCACCGGAGTGAGCCCCATGACCATTCGTCCGCGCCGCAGCGTCCTCTACATGCCGGGGTCCAACGCCCGGGCGCTGGAGAAGGCGAAGACCCTTCCGACCGACGCGGTGATCCTCGACCTCGAGGATTCCGTCGCGCCCGACGCCAAGGAGACGGCGCGCGACCAGGTGATCGCCGTCGCCAAGGCCGGTGGCTTCGGCCCGCGCGAGGTGGTGATCCGGGTCAATTCGCTCGCCGGCCCGTGGGGCCTGGCCGATCTCGAGGCGGCGGCGGGTGTCGCGCCCGACGCGGTGTTGATCCCCAAGGTCTCCAGGCCCGAAGACGTGTTCGAGGCGAGCGCGGTGCTCGACCGCATGGGCGCGCCGGAGAGCGTCAAGATCTGGGCGATGTTCGAGACGCCGCTGGCGGTGTTGAACGCGGGCGCCATCGCCGCGGCGGCGTCGGTGCAGGAAGGCCGGCGCCTCGCCGTCTTCATCCTCGGTACCAACGATCTCGCCAAGGAGACGCGGGCGCGCTTCGTCGCCGGCCGGGCACCGATGGTGGCGTGGCTGACCACCGCGGTCGCCGCCGGCCGGGCCTACGGGCTCGACGTCATCGACGGCGTCTACAACAACCTCTCGGATGCCGAGGGCTTCGTCGCCGAGTGCGAGCAGGGCCGCGATCTCGGCATGGACGGCAAGACGCTGATCCATCCCAACCAGCTCGAGGGCGCCAACCGCATCTTCTCGCCGAGCGAGGCGGAAGTGGCGACGGCGGAGAAGATCCTCGCCGCCTTCGCCCTGCCGGAGAACGCCTCGAAGGGGGTGATCAGCCTCGACGGCCGCATGGTCGAGCGGTTGCACGCCGAGATGGCCGAGCGTACCGTCGCCATCGCCCGCGCCATCGCCGCGGCGGGGGCCTGAGGAGATCCATGAAGCTCTACCGCTATCTCACCGGTCCCGACGACGCCGCCTTCTGCAAGCGCGTTTCCGCCGCCCTCAACAAGGGATGGCTGCTCCACGGCGATCCGACGTTGACCTTCGATCCGGTACAGGGCCGGGTGATCTGCGGTCAGGCGGTCACCAAGGAGGTGATGGGGGTCGCCTGGAACGACGACGTGGTCCTCTCCGACTGGTGAGCCACGGTGGGTCGATCTCGTCGAGGGGCGCGGGCCGTATGGCTCGCGCCTTCTGCGTTCCGGGGTGGAGCTGTCGGCAACGGTTGGTGGCCCGCTCTATGCGTTGTCACCCGGTCGGCGAGATCCGCCCGATCATTGTGCAGCATCGCGCTCTTTGCCGCTCGACTCACTCCGGGTGAACCGCCATTCTCCGCCGCCGTCGATCGCGCCAAATCAGGGTGGCGCGATCGCTTCCGAGTTTCCCTTCCCCTGTCGGAACATCGACATATGGTCAGGACTTCTCTCGCCTCGCTCGCCCTCGTGTTCGGGCTCGTCTTCTCCGGCCCGGTCTTCGCCGAGACCGTCGAAATCCCGACCGCGGGCGGTTCGCTCTCCGTCGAGGTGCCCGACAGCTGGGAAACGGAAGACGTCGCTCGTGGCGTCCAGCTCAGCACCGAGGACGAGGAGGTTTTCCTCTGGATCGAGGCCTATGCCGCGCCGGATTTCGAGACGGTCAAGAAGGAGCTCGTGGCCTACCTCGCCGAGCAGGGGATCGAGATCAAGGGCGAGCCGAAGATGAGCGCGCACGACTACCCCAAGCACGGGGTGGCGACGCTCGACTTCCCGGCGACCTGGAAGGGTGGGCCGACCGTTCTGCGCTATCTGATCATCGAACCGAAGAACCCGAAGAAGTCGCGGCTGATCGTCAGCTACTGGGCGACCCCGGCGGGCGACAAGAAGTACGACGCCGAAACCCAGAGCATCGTCGACAGCTTCGCGGCGGCGCTCGACGCCGACTGACGTCGGTGCCGGAAATTCCCGACGGGTTCGATCGTCGCCTCGCCGAGGCCGAGCGGAGAAACGGAGGCGCGCTCCATGAGGGCGCGCCTTCGTCGTCTCACCGGGATGCGGACGTGCCGGTCTGCGGTGCAGACGCCAGAGCGGTGGCGTGGACGGGGGGCTCGGGTGTCGGCGTCATCGACACCGGGCAGGGCACGTCGAGGATCTTCCACGACGTGATGTTGAGATCCATGACGCAGAGGGCGAGGCGGGGGCCGTTCGGGGTCGGCAGGCAGAGGGTGCCGCCGAGTTCGATGCGTCGACCGGGCGCTCGACAGGTGCATTCGGCGGCGTCGGCCGAGGACGGGACGCCGATCGGCACGGCCGCGAGCGCGGCTGCGCCGAAGATCGCAATGTCGAAGACGCGTGCCATCGCGTGATGATGCCACCACTTCGGGTGGGCGGTGATCACATGAACGTGCGCGCCCGGCCACCGCGGCTGCGGCGGTTCACCCCGGCTTGCGGAAGACCTCGTCGACCGGGACCTGCAGGGCGGTGACGAGGCGGTTGGTCTCGGCCGCCATGCCGACCACCGCGACCAGTTCCATGTGCTGCTCGGCGGTCATCCCCTTGGCGCGGGCCGAGGCGGTGTGGGAGGCGACGCAGTATTCGCAGCCGTGGGCGATCGACACCGCGACGTAGAGCATCTCCTTCACCAGCGGGTCGAGGGCGCCGGGCGCCATCACTTGGCGGATGCTCTCCCAGGTGCGCTTCAGCGTCACCGGATCGTTGGCCAGAGCCCGCCAGAAGTCGTTGACGTAGTCCGTCCTACGCGTCGCGCGGATGTCGTCGAAGACGGCGCGAGCCTCGGTCGAGAGTTCGTCGTCGGTGAGCAGACGGACGGTCGGCATCTCAGGGCCTCGCACGGTCACGGCGGCAGAGGAGGGGCGGCGGCACCGCCCGGCGGGATCACCGCGACAACGAGATCGGCAGCTTCGTAGCGGTCGACCCGGAAAAGCGCTCGCCGCCCTGGCTGTTGAGAGTGGCGACCACCGAGCCGTCCGAGCCCTTGAGCGTGACCTGCTTGCCCTGAAGGTCCCAGGCGGAGATCTTGGCCAGTTCCGGCGAGTTGCAGCCCTTGGAGATGGCACGATAGCCACCGGCCCAGCTCGTCAGATTCATGAACAGCTGGCAGTTGTCGGATCCGGAGGCGACGCGCCAGCCGCCGAGGAGATCGGTGCGGCCGACCGGTTGGCCCTTGTCGGGGGCGGCTTCGGCGACCTTGCTCGGAGCGGCGGGCGGCGGCGTGCCGGGTGCGCCCGGGGCGGGGGCGGCCGGCGGGGCGTTCGGATCGACCGGTTGGGTCGTTCCGGAGACGCCGGGCGCGGTCGGCAACGGCTGGAGCGTGCCCTGGGTCACCGGTGCTGTCGGAGCGGCGGGCAGGGGCTCGTATTGGGGAACCGTCGGGCCGTCGTTGAGACCGAGCCGGCCGCAGCCGGCGACCGTGCCGGCGACGAGAACCGCGAGCGCCACACGATATCCGCGAATCATCGCTTCGAACTCCCGAAAAGATCTGCTTTCGGCGTTTCTACCGCGAACCGTCGAAGAGAGCGACTCTTCCGCGTCTCCAACTCCTTTCGATCATCGCAAGGCGGCGAAAACAGGGATGAGTCGGGATCTCTCGAACGGCCGCAGACGGCGCGGGTCGGGCGGAGACAGGGCCGTCATAAGTGTTTTGCCGGAGCGCCGCATTCTCGTCATACTGCATTGCACAATAACATTTCAGGAAATGCTGCGGTGCAACCTACCGTAGCCGACACGAGGAGACCGATCATGATCGATCCATTCGACGGCGGCGCGATCCGCAAGTTGTGGGCGACGGACCTCGCCGCCTTTCGTGACCATCTTCTGCGCCTCGACTCGTCGACCCGGCGCAACCGCTTCGGTATGGCGGCGGGCGACGAGTTCGTCGCGCGCTATGCCGAGACCGGATTCACCCTCGACACCGTGATTCACGGAGCCTTCGTCGACGGGCGCCTCGTCGGTGTCGGCGAATTGCGGCGTATCGCCGGAGATCGGGGTGCGGCGGAAGCGGCCTTTTCGGTCGAGCCGGCGCACCAGGGGCGCGGCTTCGGGTCGCGCCTGATGGAGGCGGTGATCCTCACCGCCCGCAACCGCGGCATCCGCCGCCTGTTCATGAACTGCCTCGCGTCGAACTCGCAGATGCAGCGGCTCGCCCGCCGACACGGGGCCGAGCTCGAATTCGAATCGGGCGACGTCGTCGGTCTGGTGCTGCCGGAAGATCCGTCACCGGTCACGTGGTTGCGCGAGGCGGTCGGCGACGCATCGGGATGGACGACGGCGGTGATGGAACTGCAACGCCGGTCGGTGATCGGCGGGTGGTTCGGCCGGGCGTGAGGAGCCGACGATCCCGTGGAGTGCGCCGAGCGAGAGCGAGGGGCACCGGCGGTGCCGTCAAGGGACGTGCGAGAGGTGCGGAGATCGCGAGCGATGAAACTCGCTTCGCCCGATGCACCCTGACCCCCGCAAGACGAGAGCCCCGGTGGATCGCTCCACCGGGGCTCTGTCTTTCCATCCGGAGACGTCGATCAGAGACGGCGCTCGATCATCATCTTCTTGATCTCGGCGATCGCCTTGGCCGGGTTCAGACCCTTCGGGCAGGTGTTCGCGCAGTTCATGATGGTGTGGCAGCGATAGAGGCGGAACGGATCCTCGAGGTTGTCGAGGCGTTCGCCGGTCGCTTCGTCGCGGCTGTCGATCAGCCAGCGATAGGCCTGGAGCAGCACCGCCGGGCCGAGGTAGCGGTCGCCGTTCCACCAGTAGCTCGGGCACGAGGTCGAGCACGAGGCGCACAGGATGCACTCGTAGAGACCGTCGAGCTTGGCGCGGTCCTCGTGGGACTGACGCCACTCGGTCTGCGGCACCGGGGTCACCGTCTTCAGCCAGGGCTCGATCGAGCGATGCTGAGCGTAGAAGTTGGTGAGATCCGGGATCAGGTCCTTGACCACCGGCATGTGCGGCAGCGGATAGACCTTCACCGCGCCCTTGATCTCGTCCATGCCCTTGGTGCAGGCCAGGGTGTTGAGACCGTCGATGTTCATGGCGCAGGAGCCGCAGATGCCTTCACGGCAGGAGCGGCGGAAGGTCAGCGTCGGGTCGATCTTGTTCTTGATGTAGAG
>CALMFH010000116.1 GCA_937864925.1 uncultured Alphaproteobacteria bacterium | reverse complement strand
TCCGCGATAGCTCAGTTGGTAGAGCGTTCGACTGTTAATCGAATGGTCGCAGGTTCGAGTCCTGCTCGCGGAGCCAGTTTCGCCCGAAGGGTCCGACGAAATCGTCGGACCCTTCGTTCGTTTCGACGGTCCGAGATCCGAAGGGGACATCGGATTCCGCGGTCGTCACCGACTCGTCGGTCGACCCTCCCACTTGGCGGGATTGAATTGGTCGTCGCTCTCTCGTTACTGTCCGTCGCGGCGCTCGGTGCGCCGGAGCGGAGGTCTCGATGCACGCCCGTCTATCCACCGTCCTGCGGTCGACCGTCGTCGCCACCGCCCTCGCCGCCACCGTCCTGCCCGCCGCCGCCCAGGCGACGCCCGAGGAGGCTGCCCGCCTCCAGGCCATCGGGGAGACCTATCTCGGCAAGCCGGCCGCCGGCGAGCCGGCCGTGGTCACCGTCGTCCCGGAGGGCGACCACTACCGCGCCGCCGTCGACTTCTCCGTGCTGGCCCGCCGTCTCCTCGCTCTCGTCCCCGACGAGGACTTCAAGAAGCTCACCATCGACTGGGCACCGCTGTCGGCCGCCCTGGCGCCTCAGGACGGAGGCCTCTGGCGTTTCTGGGACTATCGCATTCCCAAGCTCTCCGCCCGTATCGACGGCCAGTCGACCGAAGTCTCCACCGACGGCGTGACCTTCGAGTCGCTCTTCGATCCGGCGACCGGTGCCAGCCCGAAACTCTCCGGCCGCTTCGCCCGGATCGCCGCCACGTCCACGGTCCGCAAGCCCGGCGAGACGGTCTCGGTCACGAGTGAGAGCACCTCCTCCGACATCGTCATGGACGGCACTTCGCGTCCGACCGGCACCCCCGGGGTGCTCGACGTGGCGATGCACCAGACCACCGGCTCGATGCTCTACGCCCTCGGGGTCGAAGGTGGGGCAGCGCAGGGCGTCCCCGACATGCGCTTCACGTTGAACGGTGGTCGCCAGGACAACCTTGCGGCGATCCGCGGCCTGCGCAACGCAGCCCTCCTCGACCTGTGGGCCCACCTCGTTGCCCATCACGAGCGCGAGGACTTCACCGTTCGCCAGGGGATCCTCAAAGCGAAGATCGGCGCGGCCCTCCCGCTGTTCGACACGGTGACGCAGAAGGTCGAAGGCAAGGACTTCTCGTTCGAGTCGCCCTTCGCCGTCGCCAAGGCCGAGAAGATGGCGATCGAATTCGACCTCGCCGGCATGACCCGCGAGGGCCGCTTCGGTATGGCGATCGGCATCGCCGGTTTCGAGGCCTGGTCGCTGTTCATGCCCAAGTGGGCCTCTCAGCTGATGCCGCGCGACATGGCCCTGACGGGCCGCGTCTCCGGCTATGATCTCGCCACCCCGATGTCGGTCTTCCTCGACAGCGCCGACTTCTCCGCCGCGCAGCCGCTGACCGAAGAGCAACAGGCGCGGATCGCCGCCCTGTTCCTGCCGCGCGGCGGGGTCGACATCGTCGTCGACGGCAATCGGCTGGTCGCCCCCCTCTACGACGTCACGCTCGACGGCCGCTTCGCCGCCGGTCCGGACGGCGCCAAGGGCGCGATCACGGTGTCGGCGCGCGGGCTCGAGAAGGTCGCCGAACATCTCGCCCGCGAGAAGACCGACGCGCAGGCCAAGGCCGTGGCCGGTTTCGTCGCCGTTGCCCGCGGCTTTGCCGAACGCCGAGGCGACGACCTCGTCTGGCGCTTCGACTTCGACGGCCACCGGGTGGCGGTCAACGGCAAGCCGATGAAGTGAGGGGGATCCGGGTTCCCGTCGCTGCCGCGGCCCCTGGAAACCGCCTCTTCACGACCCATGTGGGAGAGTGACCCCGCCACCGGAACTCTCCTATGACCGCATCCCTCGCCCCGACCGCCCTCCTCGTCGTCGCCCATGGCGACGGCGGTACCGATCCGCGCGACGAGACGGTTCGCATCCTCGCCGAACGACTGGCCAAGCGCCTCGACCTTCCCGTCGACTGGGCGACGCTGAAGCGGCCGGAGACCTTCGCCGCCGCCCACGCCCGCCTCGGGTCGGCGGCCGAGCGGGTCGCGGTCTATCCGCTGTTCATGGCCTCCGGCTGGTTCGTCCGGGTGAAACTGCCCGGACTCCTCGCCGAGACGGGCTTCTCCGACGCCGAGATCCTCCAGGTCTTCGGCCTCGACCCTCGGCTCGTCGACCTCGTCGAACACCGCCTGCGCTCGATCGCCTCGATGCAGGGCGGTCGCGAACCGAAGGACTTCGCCATCGCCCTGATCGCCCACGGCTCGGCCTCCGGCGACACCGGCTCGCGTCTCGCCTCGGAGGCGATCGCCGCCGATCTCGGCTATCGCCTCGGCACGGCGCTCCACGTCGGCTTCATCGAAGAGGCGCCGTTCTTCTCGGAAGTGATCGGCGCCGGGGTCGAGATCGTCGTCGGCCTCTTCGTCTCCGCCGGCACACACGCCCTCGACGACGTCGCCGCGCTGGTGGCGAAGACCCCGTCTGTCGTCCATCACGTCGCCAATGTCGGCGACGACACCGGGGTGGCGGACATGGTGGCCGCGACACTCGCGGCCCGGGTCGGCGATCGTGTCGTCTGAGGCCGGCGCGGCTCGCGGCCCTTGCAATCCGGTCGGTTCCGTCCCAATTGTCCCGCCCATGACCGACACCACGACCAAGTCCGACGCGACGGAGGCCCGCGCGCCGAAGATCTCCTTCGTCAGCCTCGGCTGCCCGAAGAACCTCGTCGACAGCGAGCGCATCGTCACCCACCTGCGCTCCGAGGGCTACGAGCTGACCAAGACCCACGCCGGCGCCGACGTCGTGGTGGTCAACACCTGCGGCTTCCTCGACAGCGCCAAGGCCGAGAGCCTCGACGCCATCGGCAGGGCCATGGCCGAGAACGGCAAGGTCATCGTCACCGGCTGCATGGGCACCGAGGCGAGCGAGATCGAAGCGAAGTACCCGAACCTGCTGGCGATCACCCGCCCGCAGGCCTACGACAGCGTCGTCGAAGCGGTCCATGCCGCCGTGCCGCCGGCCCACGATCCCTTCGTCGATCTGGTGCCGCCGCAGGGCGTGCGCTTCACGCCCCGCCACTACGCCTATCTGAAAATCTCGGAAGGCTGCTCCAACCGCTGCACCTTCTGCATCATCCCCCACCTGCGCGGCGATCTCGTCTCGCGGCCGGCGAACGAGGTGCTGCGCGAGGCGGAGAAACTGGTGAAGGCGGGTGTCAAGGAGATCCTGGTCATCTCCCAGGACACCTCCGCCTACGGCCAGGACCTGCGCTACGCCGCGTCGCGCTGGCAGGACCGCGAGGTCCGGGCGAAGTTCCTCGACCTCACCCGTGAGCTCGGCGATCTCGGCGTCTGGGTCCGCCTCCACTACGTCTACCCCTATCCGCACGTCGACGAGGTGATGGAGCTGATGGCGGAAGGAAAGATCCTCCCCTATCTCGACATCCCCCTCCAACACGCCGCCACTCCGGTGCTCAAGGCGATGAAACGCCCGGCGGCGCAGGAGAAGACGCTCGACCGCATCGCCGCCTGGCGGAAGGCGGTGCCGGATCTCGCCGTCCGTTCGAGCTTCATCGTCGGCTTCCCCGGCGAGACCGAAGAGGATTTCAGTACCCTCCTGGACTGGCTGAGCGAGGCGAAGCTCGATCGCGTCGGCGCCTTCCGCTACGAGGCGGTGAAGGGCGCGGTGGCCAACGACCTGCCCGGCGCGGTGCCGGAAGAGGTGAAGCAAGAGCGATGGAACCGCCTGATGGCCCACCAGCAGCCGATCGCCGCGAAGATCCAGAAGGGCCGCATCGGCCGCCGCTTGGCCGTCATCGTCGACGAGGTCGGCCCGACGGTCGCCAAGGGACGGACCAAGTGGGACGCTCCCGAGATCGACGGCAGCGTCCGCATCGCCTCGCACCGCCCGCTCAGAGCCGGCGAGATCGTCACCGTGAAGATCGAAGCGGCCGACGCCTACGACCTGAAGGGCACAGCGGTGGGGTGAGCACCGCGGACCCGGCCCGACCCGGGTCGCGGTCGGTGTGTCGCGAGATCGGGCATGGTCAGGGGGGCGAGGTCTCCTTCGCGTCGCCGGTCAATTGCCGGGCGTAGCGGCGATCGGGGATCAACCACAGGACCCCGACCAGGACGTAGATCGTGAACGCGCCCCAGTGGGTCGCGAAGGCGAGCGGGATCGCCGCGAGATAGCAGACCAGCGACACCTTCTCCTTGGTTCCGGTCCCCAGCGCCCGGGCGAACACCGACCCTTCGGCGTGGATCCGCCTGAGTGACCAGGCGAGCAGCGCGTAGCCGACCCCGGCGCCGAGCAGCACCACCCCGTAGAGCGCCATCGGCAGGGAGGCGAAATGGTTCTCGCCCATCCAGCCGGTGACGAAGGGAATGAGCGAGATCCAGAACAGCGTGAACATGTTGGCCCACAACACGCCGCCATCGACCCGCTCCACCGCCTGGAACATGTGATGGTGGTTGTTCCAGTAGATGCCGATGTAGACGAAGGACAGCACATAGGTCAGGAACACCGGCCAGAGCGCCGCCAGAGCCGTGATCTCGGGGCTGTGCGGCACCTTCAGTTCGAGCACCATGATGGTGAGCGCGATCGCGATCACCGCGTCCGAGAAGGCCTCCAATCGTCCTTTGTGCATGGTCGTCCCCGCCCTCACCTCTCGCGTCTCGCCGTCCGACGCATCGATGTCGACCCCACCGGATGACCGCCTCGCCGGTCATCCGCGGTCCATTCGCTGCAAAAGGGCGAGCGCCGCCTTTGCCGCCGCCAGATCGATCGCGTGATCGCCGCCCGGAATGCGGACGAGATCGACCACCGCCCCGGCTGCGACGAGCACGTCGCGGATCCGTTCGGCTTCGCCGACCGCGATCACTCGATCGGCCTCACCGTGGACGATACCGACCCGGAATGCGTCGAGCCGGCGGCGCGGCGGTTCCGCGAGCCGAGTCGACAGCACCACCAGCCCGGCGAAGTCCCGCCCCCGCCCGATCGCATCGAGCGCCATGGCACCGCCCTGCGAGAAGCCGACGAGCACCGTGCGCGCCGCGACCGTACCGGCTCGCGCCACCTCTGCGTCGATCACCCGGTCGAAATCCGCCGCCGCCGCCGCGACCCGTGCCGCCCGGTTCTCCGCCGTCGCCCCGGCCACCGAATACCACTGCCGCAGGGTCGCATCGTCGTCGAACACCTGTGGCGCATCGGGGGTGACGAAGCGGACCGAGCCCATCCGCCGCCCCCAGGCTCGGGCGATCGGCGCGAACATCCGCCCCCGCGCCCCGACCCCGTGAAGAACGATGGCGAGGTCGAGGCGCCCCTTGGGCTCCGAGGGTGTCACCGTGGCGGTCAGGGGATCAGCACCATCGATCCGGTGGTCGCCCGTGCTTCCAGCGCCCGATGGGCGTCGGCCGCATCCGCGAGCCTCCAGCGCTTCGACAGCGGGATCTCCACCGCCCCGGAAGCGATCACCGAGAAGAGATCCCCGGCGATCTCCTCCAGTGCGGCGCGCGGCCCGATGTGGGTGAAGAGCGTCTGCCGCGTGGCGAACAGCGAGCCGCGGCTCGCCAGTTCCTGCAGCGAGAACGGCGGCACCGGTCCCGAAGCGTTGCCGAACGAGCAGAACAGGCCGAACGGTTTCAGGCAGTCGAGTGACTTCGGAAAGGTGTCCTTGCCGACCGAGTCGTAGACGACGTCGACGCCCTTGCCGCCGGTCAGCTCCTTCACCGCGGCGACGAAATCGTCCGCCCGGTAGTCGATGACGTGGTCGTAGCCGCGCGTCTTCGCCAGCGCCACCTTCTCCGGCCCGCCGGCGGTGCCGATCACCGTGGCCCCGAGGTGCTTCGCCCATTGCCCGGCGATCTGGCCGACGCCACCCGCCGCCGCGTGGAACAGCAACACCGTCCCCGGCCCCACCTTGAAGGTGCGCTTCAGCAGATACTGTGCCGTCATGCCCTTGAGCATCGCCGCCGCCGCGACGTCGTCGGCGACGCCGTCGGGCACCTTGACCAGCCGATCGGCCGGCACGTTGCGCTCCTCGGCATAGGAACCGAGCGGCCCGACATAGGCGACCCGATCACCCGGCGCGACGCTCGTCACCCCCTCGCCCACCGCCACCACGGTACCGGCGCCCTCGTTGCCGGGAACGAGCGGCAGGCCCGCCGGCGCCGGATAGAGGCCGGAACGGAAGTAGCAGTCGATGAAGTTGAGGCCGACGGCGGAATGGCGGATACGCGCCTCGCCCGGCTTCGGCGCCGGAACGTCGAAGCTCTCGTAGCGCAGTACCTCCGGACCGCCGGTCTCGTGGACGCGAATGCCGTGGACCATGTCGTTTCTCCCTGAAGGGCGGCGCTTCCTCCGCCCGATGTCGCGGTTCTCTCGACCCCCGGTCGGACCGGGTGCATCGATGTCACTCGCTCCGCCGCCGCTTTTCCTTGCGGCTCTTGGCGAGGATGTTGAGCGCCTCGACACCGGCCGAGAACGCCATCGCCGCATAGATGTAGCCGCGCTCGAGATGGAAGCCGAGACCGTCGGCGACCAGCGCGATGCCGATCAGCAGCAGGAAGGCGAGTGCCAGGACCTTGGTGGTCGGATGGCGGGCGATGAAGCCGGAGACCGGCCCGGAGGCGACGTACATGACGCCGACGGCGATGATCACCGCCGCGATCATCACGGCGACGTCCTGGGCGAGGCCGACGGCGGTGATGATCGAGTCGAGCGAGAAGACGATGTCGATGATGATGATCTGGCCGACCACCGCCGCGAAGGCGTTCGACGCCGAGAGCGCCATTTCCTGCTCGACGTGTTCCTCCACCTCCTCGTGGATGTGGTTGACCGCCTTGTAGATCAGGAAGCCGCCACCGACGATCAGGATCATGTCCTTGACCGACAACGGGTGCCCGAACAGCACCGTCACCGGGTCCTTGAGCTGGACGATCCACGAGATGGCGAAGAGCAGGGCGATGCGGAAGCCGAGCGCGAGCGCCAAGCCGAGCTTGCGCGCCTTCTTCGCCTCCTCCCGCTGCAGATGGGCGGTCGCCACCGACAGGAACACGACGTTGTCGATGCCGAGCACGATCTCGAGCGCGGTCAGCGTGACGAGGCTCGCCCACATGGCGGGATCGGAGAGGAGCGCGACGAGATCCATGGTCCATCCTTCGGAAGGGATAATCAGAGAAGTCCGAAACGCGTGAGCAGAACCGCACCGACCGGCGATGCGAGAACCAACGCCACCCCCCAGGCGAGGAGCACGACGCCGACGAGCCGCGGCACGAGAAGCGAAGTCGTCACCTTCTCCACCACCATCACCGCGCCGATGATCGCGATCCACACCACGTTCATCACCCCGACCGCGAACATCACCACCATCAACGCCCAACAGCAACCGAGGCAGTCGATGCCCTGCTCGATGCCCTGGCGGAAGACCCCCGCCGGCCGCGCCGTCCAATTGTCGGCGAAATAGGGCGCCGGGTGACGGCAGCGGGTGAGGCAACCCATCTTCAACGGCGAGAACTGATAGAGCCCCGCGGCGAGAAGTGTCGTCCCGGCGAGCAGCTGGCTCGCCGTCGTCCCCGCCGGCGTGAGCAGGCGCAACTGGGTCAGCACTCCCTGCCCCAGCGTGGCGACCACGGCGAAGGCGATCCAGATCGAGAGATAGCCCGCGGCGAGCACCAGCGGCGAGCTGGTCGCCTCGCCGGCCGCCCGCTTCGCTTCGGCGAGGCGGGCGAAGGAGGTCAGTACCGGTGCCGCACTCGGCAGCATCATGGCGAAGACCATCGCCACCCACATGGCGAAGACCGCGAGCCCGTCACGGACCCCCCAGGCCGCATCGGTCGGCCCGCACAACACCGTGAGCGCCGCGCGCACCTCCGGCGTGAGGTCGGCGAACCCGTTGAGCCGGTTGAGAAGGCCCATTCCCGGCCCGAGCACGGTCATGTCGGTGGTGGCGAGCATCCCGGCGATCATCGCCGCCAGCCACATCCAGCCGATGCCGGCCCCGACCGCCACCGCCAGCCACACCACGACCGTCGGTCGGCGCAGAAAGGAGACGCCCCCGGACGATCCTCCGTCCGGCGGCGGTGCTCCGCCTCCCTCGCTTCGGCCCCCGCCGATCGATCCCACGCGCGTGTCCATGGCTTTCGACATGGGCCTTCGCGCCGCCGCTGACAAGCCCCTTCTCGTCGTCGGGAGGTCGCGTCACGACGGCGTATCGGCGGCGGCGAAGGACCAGTGGGTCTGCGCGATCCGCCAGCCTGCCGGCCGCCGTCTATAGACCTCGGTGCAGTTCCACACCACCATGGCGCCGCTCGCCCCCCATGAACGGAAGCAGAAGGTGAGGATCGCCACGTCGTCGATCTCGACGACGCGCGGCTCCAGGACCTCCCAGGCGACGGCGTTGATCGTTCCCCTCAGCTGCTCGTAATAGGCCGTGAGTTCGACGATCCCGTCGATACGACGGGGACGGAAGGGATCGAAATAGCCGACGTCGTCGTCCGAGAGCTCGAGAAATCCGCTCGGGTCGCCACGGCACCAACGCGCCAACGCTGCGCGCTCGAGTGCGAGAACCGCGTGCTCGTCGCCGGGAGGAGGAAAACCCGTGGTCATGTGAGACGTCCTCCGAAGGACGTCGATCAGAGGACCACCTGTGGAGGTCTCCGACAACCGACAGATTGGCGGATGCGTAGTCGCCCGCAGGTCCGCCTCGCGCCGCTCGCCCCCGCGACAGCGGCGGCCGGGACCGCTATAGGTGTCCCTCCGGGGTCGCGCGCGCCGGCCCGGGCCCCATATGAAGGGGCGACACCACCTCGACCCGCTCTCGGAGCCCGCCCATGACCGTCCCGACCTCCCCCGCTCGGTTCGACGTCGCCGTCGTCGGCGCCGGCCCGGCCGGTCTCGCGGCGGCCTTCCTGCTCGCCCGCACCGGCTTCTCGACCGCCCTGATCGCCCCGGCGACACGGCCCGACGACGTTCGCACCACCGCCCTCCTCGGCGGATCCGTCGCCTTCTTCGAGACCCTCGGCCTGTGGAAGGAGATCGCCGCCGCCGGTGCCGAACTGGCGGTGATGCGCCTCGTCGACGACACCGGCCGGCTGATCCGCGCCCCCGAAGCGACCTTCCGCGCCGCCGAGATCGGCCACGACAGTTTCGGCGTCAACATCGTCAATTCGGCGCTGACCCGCATTCTCGACGCCCATGTGTTCGGCGCACCACGTCTGACCCGCATAGAAGCGGCGGTCGAGAGCGCCGACCTCGGCCCCGCGTGCGCCGCCCTGACTCTCTCGACCGGCGCCACCGTCACCGCCCGCCTCGCCGTCGCCGCCGACGGCCGAAAATCGCGGCTGCGCGAGGCGGCCGGCATCTCCACCACCGCCTGGGCCCATCCCCAGTCGGCGCTGGTGCTGAACCTCACCCATCCGGTGCCGCACCGCTTCGTCTCCACCGAGTTCCACGGACCGCACGGCCCCTACGTCCTGGTGCCGCTACCGGGCGACCGCTCCTCCGTGGTGCTGATCGAGACGCCCGATGAAGCGGACCGGCTGAAGGATCTCCCCGACGACGTCCTCGCTCTCGAACTCGAGCGCCGCGCCCATTCGATCTTCGGCCGCTTCACCGTCGAGCCCGGCCGTCAGGTCTGGCCGCTCTCCTCGATGATCGCGAACAGCCACGGCACGCGTCGGGTCGCCCTGGTCGGCGAAGCCGCCCACACCTTCCCGCCGATCGGTGCCCAGGGGCTTAACCTGTCGCTGCGCGACATCGCCTCGCTCGTCGAAGTGCTCGCCGACGCCGCCCGCGCCAAGGCCGACATCGGTTCGGAGGAGACGCTTCGCGCCTACGAGAAGTCGCGCCGCCTCGACGTCGAGACCCGCACCCGCGGCGTCGACGTCGCCAACCGCGCCCTGCTCTCCGATCTGTTGCCCGTCCAGGCCGTCCGCTCGCTCGGCTTCGCGCTCGCCAATACCATCGGGCCACTGCGCCGACTGATCATGCGTGAAGGCCTGACCCCGTCCTGGTCGACGCCGCGCCTGATGCGCGGTCTCGACATCGCGGCGGTGTGAAACCACCGCAACCCCCGCGGAGGGTTCCGCATGACGCGTGATCCCGCCTCCACCGCCTCGGCCGCCGCCGACACCACGATGGTGGCCCCGGTGCGCCCCCTCGTCGGCCTCGACGAAGCGGAAGCCGCCCGCCGCCTCGCGCTCGGCGCCAACGAACTCCCGAGCCCCGGCGCCCGCGGTCTCTTCGCCATCCTGAAGAGCGTCCTCTCCGAACCGATGTTCCTGATGCTGCTCGCCGCGGCCGGGCTCTATCTCGCCTTCGGCGATCTCCACGAGGGCGTGGCGCTCGGCTTCTTCGCCTGCCTCACCGTCGGCCTGGTCATCCTCCAGGAGGTCCGCGGCGAACGGGCGCTGACCGCGCTACGTGACCTCGCCGCCCCCACCGCTCGCGTCCGCCGCCAGGGCCAGGACCGATTGATCCCGGCGCGCGAAGTCGTTCCCGGCGACATCCTGGTGGTCGAAGAGGGCGAGCGTATCGCCGCCGACGCGGTGCTGCGCGACGACCACGCGCTGGTGGTCGACGAGTCGTTGCTGACCGGCGAAGGCGTGCCGGTGCGCAAGCGGGCAGACCCGGTCGCCGCCTTCGCCGACGTCCGCCCCGGCGGCGACGATCGCCCCGAGCTCTACGCTGCCACCCTCGCCGTCTCCGGCCGCGGCCTGGCCGAGGTGGCGCGCACCGGGGCGGCGACCGTGGTCGGCGGCATCGGCGCTTCGCTCGCCACCATCGACCCGGCGGCGACCACTCTGCAGGGCGCCATCGCCGGCCTCGTCCGCGCCTTCGCCATCTTCGGCGTCGCCGCCTCGGTCGCCCTGGTGGTGCTGGTCCACATGACCGGCGGCTCGTGGATCGAAGGCATCCTCGCAGGTCTGGCGCTCGCCATGGCGATGCTGCCGGAAGAATTCCCGATGGCCCTGGCGATCTTCGTGGCGCTCGGCGCCGAACGGCTCGCCCGCGTCCAGGTGCTGACCCGCCGCCCGGCGATCATCGAAACGCTGGGGGCGGCGACGGTGCTCGCCACCGACAAGACCGGGACGTTGACCGCCAACCGCATGGATCTCGTCGCCATCGCCACGGACGGCGAAGAGATCCGTCTCGACGAAGCCGATGCGCCTCCGCTCTCCGCTGCCCTCGTCCGAGTCCTGGCGATCGCCGCCCGCGCCAGCCGCGCCGAGAGCTTCGATCCGATCGACCGCGCCCTGATCCATGCCGCAGGCAACCGCCTCGACGGCCCCGCCCACCCCGTCGACCACGGCCTCGAAGCCGACTACGCCGTCGCCCCCGGCCTCCTCGCCATGACCCGGCTGTGGCGCGATCCCGCCGGTCCGGGCCTCGTCGCCACCAAGGGCGCACCGGAAGCGGTGGCCCGCCTCTGCGGTCTCTCCGACGCCGAGACCGCCGCGCTCATCTCCCGCGTCGAGCACTTCGCCACCCGGGGCCTGCGCATCCTCGCCGTGGCGGAAGGCACCTGGGACGCGACCCCTGCGCCCTCGCACCAGACCTCGTTCACACTCGCCCTCGTCGGCCTCGTCGGCTTCGCCGATCCTCTGCGCCCGACCGTTCCCGCCGCGATCGGCGAAGCCCATCGCGCCGGCATCCGCGTCGTCATGATCACCGGAGACCACCCCGAGACCGCCCGTTCGATCGCCGCCAAGGCCGGCATCGGCCGCGGTACCGATCGCCCGGTCGGCTTCGCCGAGGGCCCGGTCGCGGTTCTCACCGGCCCCGAGATCGCCACCATGGACGACGCAGCCCTCACCGAGGCCGCCCGTTCCGTCGACGTCTATGCCCGCGTCATGCCGTCGGAGAAGCTGCGTCTCGTCCGCGCCCTGCAGGCGGCGGGCGAGGTCGTCGCCATGACCGGCGACGGCGTCAACGACGCGCCGGCCCTCGAGGCCGCCCACTGCGGCATCGCCATCGGCCCGCGCGCCACCGACGTCGCCAAGGAGGCGGCCGACATCGTCCTGCTCGACGAGGACTTCGGCCACATCGTCGCCGGTGTCCGTCTGGGACGGCGCATCTTCGACAATCTGCGCAAGGTGATGATCTACATCGCCGCCATCCACGTGCCGATCGCCGGCCTCGCCCTGCTGCCGGTCATCTTCGGCGCCCCACCGGTGATGCTGCCGTTGCACGTCGTGCTGACCGAGATGGTGATCGATCCGATCTGCTCGCTCGCCTTCGAGAACGAGCAGGAGGAGCCCGGCATCATGAACCGCCCGCCGCGCGCCCTCGACGAACCCTTCGTCGGCTTGCCGCAACTGCTCTGGGGTCTGGCGCAGGGCGCCGGCATTCTCGCCGCCTGCCTCGGCGTCCACGTCTGGGCGCTGCGCGCCGGCTTCGACGGCGACACCGCCCGCACCCTGGTGTTCGTCGCGCTGACCACCGGCAACCTCGCCCTCGTCCAGGTCGACGCCACCACCGAGTTGACGCTTCTCCGCCTCATCCGCCCCGGCAGCCTCGCCTCCTGGGCGATCACCGCCGCCGCCGCCACCGCGCTCGCCACCGTCATCGCGGTGCCGTATCTGCGCGATCTCTTCCGCTTCGCCGTCCCCGACGCCGCCGCGTTGGCGCTCGCCATCGCCGCCGGACTGGCCGCGCCGTTGGCCTTCGATTTCATGAAGCCGCTGATGCGCCGGCGAACAGCGTAGAGCGCGATCTCGCGCCCCTCGTACCGAAGGCCGGATGTGCCGACGCATCCGGCCTTCGAAGACACGCAGATTTCTCATATGTGTCATAGGCATGAGAAATTCGCGTCAGGAATGCCATCGGTCATTTTCAATGCCCGATGGTATCACACCCCCGGCGCCGGCACCGTGCCCGGAGGTCCGCGGAACTGCGGCGCCACCGGCACCACCGCGGCGGGCAACACCGCCCCGGACGGCGTCGTCACCGAATGGGCGAAGAGTCCTCGCGCCAGGAAATGCGGGTCGGCGATCGCCTCCGCCATCGAGGCGACCGGCGTGACGCAGAACTCCGTACCGGCCAACGCCGCCGACCATTCGGCGTGGGTCCGCTCCGCCACCTTCGCCGCCACCGCCGCCCGCGTCTCGACCGGCGTGGCGTGATCGTCGCGCAACGATGCGTCGAGCCCGACGAAGTCGCAGAAGGCGAGCCAGAACTTGTCCTCGAGCGCCCCCAGCGCGAGGAGCCGCTCGTCCTTCGTCCGGTAGAGCGAATAGCGCGGCAACGAACCGACGAAGATCGGCTCGCCGGGATCCGGATAGCGCCCGGTCGCCGCGCCCTGCGCCTGGGAGAAGAAGCCGAAGGTGAACATGCCGTCGGTCATGGCGATGTCGAGCTTCGTCCCCCGCCCGGTCTTCGCCCGCCCGAGCAGCGCGAGCAGGATGTTGATCACCGCCGGCAGCGTACCGCCGGCGATGTCGGCGGCGAGCAGCCCCGGCGGCGGCGGATCGACCATCGGCAGTCGGCCGATCGCGAGCGACCCGGTGGTCGCCTGATAGTTGAGGTCGTGGCCCGGTTGGGCGGCACGCGGGCCGCACGTCCCGTAGCCGGTGATGGCGCAGTAGACGATGCCGGGATTGATCGCCGCGAGCGCCTCGTAGCCGAGCCCGAGCCGCTCCATCACGCCGGGACGGAACTGCTCCATCACCACGTCGGCGCTCGCGATCAGCGGTCGCAACCGCTCGACCGCATCCGGGCTCTTCAGGTCGACGGTGAAGATCTCCTTGCCGCGGTTGAGCAGCGCGTAATAGGCCGACATCGCCTCGCGCCCCTCCCCGACGATCGGCCCGTGGAAGCGCATGTCCTCACCCCCCGGCCGCTCGATCTTGATCACCCGCGCCCCGGCCTCCGCCAGCATCAGAGTGGCGAGCGGCCCCGGCAGCAGAGTGGAGAAATCGAGCACGGTGACGCCGGCGAGCGGGCGCGTGTCGAGAGCGGGCGGGATCATCGGGTTTCCTCCGGCGGCAGCGGTATCGTCGGCGACCGGAGTCGCGACGTCGAGACTATCCCGGCTCGCCGGCGCCCGTGAACTGCCCTTCCGGCAGATCGCCCGGCCCTCAGCGCACCATCGGCAACATGTCGTGGGTGATGATCCACAGGAAGCCGGTGACGGTGGCGACCGACACCAGCGTGCCGATCAGCACGATGGTCGAGGCCTGGGAGACGTGGGAGTGGTACTGCTGGGCGATGACGTAGACGTTGAGAGCCGGCGGCAGACAGGCCATCAGCAGCGCCGTCATCACCCACACCCGGTCGAAACCGCCGATCCAGGAGAGCAGCGCGAAGACCAGCAGCGGGTGGACGATCAGCTTGATGAACAGCACCACCGGGATCTCCAGCGTGATCTTCTCGACCGGCCTCAGCCCCACCGTCACCCCCATGGCGAAGAGCGCGCAAGGAGCGGCCGCCTGCATCAACGAGGTCAGCATCTTGTCGACGATCACCGGCGGCCGCACCTGCAGCGCCGCCGCCGCCACCCCGACGATGGTCGCCAGGATGAACGGGTGGAGGAAGATGCGTTTCAGAATGGCGATCGCCGTCGACCACGGGCTCTGCTTCTCGCCGGCCAGCGCCATCAAGAGCGGCGCCAAGGTGAACAGCATGGCGTTGTCGAAGCAGAACACCAGCGCGGTGGGCACCGTCGCTTCCGGCCCGAGGGTGGCGAGCGTCAGGCCCGGCCCCATGTAGCCGATGTTGGAATAGGCCCCCGCCACCGCGACGATGGTGGCGGCGCGCAGATCGCCGCGATTGAAGACGATGCCGGCGAAGAGCGACACGGCGAAGACGGCATAGGTGGAAAAGGTTGTGGCGACGACGAAGGCCCAGTTGGTCAACTGCTCGATCGGCGTCTTCGACAGGAGCTGGAAGAACAGCGCCGGCAGCGACACGTAGACGATGAAGAAATTGAGCCAGGCGAGCCCCTCCGCCGGCAGCTTGCGCCATTTGCCGCAGGCCCAGCCGATGAAGATCAACCCGAAGAAGGGCAGCGCGAGGGAGAGGACCTGTTGCATCGGTTGCGTTTCGCGCCTTCCGCCGGAAAAGAGTCGGTCCGGTGAAGCCGCCGCGCGCCGAATCCGCCCCGCGACGCCCCAGATCGATTGAAGCCGGCGAAATCTAGGGACACGCACCCCCGTTTCGTCAACCGGGACCCGATGCAGGAGACCCATGCGCGCGCCCGAAACGACGGACACACCCGGGGATCGGACGCCGTCCCGTGACATGCCCTCGCCCGCCGACCTCCGACTATCCTCGACTTGCGCCTCCGGGCCGGACCGGATTAGATCGCGCCGATCCTTTCGCACTGCAGCGACGGGCGATTTCGTGCGCCCGTCTTCCGGAGGCTCCCATGACCGTCAAGACCCCCAAGGCCTTCTTCAAGCCCCTCGCCATCGGCGCGCCGGAGCCCTTCCGCGAGTTGCCGGTGACGCTCGAGCGCATGATCCACTTCGTGCCGCCGCACATGGAGAAGGTCCGCGCCAAGGTGCCGGAGCTGGCGTCCAAGGTCGACGTCGTCCTCGGCAACCTCGAGGACGCCATCCCCGCCGACCAGAAGATCAATGCCCGCAAGGGCTTCATCGAAATGGGCAAGGCCACCGACTTCGCCGCACTCGGCACCGGCCTGTGGACCCGCATCAACTGCCTGAACTCGCCCTGGGTGCTCGACGACGTCACCGAGATCGTCGCCGAACTCGGCGACAAGCTCGACGTCATCATGCTGCCCAAGGTCGAAGGCCCCTGGGACATCCACTACCTCGACCAGCTGCTGGCCCAGCTCGAGGCCCGGCATGGGGTAAAGAAGCCGATCCTCATCCACGCCATCCTGGAGACCGCCGAGGGCGTCAAGAACGTCGAGGCGATCGCCACCGCCAGCCCGCGCATGCACGGCATGAGCCTCGGCCCGGCCGATCTCGCCGCCTCGCGCGGCATGAAGACCACCCGCGTCGGCGGCGGCCATCCCGAGTATCAGGTGCTCGAGGACGCGAACGGCGACGCCCCGCGCACCCGCTTCCAGCAGGACCTCTGGCACTACACCGTCGCCAAGATGGTCGACGCCTGCCAGTCGGCCGGCATCAAGGCCTTCTACGGCCCGT
>CALMFH010000115.1 GCA_937864925.1 uncultured Alphaproteobacteria bacterium | reverse complement strand
TCCTCGCCGCCGCTCAGGACGCCGCCAAGGGCGTCTGCAAGGCGCGCTTCGAGGCATTCGGCACCGCCGGCAACGCCTCGAAGATCAAGCCGATCGAGCTCGACGCGGTCGCCGCCGCCTATGCCTCGGGCAAGCTCGCCCAGATCGTCAACTGAACCGCCGGTCCCCCCGCAGGGGGAAAGAGGAGGAGGGGAGGGCGCATGGCCCGCGACCGCTCCTCCTCCTCGCCCCGGCCTCACGCCCAAGGAAGGTCCACAGCATGCTTCCGACCGTCATCGCCCCGTCCATCCTCTCGGCCGACTTCGCCCGCCTCGGCGAGGAGGTGAAGGCGGTGGAGGCCGCCGGCGCCGACTGGATCCATTTCGACGTCATGGACAATCACTTCGTACCGAATCTGACCTTCGGTCCGATGGTGCTCCAGGCGATCAAGCCGTGGACGACGCTCAAGATCGACGCCCACCTGATGGTCGAGCCGGTCGACGCGCTGATCGAAGGCTTCGCCAAGGCCGGCGCCGATCTG
This sequence comes from uncultured Alphaproteobacteria bacterium, assembly GCA_937864925.1. Lineage (GTDB taxonomy): Bacteria > Pseudomonadota > Alphaproteobacteria > Rhizobiales > Ancalomicrobiaceae > CALBKH01. The sequence continues at coordinate 8,740 of CALMFH010000115.1, read as the reverse complement.
ATCTCGATCCACGTCGAAGCCACCCGCCATCTCGACCGCTCGCTGAAACTGATCCGCTCGCTCGGCAAGGAAGTCGGCGTGGTGCTCAACCCGGCGACCCCCGTCTCGGTGCTCGACTGCGTCCTCGACGACGTCGATCTCGTGCTGCTGATGTCGGTCAACCCCGGTTTCGGCGGCCAGGCCTTCATCCCTTACGTCGTCGACAAGGTCGCCGAGGTGCGCCGCCGCATCGATGCGCTCGGTAAGCCGATCCGCCTGCAGGTCGATGGCGGTGTGGCGCCCGACACCATCGGGCGGATCGCGGCGGCCGGCGCCGACACCTTCGTCGCCGGATCGGCGATCTTCAAACACAAGGACTACGCGGCGCCGATCGCCGCGCTCAAAGCGGGGGCGGCTCGGCCGGCGTGATGGGCGATCGCCCGGCAGGTTCCGTCTTCTCGCTGGCGGCTCCCTCGCAAGAGGGGGCCGCCTTCGCGTTGGCCGGTATCGGTTCCCGGTGTTTCGGGCGAAGAGCGAGATCCCCTGGGATTCGAAGCCCGACCCGAGAGAGATGGGCTCGGGACGTGGGTGGAGAGTGGCCGAGCTCCACACGTCGGCCACGCCGCCGAACCGGCCGGTGACACGCGGTCCGATGTCCACCGACGAGGCAGGGTCCTCCGCGCCCCGGCGCCCGAAAACGGCGAAGGCCGCGGCATCATGCGATGCCGCGGCCTTCCCGAAGTCTCGTTCGCCAGTGTCGGCGATCAGAACTTGTAGGTGTAGCCGACCGAGGCTTCCCACTGTTCCATCGAGATGCGAACCGGCTGACCGCCCATCGCGAAGCCCGAGACCGACGCGCGCGGCACATAGCCGACGGCGAGCTCGATGCCGGAGTTCGGGTTGAGCTTGTAGGACGCACCGCCCGAGAAGTGGTCGGTGACCACCGCCGGCGCGAAGATGTTGAACATCGCATCCTGCGAGCGGATCGGGTTGGTGTTGTGCGAGTAGCCGGCGCGCAGGGTGAGATCCTTGGTCGCCTTGTAGGCCGCCGCGATCGAGAACGCGTCGACGTCGCGCCAACCGAAGCCCGGACCGCCGCTCGCGCCGAGGGGCACGACACCCAGGGTCGTCGAGGTGTTGCCGACCGAACCGACGTTCGAATAGAAGATGTGACGCCAGTCGAGCATCAGGGTCAGGTCCTTGGTCGCGTCCCAGGCGAGACCCGCCGAGACCGAACCCGGAATGTCGAAGCCACCCTGATCGGCGAACAGACCCTTGTACTTGTCGAACTTGGTCGACCAGATCGGCGTGGTGCCGGTCAGGCCGAGGCGCACGCCCGGCTGGATCGTCCACTGGATACCGGCGCGGACGCCGGCGCCGAACGCATAGTCGTTGTCGCGGTTCGACAGATTGGTCCAGTCGGACGAGAACGGAGCGAACGAAAGGATGCCGTTGGCCCTGAACTTCTGCATCGCGACGATCGGCTGGATGCCGATCGAGATGTCGCCCATCCGGCGGGCGTAGCCGACCGTGACGAACATCTGCTCGAGGTTCACACCGGACACGCCGGCGCAGAACAGGCCCACACCCGGGGCGGGGCACATGGAGCCACCGAAGACCGCCGGGTAGTTGGTGTTCATGCCACCGTTGCCGTAGACGGCGACGCCCCAGGCCGACTGGGAGTCGATCTGCCGGCTGTAGGCCATGTTCGGCATCAGGAAGTAGTTGGAGTCGCTCTTGGTCTTGCCGGCCGGCAACATGGTGCCCGGTCCACCGGCGCCCGCAGTCACGTCACGGCTCGGCGAGAACAGCGTGAAGGCGATGTTGAACTGGTTGCCGACATCGACCAGACCCGCCGGGTTCACCGACAGCGTCATGGCGTCTTCCGGATTGGCGACGCCGGCCCCGGCCTGCGCCTTCTGGATCGTGCCGTAGCCGGTCTGGAAGTAGCCTTCGGTGGCGTTGGCCGTGGCCGCGCCGACCGTCAGGGCAGCGACGAGACCCAGGGCGGACACGCCGCCGCGAAGATGATCGAACTTCATTTTGTTCCCCCGATGCCCGGACACCCTTGCGGTACCCTTGTCGAGTGCGCGGCCCTCGCACTCCGTTCGTTCGGCGACTCCGCCCCCCGGCGCAGTCACCAGCAAATTATTCCGCTCTCACGCCCGGCGTCACCGCGAATTTCGCGCCGAAACGCCACGCCGATCATTCCTCGAGGAACTGCGACATTTTCGCCGCGGTGGCACGACCGAACGGCGCGGCCGCGGCGCGGTCTAACGTTTCGGGCGGGAGCCGGCGGATCGCTTCGCGACGCCGATCTCCCGTCGAAAAGGCCCTTCGGACAGGGCGTACTTCGGCGGCCGGATTCCGAGACCCGACCGGATCACCCGGCTTTCGGGTCAGGCGGCGCGGCGGATGACGAAGCGGTAGACGGAGCCGTCCTGGCTCTGTTCGACGATCTCGTTTCCGGTGGTGCGGCAGAAGGCGGCGAAATCGGCGACCGAGCCCGGGTCGGTGGCGAGCACCTCGAGGGTCGAGCCGACAGGAACGTCCTTCAACATCTTCTTGGTCTTGATGATCGGCAGCGGGCAGTTGAGGCCCTTCGCGTCGAGAACCAGATCGGCCATGACGTCTTCTCCCTCGGGTTCTTCACCGGAGTCGACGGGCGTGACGATCTCTCGCCGACGCCCGCTCGTCCTCAGATGTAGAGGTTGATGTCGGACTTCAGCGCATTTTCCATGTAGGTCGCGGCGCCACCGAGCTTGATGCCGGGGATCATGTCCTCGAGCTTGTACTCGAACAGGTCCATGGTCATCTGGCAGGCGATCATGTTGATGTCGCACTCGACCGACATGTCGCGCAGCTCCTCGATCGAAGCCACGCCCTTCTTGGCGATCATGTTCTTCATCATCTTCGACGCCATGGCATCGACGCCGGGCAGCATGCCGATGATGTTGGGCATGACCATGTGCATACCCATCATCGGCATCTTCATCGCGGCGTTGCCGAGCGGCGAGACCTGAAGGTCCAGCTTCTTGAGCAGCAGCGGCAGGCCGTAGAATGTGAAGAACATCGTCACGTCCACACCCATCGCCGCGGCCGTGGTGCCGAGGATGAAGGGCGGGTAGGCCCAATCGAGCGTACCCTTGGTGACGATGATGGTCATCGACTTCGGGGCGTTCGCCGCACCGTCTCCTTGCGAGCTCATCTCTCGTCCTCGCTCCCTGTTGCAGTGTCCGATCCGTCAGAATCCGTGCGAACCTTATATTCGCATATTAGTGTAGTTCGATGAAAGAGTGCTAGGACGCGTATCGACGCTGCGCAAGTATGATCTTGTGTCGAAAGTGGAATGCTGCATTGCAGTGTCACCGCGATGCGACACCGGGAATGGAAATTCGGCGACCGCCCATGTTCGATCCGCGATCTTCGCTCTTCGTCGGCTCCGACGTCTATCGTCGTGCCGCCTTCGGCCGGAATCATCCGCTGGCGATCCCGCGGGTCGAGACCGTGGCCGATCTCGCCACCGATCTCGGTTGGCTCGACGGGCGTTGGTATCCATCCCCCATCGCGACGCGCGACCTTTTGACGCGGTTCCATGACGACGCCTATGTCGCTGCACTTGCGAAGGCCGATTCCGACGGTCTCGTCACGGCGGACATGCGTGCGGCGCATGGCATCGGCACCATGGAGAACCCGTTCTTCGCCGGTGTCTTCGAGCGCGCCTCGACCTCGGTCGGCGGCTCCTACGAGGCGGCGCGGCTGGCGGGCGAGGGGCGGGTGGTGTTCCACCCGGCCGGCGGCACCCATCACGGTCGCCGCGATCGGGCGAGCGGCTTCTGCTTCTTCAACGATCCGGTCTTCGCCGTGCTCGGCTTCCTCGACGCCGGCCTGACCCGAGTCCTCTACGTCGATCTCGACGCCCACCACGGCGACGGGGTCGAGGACGCCTATGCGGCCGACCCGCGGGTGATGACGGTGTCGATCCACGAGGAGGGGCGCTGGCCGGGCACCGGTGCGCTCGACGACCGTCGGGAGGGCAGGGCGCGCAATCTGCCGGTACCACGCGGCATCAACGATTCGGAATGGCGGCTGCTGATCGACGCGGCGGTCGTGCCCATCGGCGAACACTTCGCCCCTGAGGCCGTGGTCGTCACCTGCGGCGCCGACCCGCTGAAGGGCGATCCGCTGTCGTCGATGAACCTCTCCAACCTCGCTCTCTGGGACGCGGTCGAGCAGGTGGCGGCGCTCGCCCCCGGTACCGTCGTGCTCGGTGGTGGCGGCTACAATCCGTGGACGCTGGCTCGGCTCTGGACCGGCCTGTGGGGTCGGCTCGCGGGCTTCGCGCTCCCCGAGACGCTCCCCGCGGTGTCGCAGGCCCGCCTCGCCGCCCTCGACTGCGACCTCGTCGACGACGAGGACCGCGACCCCGATTGGCTCACGACGCTGGCCGATCGACCGAATTCCGGAGCGATCCGGCCCAGATTCCATGAAATCGTCGCCACGATCACCGCTTCGTGAGCAGAAATGTCGCGTCGACGGCGGAAAGATACTGTCCGCGACTCCGGTGAGCATTCGTCCCGATTGCGCCGACGGCGAAGTCCGGCGATGTATTAGAATATCATAATGCAAGAACGCGGAGGACCGGATCGATGGGCTGGCTGGACCGCCTCACCACGATCGAACCTCTCGAGGACGCCGTCTTCGACACCCCCCTCGTCGAGACGATGGAACGGGCGGCGGTGGCACGTGCGGGGTCGCGCGGCGCCTCGCCGATCCGTTTCTCGACGCCGACCTTCAAGGAATACGACTCGAGCGAACTCTCGGGTTGTTCCAAGGGGACGTTCCCGGCCTTCTCGATCACCGGCTCGGCCTGTGCGCTCGACTGCGACCACTGCCGCACCGAGATCCTGAAACCGATGATCCCGGCGCTGCGCCCCGAGGAATTCGACCGCCGGGTGCGCGATATGATCGCGCTTCGCGGCCTCTCCGGCTTCCTGCTCTCCGGCGGCTCGGACAAGCGCAACGAGATCCGCTACGAGCGCTTCTATCCGGTCATCGAAGGGCTGAAGCGCGACTTCCCGCATCTCAAGATCGCGCTGCACTCGGCGCTGATCGATCGGGCGCGGGCGCGGGCGATGGAAGCGGCCGGCGTCGACACGGTGATGATGGACGTCATCGGGGCCGAAGAGACGATCGCGCAAGTCTACCACCTCGACCGCCGCGTCGAGGATTTCGAGGAGACGCTCGCGGCGCTCACAGAGACCGGCATGGAGGTCGTCCCCCACATCGTCGTCGGCCTCCACTACGGCCGCATCCTCGGTGAGGCGCGGGCGCTCGACATGGTGGCGCGCCACCCGGTCCATTCGCTGGTCTTCGTCGTGATCATGCCGTTCTACGCCAAGCCGGGCTCGTTCGTCGAACCGGCGACCGCCGACATCGGCCGCATCTTCCTGGAGGGCCGCGCCCGCATTCCCGATCGCGACGTGCTGCTCGGCTGCGCCCGTCCCGCCGGGATGCACAAGCGCGTCACCGACGCCTACGCGGTGATGGCCGGCCTCGACGGCATCGCCTTTCCGGCGGAAGGCGCGGTCGAGGTGGCGCGGATGATCGGCCGGCCGTTCGAGCAGCAGATGGCCTGTTGCTCGATGAAGGAGATCGGCGAGGGCCGCATCGCAGGGAAGGGGGCCTTCGCCCCCTGCGCCGCCTGATGACCGCGCCCGCCGCCAGCGATTGCGATGTCCTCGTCCTCGGCCTCGGGCCGGCGGGCGCCTCGGCTGCGGCCGCGGCGGCGAGGGCCGGCGCGCGGGTGATCGGCCTCGACAAGCGTGCCGTGCCCGGCCTGCCGGTGCAGTGCGCCGAGTTCGTACCGCTGTCGCTCGGCGCCGAAGTGCGCGATCTGGCGATGGACGTCGTCCAGCCGATCGAGGCGATGGCGAGCTACACCGAGGGCGACGGACCGCGCCTCGATCCGTTGCCCGGCCACATCGTCGATCGCGCCCGCTTCGACGCCCATCTGGTCGAGACCGCCGGCGCCGCCGGTGCCGATTGCCGTTTCGGCCGCGTCGTCGCCGAAGTCCGCGACGGCGGCGTCCGACTGACCGACGGTTCGACGATCTCCGCCCGTGTGATCGTCGGTGCCGACGGGCCGCATTCGCTCGCCGGCCGCGCCATCGGCAGCGTCAACCGGGTGCTGTCCCACACCCGTCAGATCACCGTGCCGCTGCGGGTGCCGCATCGCGCCACCGACATCTTCCTCTCCGCCACCACCCCCGGCGGCTACGGCTGGCTCTTCCCCAAGGGCGCCGTCGCCAATCTCGGCATCGGCGTCGACGCTTCGGAACGACGCTGGCTGCGCATCCTGCTGGAGGGCCTCCACGCCACCCTGGTGCGCGAGGACCGCGTCGGTTGGGACGTGCTGGCGCTCACCGGTGGCGCCATCCCCGCCGGCGGCCTGCTGCCGCCGACCGGCTCGCTCGGCGCCACGCCGGTGCTGCTCGCCGGTGACGCCTGCGGTCTCGCCAATCCGATCACCGGAGCCGGCATCGCCTCCGCCGTGATCTCCGGCCGCATGGCCGGCGAGGCGGCCGCCGAGGTTCTCTCGGGTCGCCCCGGCGCTTTCGCCGACTATGCCGAGGAGATCACCGACGTCTTCGGCCCGGCGCTGGAGCGCGCCCGCCGCCGCCGCGCGGCCGTCATGGCGGCGCATGCGGCCGGGCGGCTGGGGCCGACGGAGCTGCGACGCTCCTGGATCGCCTATGAGAGTTATTGGGACGATCGGGAGGCCGCGGCATGACCCACGCCGGCGCCACCCTCCGATCGAGGCACCGGAGGAGCCCCGCACTCCGCCCTTCTCCACTCGCGGGAGAAGGTGCCCGAAGGGCGGATGAGGGGGCTGGACGCCGCCTCGTCCGCTGCGCTCGCTGTTCCCTATCCGCTGCGCGCTCCGCGCGCACCCCCTCATCCGGCGCGGTCCGCGCCACCTTCTCCCGCGAGGGGAGAAGGGGTCCGCGCTCCGCGCGGGTCGTCTCAGTCCCAGGAGTGGCCGCATGAGCTGTCTCGAGACCCCGGTCCGGACGCGTCCGACCAAGGGCGACGCCCTCGACTTCAACCCCTTCGAGGTGATGGAACCGCGCGCGCCGGGAGAGATCCCGGCCGAGGCCAAGAACGGCGCGCGGGTGAAGGCCGGCGGCGTGGCACCGGCCGGCGTCTACATGCCCAACCACAACATCCAGACGCCCGACATGCGCTCGCCCGAGTACGTCCAGGTGTCGACGGCGGCGGCGATCTCGCTGGGGCTGATGGGCGGCAAGATGCATCGCTGCTCCTGCACCCACTGCCTCAACCTGCTGCTGACCTACCCCGAGGGCTGCCGCGCCAACTGCGCCTATTGCGGCCTGGCACGCCACCGCGAGGCGGACCGCGACTACGCCGATCGCAACTTCATCCGCGTCGACTGGCCGGCGGTGCCGATGGTCGAGATCGTCGATCGGGTCAAGGCGCAGGGAACGAAGACCTCGTTCCACCGCATGTGTATCTCGATGATCACCCATCCGAAGTCCGACATGGACACGGTGACGGTGCTCAAGACCTGGACCGACCGGATCGATCCGGCGGACATCCCCGTCTCGATCCTGTCGAACCCGACGACGATGAGCCGCGCCGACGTTCAGCGGCTGAAGGGCCTCGGCGCCGACATCTTCACCGTCGCATTCGACGCCGCCACCCCCGAGCTCTTCGAGCGCACCCGGGGCAAGACCGTCGACGGGCCGCATCACTGGGAGAAATATTGGGAGGTGATGGGCCACGCCGCCGACATCTTCGGACCCGAGAAGATCGGCGTGCACCTGATCGCCGGCATGGGCGAGACCGAACACGAGATGCTGGAGATCGTCCAGCGGGTGAAGGACATGGGCGGCCACAGCCACATGTTCTCGTTCTACCCGGAATCGGGTTCGCTGATGGACCATCTGCCGGCGACGCCGCGCGACCAGTGGCGCCGCGTCCAGCTCGCCCGCTACCTCATCGACTATCGCGACGTCCGGCTGGAGCACATGCGCTTCGACAACCACGGCCGAGTGATCGACTACGGTCTGCCGGCGCAGGAGGTCGACGCGGTGATCGAGGCCGGCACGGCGTTCCGCACCTCGGGCTGCCCCGGCAAGGTCGCCGAGGACATCTCGGCCTGCGATCGGCCCTATGGTGACAGCCCGCCGTCGAACATCGCGAGCTTCCCCTTCCCGCCGAACAAGAAGGATCGCGCCAAGATCCGCCGCCAGCTCGGCTGGAAGATGCCGGAGGCCTGACGATGACCAAGACGTTCCGGGTGATCGACACCGGCCTGCGCGACGGTCGCGCCAACATCGCCTTCGATGCGGCGCTGATCGAAGCCCACACGGCGGGCGAGATCCCCGACACCATCCGCTTCCTCACCTTCCCGCCGACGGCCCTGGTCGGCCGGCATCAGTCGCTGTCGAAGGAGATCCGCCTCGACTGGTGTCGGGAAAACGGGGTGGGCACGGTGCGTCGCATCACCGGCGGTGGGGCGCTCTACATGGACGAGGGCCAGTTCGGCGTCGAGCTGGTCTTCCACAAGTCGACGCTCGGCATCACCTCGCTCGGCGATCTCGCCCGGGCGATCTGCGAATCGATCGCTCTCGGGCTGCAGAAGCTCGGTGTCGAGGCGCGGTATCGGCCGCGCAACGACATCGAGGTCGACGGCCGCAAGATCTCCGGCACCGGCGGCTTCTTCGACGGCGACACG
>CALMFH010000114.1 GCA_937864925.1 uncultured Alphaproteobacteria bacterium | reverse complement strand
GCGGGTCGTCGCCGTGATTGTAGAGGATGACGGTCTGGCCGTGGCGGCCGAGTTCGTTCTCGACCGCGGCGACCAGTTCGGCGAAATAGGGGTTGAGGATGTCGTGGACGACGAGGCCGACGATGTTGGTGCGCGCCGTCCGGAGCGAGGCGGCCGAACGGTTGTAGATGTAGCCGAGTTCCTCCGCGAGCGCGTGGACGCGCTTCCTCGTCTCCTCCGCCACCAGCGGCGAGTTGCGCAGCGCGAGCGACACGGTCGCGGTGGAGAGGTCGAGCTTCTCCGCGATCATCGCCAGGGTCAGTCGCCGCTTGGGCGTCGCTCCACCACTTTCCATCACACCGTCCATTCGGCTCGTCGGGCGCGCCGCCACGCGCCGCCCGGGTTCGTTGTGCCGGAACCGGCGGTCTCTCGCAACAACATACCTGCACTCGGGGAAGATCTCGCGGTTCGACGCGGCTCAACCCGGCGGGTTCTCGGCGACGTTTCGTCGCCCCCGTTCGAGCTGGACCAGCCATAGGCCGCTGGCGACGACGACCGAGGCACCGGCGATCGTCCAGGGGCCGGGGATGTCACCGAAGACCAGCCAGCCGGAGAGTGTCATCCACACGATCTGGACGTAGATGAAGGGCGACAGGGCCGAGGCCGGGGTGCGACCGTAGGCGAGGATCAGCAGGAAATGGCCGGTGGCGCCACTGATTCCGGTGAGCGTCAGCAGTCCCCAGTCGAGGAGACCGGTCGGGGCCACCCAGATCGAGGGGATGAAGGGGGCGAGCATCACCACCGCGGCGCCGGCCGGCAGCAGCAGCAGGCTCGCCGCCGAGTCGAGACCCGACAACATCCGAGTGACGATGACATAACCGGCATAGCAACCGGCGGCGGCGAAAGCCCAGCCCATCGCCGGGTCGAAATGGCTCGGCGTGGGGCGGGTGACCAACAGTACGCCGAGGAAGCCGACGGCGATCGCCGCCCAACGCATGCCGCCGACGCTTTCACCGAGCAACGGTCCGGAAAGCACCGCGACGAGGAAGGGCACGCCGAAGACGATCGACATGGTCTCGGCGAGCTGCAGATGGCGCAAGGCCATGAAATTGAACACCGTCGAGCCGAGCAGGAACAGGGCGCGCAGGATCTGCCGGGCCGGCCGGCGCGTCGTCCAGGCGTGGCGCGCGGTGACCGGGTTGAAGACGATCGCCGAGAGGAGGAAGGCGACGAGATAGCGGAAGAAGGTGACCTCGAGCGCCGGCAGCGAGCGCGACAGCCATTTGGCCGAGGTGTCGATGGCGGTGAAGCAGACGAGGGCGCCCATCATCAGGGCGATGCCGACGAGCCGTCGCGCGGGAGCCGGCCCCGCGTTCTGCGGGGCGGGCGCGGTCGTTTCCTTCGCGGTCACCCGTGTCGTCCTCGCCCTCCGCCGACGTCCTCGCCCGAACCGGCGCCGCGACGGCCGGCGAAGCGGAGGGTCCGCGCCTCGACGGTGGAATCTACGTATCTTCCCGAGGGGGCCGGGTCCAGCGTGACGCGACGTTCACCTACGGATGGCTGCCATGCGGCGAGGGGGCAGCGGGGCGGAGGCTCACTCTTCCGGATCGTCCTCGCTCTCCTCGGCGACCTCGACCTCGTCGGGGGCGTCGAGCCGGAGCGTCAGGTTGCGTTCGACGGCGCGCAACAGCTTGCGGAGCTTCTTGCGGTCCTTGTCGTCGAAGCCGGCGAGCGCCTCGCGTTCGATGCGCTTCCAGATGCGGTCGATCTCGTCGATCTTGGCGCGGCCCTCGTCGGTGAGGTGGACGCGGGCGAGGCGGCCGTCGGTCTCGGAGGGGACACGCTTCAGGAGGTTCTGGGCCGAGAGACGCGACACCATCTTGGTGACGGTCGGCGGTTGGACGCCGAGAGCCTGGGCGAGTTGGCTCATGGTGCGCCCGTCTTCGTCGGCGAGGGCCTTCAACACCGCCTCCTGGCCGGCATGGAGGCCGATGCGCGCCAGATGGACGCCGGAGCGGGCGCGATGCGCCTTGGCGGCCATGGCGAGACGGTGGGTGACGGACTTGCGGTGTTGAAAGGTCATGTGAGACCCCTAACCGAGAACCATAACGGTTTCATGACGATCGTGACGACCGCCGCGGCGACCGACCTTCGCCGACAGACTATCCCGTCGCGACGTCGCGGTCGACGGGCGCCTCCGGCGGACCGGCGGCGGCGCGCAGCCGGGCCGAGATCGCGGCACAGGCGGCGGTGTAGTCGGCGCGGTCACGTAGGGGTTCGTCGCGCGGCCGGTCGAAGGCGATCGCCTCGTCGGCGACGATGCGGCCGGGGTTCGCCGCCATCACCACCACCCGCGACGCCAGGAATACCGCCTCGTAGACCGAGTGCGTGACGAAGATCACCGTCCAGCCTTCGCGGGCGGCGAGGCGCGAAAGGTCGAGATCGAGGGCGAAGCGACCGATCTCGTCGAGGGCGGCGAAGGGCTCGTCGAGGAGCAGGACGCGCGGCCGCGTCACCAGGGCGCGAGCGATCGAGGTGCGCATCCGCATGCCACCGGAAAGCTCACGCGGGACGGCTGACGCCACCTCGGCGAGGCCGACGCGGGCGAGCGCCTCGGCGACGCGGGGGGCGATGTCGCGCTCCGGGGTGCGGGCGAAACGCAGCGGCAGGGCGACGTTGTCGGCGACCGTTGCCCACGGCATCAGGGTGGGATCCTGGAAGACGAAGCCGATATCGCGCTCGGGGCGGAGGACGCGACCGGTGTCGGCGGTCTCGAGCCCGGCGGCGATACGCAGAAGGGTCGACTTGCCGCAGCCGGAGGGACCGATCAGCGAAACGAATTCGCCGGGGGCGACGGTGAGCGACACGTCGGCGAGGGCGCGCCGGCCGTTGGCGAAGGTCTTCGAGACGCGGTCGAAGACGACGGCGGGGGCGTCGGCAGAAGGGGCGTCGGGCATCGCGGGCTCGTGGTTCGGCGGGGCGAGCCTAGCCGAGGCGACGGACCGGGTCGATGGGGCGCCCACCCGGTGCACGGTCAGCGTTGTTCCGCTAGTCTCGGCGCCGAGAGATCGAGGTGGCATCATGCGTCTGTGGTTGAAGGATCCGCTGGCGATCCTGGCGGAAAGCGCCGAGCGCGGCGTCGTGGTCGAGGGCAGCCGGATCGTCGAGCTGATCGGGCGGGGGCGCGAGCCGTCGGCGCCGGTCGAGGCGGTGTTCGAGGCGGCGCGCCACGTCATGCTGCCGGGGCTGATCAACACCCATCACCACGTCTATCAGACGATGACCCGGGCTCACCCGGACGCCATCAACAAGGAACTCTTTCCCTGGCTGAAGGCGCTCTATCCGATCTGGGTGAAGGGGCTGTCGCCCGAGACGTTCCGCCTCGCGGTGCGACTCGCCGGCACCGAGCTGATGATGTCGGGCTGCACCACGGCGGCCGATCACCACTACGTCTTCCCGAAGGGGCTCGAGGACGCGGTCGACATCGAGGTCGACGAGGCGCGGGCGCTCGGCCTGCGCATGACCGTGTCGCGCGGCTCGATGAACCTGTCGGTGGAGGACGGCGGACTGCCGCCGAAGGCCGCGGTGCAGGACGAGGACACCATTCTCGCCGACAGCGAACGGGTGATCTCCCTCTTCCACGATGCGAAGCCGGGGTCGATGACGCAGATCGCGCTGGCGCCGTGCTCGCCCTTCTCGGTGACGAAATCGCTGATGACCAGGACGGCGGCGCTGGCGGCGAAGCACGACTGCCGGCTCCACACCCATCTCGCCGAGACCAACGACGAGAACGACTTCTGCCTCGCGCAGTTCCGGTGCCGGCCGGTCGACTACCTCGAGGAGGTCGGCTGGATGAGCGATCGGACGTGGCTCGCCCACGGCATCCATTTCTCGCCGGAAGAGATGCGGCGGCTGGGGCGGCACGGGGTAGGGGTGTGCCACTGCCCGACCTCGAACATGGTGCTCGCCTCGGGGCACTGCCGGACGCGGGAACTGGAGGCGGCGGGGGTCGCGGTCGGGCTCGGGGTCGACGGCTCGGCGTCGAACGACAATTCCAACCTGATGGAGGGGGTGCGCCACGCCCTGATGATCAATCGGCTGACCCATGACGCGACCGTCACCCATCTCGATGCGCTGAGGTGGGCGACCGAGGGTTCTGCGCGGTGTCTGGGGCGGAGCGACATCGGCCGCATCGCCGTCGGGCTCGAGGCGGATCTGGCGCTGTTCACCCTCGACGAGTTGCGCTTCTCCGGGGCGGGGGATCCGCTCGCCGCGTTGGTGCTGTGCGGGGCGCATCGGGCCGACCGGGTGATGATCGCGGGGACATGGAAGATCGTCGACGGGATGCCGGTCGATGTGGACGTGGCACGTCTCAGGTGGGAACATGGGGAGGCGGCGAAGCGGTTCCTGTGAGGGGGATCTTCGCCGGCCGTGGGTCGGGCACCTTCTCCCGCAAGGGGAGAAGGGAGGGTGCCCTCGGCGCCTGACGGGAAACGCGGGCGTCGACCTGTGAGGAAGGCGAGGTACCCCATGCCGCCACGGCGCCACTGGTCGGAGCTGACTACCGAGGATTTCCGCCGGCCGAACGTCGCCGAGTGGATCGCCGTGCTTCCGGTCGCGGCGATCGAGCAGCACGGGCCGCATCTGCCACTCGCCACCGACACGATCATCGCCGAGGGCCACGTCGCCCGCGCCGTCGAGCGGCTGCCGGCGAACCTGCCCGCGGTGTTCCTGCCGGTGCAGGCGATCGCCTGGTCGCTCGAGCACGTCTCCTCGCCGGGCACTCTCACCCTCGACTGGAAGACGGTCACCGACGTCTGGCTCGACATCGGCGCCTCGGTGGCGCGGGCGGGCCTCAGGAAACTCGTCATCGTCAACGCCCACGGCGGCAACGTGCCGATCATGGATCTGGTCATCCGCGAACTCCGGGTACGCCACGACATGCTGGCGGTCGCGACCTCGTGGTCGCGCTTCGGCCGGCCGCACGGGCTGTTCGAGGAGCGCGAACGCAAATACGGCATCCACGGTGGCGACATCGAGACCTCGATGGTGATAGCGCTGCGCCCCGACCTCGTCCGTTTCGAGCTTCTCGCCGATTTCCCCTCGGCGCAGATGCAGTTCGAAAAGGAATTCGCTCATCTGCGCGCCTATGGGCCGAGCCAGTTCGGCTGGAAGGCGCAGGACCTCAACCCGACCGGGGCGATGGGCGCTGCGATCCGGGCGACGGCGCAGAAGGGCGAGGCGGCGATCGATCACGCCGTCACCGGCTTCATCGAACTCCTCGCCGACGTCGCCGCCTTCGGGCCCGACCGCTTGTGGCCGGGGCCGCGCTGACACGTCGCGCCGTCCGTCTTCACCCTCCCGTCATCGTGATCGCGAAATCCGTCGCGATTTCGCCACGAGTCGCGATATGATCGTCGTCCGGTGTGCCGCAGGGGCGGGCACCGGATGAACAGGGGGATCGCCCGGACGGGGGTCTTCCAGGGAACGGCTCCTCCGATCCCGAACCATCACGAGGGCGCTGTTGCCATGGCCCAGACGACGTCCCTTCCCGCACTCGCTTCGCTCGAAGGCGGTCTCTCGCGCTATCTCGACGAGATCCGCCGTTTCCCGATGCTGCAGCCGGAAGAGGAATACATGCTCGCCAAGCGTTGGCGCGAGCACCAGGACCCCAAGGCCGCCGAACGTCTCGTCACCTCGCATCTGCGACTGGTGGCCAAGATCGCCATGGGATACCGCGGCTACGGCCTGCCGATCTCCGAGGTGATCTCGGAGGGCAACGTCGGCCTGATGCAGGCGGTCAAGCGCTTCGAGCCGGAGAAGGGCTTCCGGCTCGCCACCTACGCCATGTGGTGGATCAAGGCGGCGATCCAGGAGTACATCCTGCGTTCGTGGTCCCTGGTGAAGATGGGGACGACCGCCAACCAGAAGCGGCTGTTCTTCAACCTGCGCCGGGTCAAGAGCCAGCTCCAGGCGCTCGACGAGGGCGACCTGCATCCCGACAACGTCAAGAAGATCGCCACCAAGCTCGGCGTCACCGAGGAGGACGTCGTGTCGATGAACCGCCGTCTCGGCGGCGACGCGTCGCTCAACGCGCCGGTGCGCGCCGACGAGGAGGGGGCAGAGTGGCAGGACTGGCTGGTCGATCATTCCGACGACCAGGAGACGAAACTCGCCGAAACCCAGGAACTCGACGGTCGCAAGGCGCTGCTCGCCTCGGCGCTCGGCGTCCTCAACGAGCGCGAGCGCCGTATCTTCGAGGCACGCCGCCTCGCCGAGGATCCGATCACGCTCGAGGAACTCTCCGCCGAATTCGGCATCTCCCGCGAACGTGTCCGCCAGATCGAGGTGCGCGCCTTCGAGAAGGTGCAGGAGGCGGTGATGAAGGGCGCCAAGGCGATGGCGCCGGTGTGAGCGACGACGATCGCATCCGTGCCGAGGTGAGGGCGTTCGCAGATCGCGACGGCACGTTGCGTGAGGCGATCCTCTCCGGGCGGCCGATCGATCCGGAGCTCGCCGATCGGGTGGAGATGCTCGAGTTCCGCGACCGGGCGGAACTGACCGGTCTCGGCTTCGTGGCGAGCCTGCCGCGGCTGAGGTGGCTCGATCTCGTCGGAACCGGAGTGCGGGATCTCGCGCCCCTCGCCGGCGCGTTGCGGCTCGAACACCTGTCGCTGACCCGGTCCGCGGTCGATGATCTTTCGCCCCTGGCGCGTCTCCCGGCTCTCGCCGAGCTGAAACTCGACCGCACCGCCGTCACGGATCTGACGCCGCTCGCCGGCTCGGCGGCGCTTCGGCACCTCGACCTCGGCGAGACGCCGATCGGCGACCTCGCGCAACTCGGGGTTCTGCCGCGGCTCGCCGTCCTCGACATCGGCACCGCGTCGGCGCTGCGGCGGCTCGACCTCTCCGGCTTCCCGGCGCTCGAGACCCTGGTCGGTGTGTCGGTGGGCGATGCGACGCTGTGGCCGGCCGCATTCCCGGCCACGCTCCGCGAACTGATCATCGGCGGCGCCGCCTGGCCCGAGGGCCGGCCGCTCCCCGATCTGCCGCGGCTGATCTCCCCGGACTGGCGCCTGATCGACGACGGCGCGGCCTGTTCGGGCACCTTCGAGTTCTGGCGGCTGGTCTGCGGCGACGATGGCGAGGACGAGGCGCTCGAACCGGCCGTTTCGGCCGACGAACCCGACGCGAGTGGACGCCGCGGCGGTTGACACCCGCGCCCTTCCCCGGCATTTCCACGGCACTCGCGCGGAACGGCCGCGCCGGAGATCTCCCGAGAGCCCCATGTCCGCCCATCATCCGGTGCCGTCGCACACCGCCGATCCCGTCTCCCGTCGCCGTACCTTCGCGATCATCTCGCATCCGGACGCGGGCAAGACGACGCTGACCGAGAAGCTGCTGCTGTTCGGCGGCGCCATCCAGCTCGCGGGCCAAGTGCGGGCCAAGGGCGATCGGCGGCAGACGCGGTCGGACTGGATGGGGATCGAGAAGGAGCGCGGCATCTCGGTGATGACCTCGGTCATGACCTTCGAGTACCGCGACTGGGTGTTCAACCTGCTCGACACGCCCGGCCACGAGGACTTCTCGGAGGACACCTACCGGACGCTGACCGCCGTCGATGCCGCCGTCATGGTGCTCGACGCCGCCAAAGGCGTCGAGGCGCGCACCCTGAAGCTGGTCGAGGTGTGTCGTCTCCGAGACATCCCCATCGTCACCTTCGTCAACAAGTGCGACCGCGACACCATGGACCCGTTCGAGCTTCTCGACGACATCGAGAACTCGCTCGCCCTCGACACCACGCCGAAGTCCTGGCCGATCGGCCGCGGCAAGGCTTTCGCAGGCACCTACGACCTCGACGACGACACGATCCGTCTGAAGGACGCCGAGGAGGCGATTCCGGTCTCCGGCCCCGACGATCCGCGCATCGAGGCGCTGCTGCCGCCGGGCGACTTCGCCCAGTTCAAGGACGAGGTCGAGTTGGCGCAAGGCGCCTCGAAGCCGTTCGTGGCGCAGTCGTTCCTCGAGGGTCATCTGACCCCGGTCTATTTCGGCTCGGCGCTGAAGGACATGGGCGTGCAGGACCTGATCGACGCGCTCGGCCGCTTCGCTCCGGCGCCGCGCGAGCAGCACGCCGCGTCGCGGGCGGTGAAGGCGGACGAGCCGAAGATGACCGGCTTCGTCTTCAAGATCCAGGCGAACATGGACCCGAACCACCGTGACCGTATCGCGTTCATGCGGGTGTGTTCGGGGCGGCTGCAGCGTGGCATGCGGGCGAAGCTCGTCCGTACCGGCAAGACCATCGGACTGACGGCGCCGCAGTTCTTCTTCGCCCAGGATCGCTCGATCGCCGACGAGGCCTTCGCCGGCGACATCGTCGGCATTCCCAACCACGGGACGCTGCGCATCGGCGACACGCTGACCGAGGGCGAGGATCTGGTCTTCCGCGGTGTCCCCTCGTTCGCGCCGGAGATCCTGCGCCGGGTGCGCGTCGGCGACGCGATGAAGGCGAAGAAGCTCAAGGAAGCGCTCCAGCAGATGGCCGAGGAGGGAGTCGTCCAGGTGTTCCAGCCGCGCGACGGCTCGCAGCCGATCGTCGGCGTGGTCGGCAACCTGCAGCTCGACGTGCTCAAGGAGCGGCTCTCGGCCGAATACGGCCTCGAGATCTCGTTCGAGACGACGCGTTTCGCCGTCGCCCGTTGGGTGACATCGGACGAACCGGCGAAGATCGAGGAGTTCTCCCGTCGGGACACCTCGGCCAACTGCACCGACCTCGACGGCGACCCGGTCCATCTCGCCACCTCGACCTTCTCGCTCAAGTACGAGCAGGATCGCTGGGAGATGCTGAAGTTCACCGACGTGAAGGACTATCAGAAGTCCTGAGACGGTTCCGTCACGCGGATTTCACTGGTCGCGTCGGACGGAATCTGCGATTCCGATCGGGAAGGCGCCGAGCGACACCGCGGCGCGAGGCTGCGACGGAGAGAGTGGAATGCGGGGATGGACGATCCTGGCCGGCGGTCTTCTCGTGATCACGGCGATGTCGGCCGTGGCGGCGGACGCCATCGAGGCGCGGCAGGCGATCCTCAAGGGGATCGGCGACGACACGCGTCCGGTGGCGGCGATGCTCAAGGGCGAGGCGCCCTTCGAACTCGCCAAGGTGAAGGCGGCGCTGAAGACGCAAGCAGAGGGCGCCGACAAACTCAAGGACCTCTTCCCCGACAATGCGCGCACCGGCAAGACCGAGGCCTCGCCGCGCATCTGGGCGGAGAAGGAGCGTTTTCTGGCGATCTATGCCAAGCTGGCGGCGGACGCGCGCGCCGCGGAGAGCGCGATCTCCGACGAGGCGAGCCTCAAGGCGACCTTTCCCAAGGTGGTGGCGAACTGCAAGGCCTGCCACGACGACTTCCGCGTGAAGAAGTGACGCCATGACCGACACGACCCCGACGACGAAGGTGCCGGCCTGGGATCTGCCGACCCGGCTGTTCAAATGGGCTCTGGTGGTGACCATCGCGGTCGCCTGGGCGAGCGACAAGATCGGCGGCGGCAATCCGACGGTCCACGTGCTGAACGGCCGGATCGTGCTGACGTTGGTGGTGTTCCGGGTGTTGTGGGGCTTCGTCGGCGGTTCGACGGCGCTCTTCCGCGGCTTCGTGCCGTCGCCGGCGACCACGATCGGCTACGGCCTGGCGCTGCTCAAGGGCCGCGAGGGGCACTATCTCGGCCACAACCCGCTCGGCGCCTGGATGGTGCTGGCGTTGCTCGTCCTGCCGGCGGCGATGGCGGTGACCGGCCTCTTCAACGCCGATGTCGACCGGATGATCGTCGAAGGCCCGCTCGCCAAGACGGTGTCGGACGCCACCGTCACCTTCGCCCACAAGCTCCACCACAAGCTCTTCGACGTGCTGATGATCTGCATCGTGTTGCATGTCGCCGCGGTGGTGTTCCACGCGGTGGTGAAGAAGGAAAGGCTGGTGCCGGCGATGGTGACCGGCGCGAAGCCCGCCGGAAATTACGTCGATGCGCGCGCCGCGACGCCGGGGTCGATCGCTCTGGCGCTCGCCTGCCTCGTCGCCGCCATCGCCATCGTCTGGCTCGGCATCCGCGCCGCCGGCGGGTGAGGGGCGGCGGTCTTCGCGACGGTGCGGGGGAAACGAAACGGGGGCCACACGGCCCCCGTCGTCGTTTCGGCTCGGCGTGCGATCTCACCCGGCGGGGTGCATCGCCAGGAATTCGTCGACCTCGGCGCGGGTCGGCACGCCGGCGCGGCCGCCGAAGCGGGAGCACTTGATGGCGGCGACGGCGGAGGCGAAGCGCAGGGCGTCGGGCTCGGCCATCTTCTCGGCGAGGGCCAGGGCGAAGGCGCCGTGGAAGGTGTCGCCGGCGCCGAGGGTGTCGACCGCGTGGATGGGGAAGGACTGCATCCGGCGTACCCGGTCGCCGTCGAGCCACATGACGCCGCCGGGGCCGAGGGTGACGGCGAGGAAGGCGTCGGTCATGCCGCGCAGCGCCAGGAGGCCCTTGGTCGGGTCGGAGATGCCGGAGGTGCCGCGCAGGCCGGGGGTGCCGAAGACGACGTGCGAGGCGGCCTTTATCATCTGCGGCGCGTCGCCCTCGGCGCGGTCGCCGTCGAGGACGCCGGGAATGCCGCGGCGGCGGGCCGCTTCGAGCAGTGGTACGGCGAGGGTCGGATAGCGGTCGTCGGTGAGCAGCGCATCGACGTCGGCGACCAGAGCGTCGGGGTCGTCGATCACCGGCGGGGCGATGTGGGGCGGGTGCCAGGTCAGGATGGTGCGCTCGCCGTCACCGTCGACGATCGAGGAGCACACCGGCGATTCTCGTCCGGCGATGCGCAACATCTTGGAGGTGTCGACGCCCTCGGTGATCAGTCCGCGGACGATCATCTCGCCGATCAGGTCGTCGCCGAGCGGGGCGAGCACCTGTCCCTTGCCGCCGAGACGCACCACCGCGACGGCGGCGTTGGCTCCGGAGCCACCGCCGATCGAGATGAAGTCCTTGGCCCGCCCCTTGGTGCCGCGCGCCGGCGCGGCATCGAAGCGGTAGATGAAATCCTGCACGGCGGCGCCGGCGACGAGAACGGTCGGCATCTGGATTCCCTCGCGATCGAATCGGCAAGAAATTTCTACACCTCGAACCGTTACCATTTCGAGGGCGTTCGTCGTGGAAGAGATCACGGTGTCGCGTGGTCGACAACGTCAGGAGATGGGCGGTCCGCCTCGATCGCGGGCAGAGCGGCGCCCGCGTAAGGTGCCGCCTCTACGCGCACTCTCGGAGGCTGCCGGTGCGTTCGCCGCGGCCCGGGTCAGGTCGCGGCGGAATTCGTCGCGCTTCTCGTGGATCGAGGCGATGATCGGTCCCATGGCGACGCCGAGGCCGACGAGCGCGGCTTCCGACAGTTGCAGGCTCGCCTCGATCGTCTCCGGCACCGCGTCGCTGACGCCCTTGCGGTAGAGTCTGCGGGCATGGGACGCGTCGCGGGCGCGTACCACCAGGGGTACGTCGGGCCGTAGACCGCGGACCGCTTCGACGACACCGTCGACGCCGGCGGCGTCGTGCATGGTGACGATCACCGCGGCGGCGGTCTCGACGCCGCAGCTCCTCAGGAACAGCGGATTGGTGGCGTCACCGAAATAGACCGGTCTGCCGGCGCGATGCCCGTCGACGACGTTGCCGGCATCGCGATCGGCGGCGACGTAGGTGATACCGTGCTCCTCCAACATGGCGGCGACCAGGGTGCCGACCCGGCCGAAGCCGACGATCAGGGCGCGGACGGCGAGATCCTCCGGCGGGATGGCGAGCAGGGCGGGGTCGGGTGGAACACGGCGGTCCATCTCGCGGGAGAGACGGCGGCCGACGATGTCGAAGAGCGGAATCGCCGCCATGGAGAGCGACACCACCGCGATCACCCAGGTGGCCGTGGTGGCGTCGAGGATCTTCAGCGTCGCGGCGAGACCGACGACGATGAAGGCGAACTCGCCGCCGGCCCCGATCAGCAGTCCGGTCTTGACCGCGTGCGACGGCGGTACGCCGAAAAGACGGGCACCGAAGGTCGTCACCGTGCCCTTGATCGCCACCAGGGCGAAGGCGCCGCCGACGATCGACAGCGGATGGGCGGCGAGGAAGTCGAGGTCGACGCTCATGCCGACCGAGAAGAAGAACACGCCGAGCAACAGCCCCTTGAACGGCTCGATCGTCGCTTCGATGGCGCGGCGGTATTCGGTCTCGGCGAGGAGCAGGCCGGCGACGAAGGCGCCGAGCGCCATCGACATGCCGGCGAAGAAGGTGACGACCCCGGTGCCGATGGCGACGAAGAGGATCGCCGCCATGAAGAGCTCGACCGAGCGGGTCTCGGCGACGACGCGGAACAGCGGACGCAGCAGCGCGCGGCCGATGGCGTCGATCACCGCCACCGCGACGAAGCCCTGGAGCAGAGCGAAGCCGAGATCGAGCCACACGGAGCGCCCCGAGTCGATGCCGCCGCCGAGCGTCTCGACCATGAAGAGCAGCGGGATCACCGCCAGATCCTGGAACAGCAGGACGGCGAAGGTGGTACGGCCGGTGGTCGAGGTCAGTCGCTTCTGTTCGGCGAGGACCTCGACCACCACCGCGGTCGAGGAGAGCGCCAGACAGGCGCCGAGAACCGCCGCCGCCGCAGGAGATTGGCCGAATTCCAGAGCGATGGCGCCGATCACCGCGGCCGAGACCACGACCTGCAGCGGTCCCAGTCCGAAGACCAGCCGCCGCATGGCGACGAGACGGGCGATCGACAGTTCGAGGCCGATGACGAAGAGCAGGAAGACGACGCCGAAATCGGCGATGCCGGCGAGTTCGTCGCGCTTGTCGACGGTGAACCAGTCGAGCCACGGCAGGGCCGTCTCGAAGCGCGCCAGGCCGTTGGGTCCGAGTACCGCACCGGCGAGGAGGAAACCGAGCACCGAACCGACCTTGAGGCGGTGCATCAGCGGCACGACGACACCGGCGGTGCCGAGCACCACCAGCACATCCTTCATCACCGCGATGTCGATCGCCGTTCCGGCCATGTCCGATTCCGTCTCGATGCGCTGCCGGCAGAGTGGACCACGGGGGCGTCGGGGGGAAGGTCGGCGACGACGATCGACGACCACGGCCCGGCACCGATTGCGCGGAAATAGGTACCATGGTATATGGGTACCATGAAGATCGAACGCGTTCAGACCGGCATTCGCCTGGAGAAACGCCTCGTCAAGGTCCTCAAAGGGCTGGCGGAGGCGAAGGACATCGGCCTCGGCGACCTCGTCGAGGGCATCGTGCTTCACGCGTTCGAGGGCAGGGCGCCGTTCTCGGCGGAGACGCTCGACGTGATCGCGCGGCTCAAGGCGATCTACGGTCTCGACCTGACGGCGGCCGATGCTCATCGCCTGGAAGAGGAGGCGGGTCCATGAGCGCGACTCGTATCGAGCGCCGCCACACGATCGAGATCGCGCGCCCGATCGAGACGGTGTTCCCGCTGTTCACCCCGAGGGGGGAGGAGGCGTGGGCGCCGGGCTGGGCGCCGGAGTATCTCCATCCGGCGGACGGAGAGGTCGGCGAGGGGATGGTCTTCCGCACGTTCCACGACGACGAGACGACGCTGTGGGGCTGCGTGCTCTTTCGCCCGGAGGCGCATCGTGTCCGCTATGCGCGGGTGACGCCGACCTCGCGCTTCGGCTTCGTCGACATCGCCTGCCGCCGGATCGCGCCGGAGCGGACCGCGGTGGCGGTCGGCTACGACTACACCGCCCTGACGGCGGCCGGCGAGGCCTTCCTCGCCGACTTCGGCGCGGTGCGTTTCGCGGCGATGATCGAGGGTTGGCGCGACGAGATCGAGGCGTCCTTCGCCGTGACCCTTGAACCGTCAGTCGACCGGCAGGCCGTGGGCGGCGAGGTCGAGGGCGAGCCGTTCCGGTGAGACGAAGTGGACCGCCGCCATGCCGACGGCGCGGGCGCCCTCGACATTGGCGGGAACGTCGTCGATGAACAGGCAGGTGGCCGGATCGAGGTGGTTGCGCTCGATCAGCAGCCGATAGATCGCCGGATCCGGCTTCAGCAGCTTCTCGTGGGCCGAGACCACCGTGTCGACGAAGTCGGCGAGGAAGGGGAAGCGGACGATCACCTCGGCGTATTTCTCGGCGGAGAAGTTGGTGATCGCATAGAGCGGCACACCGCGCGCCCTGAGCGTCGCGCGGATGGCGACGGTGCCCTCGATGGCGCCGGGCACCATCTCGTGCCATCGGTCGCTCCAGGCCCGGATCTCGGTCTCCCATTCGGGGAAGGCCGCCACCCGTTCGGCGATGCCCTCGGCGAAGGGCTGCCCGCGGTCCATCTCGCGGTTCCAGGCGTCGGCGACGATCTCCTCGAGGAACCAGTCGCGCTTCGCCGGATCGGAGAAGAACTGCCCGTAGAGTCGCTTCGGGTCCCAGCGGATGAGGACGTTGCCGAAGTCGAAGACGACGTTGGTGATGGTGGACAAGGAGGCCCCCCGAACGGAACGGATCGGCCCCGGAACCGATCCGGGGCCGAGATTGATAGGGCGGCGCCGCGAGATGTCGCGGTCTCAACGACCGCGCTTCAGATCCGGGTGCAGCGCCTTGCCGAGCAGTTTGTTGTCGCGGCCGATGACGTGCTCGGTCGAGCCGACGATCAGCGGGTCGGGACCGGAGACGATACCCTTGTCCTTGTGCGGATAGGGCATGGTGGTGAGGAAGTGCTGCATGCACTCGAGCCGGGCGCGCATCTTGTCGTTCGACTTGATGATCGTCCACGGCGCGTCGGCGGTGTCGGTGTAGAAGAACATCGCCTCCTTCGCCTCGGTGTAGTCGTCCCACTTGTCGAGCGAGGCGCGGTCGATCGGCGACAGCTTCCACTGCTTCAGCGGGTCGTGCTCGCGACTGTCGAAGCGGCGGCGCTGTTCCTCGCGGGTCACCGAGAACCAGTACTTCACCAGCCGGATACCCGAGCGGGTCAGCATCCGCTCGAACTCGGGAGCCTGGCGCATGAATTCGAGATATTCGGTCGGCGAGCAGAAGCCCATGACGCGCTCGACGCCGGCGCGGTTGTACCAGGAACGGTCGAACATCACGATCTCGCCGGCGGCCGGCAAGTGGGCGATGTAGCGCTGGAAGTACCATTGGGTCTTCTCGCGCTCGGTCGGCTTCTGCAGCGCCACGACGCGTGCGGTCCGCGGATTGAGATGCTCCATGTAGCGCTTGATGGTGCCGCCCTTGCCGGCGGCGTCGCGACCCTCGAAGAGCATGATGATGCGTTCGCCGGTCTCCTCGACCCAGCGCTGCAGCTTCAGCAGTTCGCGCTGGAGTTCGAGCTTGTGCGCCTCGTAGACCTTGGTGCGCATCTTGGTCTTGTAGGGGTATTCGCCGCTCTCGAAGACGTGGGCGATCGCTTCGGGATCGTGACGCATCTCGGCGAGGAGATGGCGCGTGGCGCCGCCATCGGCCTTGGGCGCCTTCTCGAGTTTCTTGAAGGCCGCCGGATCGGGGATGACGACGTCCTCGAGGCCGTCGTCGTCTGCTTCCGGTTCGGCCGGGGCGGGGGTGGCATCGGTGCGCGGCGGCGCCTTGGCCGGTGCCCTGGTCGGGCGGGCCTTCTTGGCGCTCCCGGCGGGTTTCGGGGTGGGGGCGGCCGTCACCGGAGCGGCGGCCGCGGATGGGCTCGGCTGGTCGGCGACGTCTTCCACGTGCGAGATCTCGTTCATGTCCACCCCTCCGGTGCGCGCAAGGCGAATTCGCCGCCGCGAATGAGAGGAGCCGCCTTTCGGGAACCGGGATCCGTCACCTTCGCGCCAACGGCGCGTCGTTCGATGGCGAACCATAACCCGACGGTCGTTTCTCATTCCTTGAGGCGTGTCAAAATCGCGATGACCGGCGGTGCCCGATCTCGGCGAGCGTCCGATCCGCACCGGCGAGACGCGATCGGGGGTGGACCTCGGGAAGCGACACGGTATGCTCCGCCGAAAGACGTAAGGAGGAAACACGATGCTCTCGAGACTTCGCCTCGCCGCGCTCACCGTGGCGGTCGTCACTGCCGCGACGGTCTCCTCGCCGGCCCGGGCCGACGGTTTCATCAACGTGCTGACCGGTGGGACTTCGGGCGTCTACTACCCGCTCGGCGTGGCGCTGTCGCAGATCTACGGCGCCATTCCCGGGGTGAAGATCCAGGTGCAGGCGACCAAGGCGTCGGTGGAGAATCTCAACCTGCTGCAGCAGGGCCGCGGCGAGATCGCCTTCACCCTCGGCGACAGTCTGCGCGATGCGTGGGAAGGCAACACCGAGGTCGGCTTCAAGGGCAAGCTCGACAAGCTGCGCGGCATCGCCGCCATCTATCCGAATTACATCCAGATCGTCGCGTTGAAATCGAGCGGAGTGACGAAGTTCGCCGACTTCAAGGGCAAGAGCCTGTCGGTCGGCGCGCCGAAGTCCGGTACCGAGCTCAACGCCCGCGCCATCTTCGCCGCCTACGGCCTGAAGTACACCGATCTCGGCAAGGTCGAGTATCTGCCCTTCGCCGAATCGGTCGACCTGATGAAGAACCGCCA
>CALMFH010000113.1 GCA_937864925.1 uncultured Alphaproteobacteria bacterium | reverse complement strand
CCGTCGATGCCGTAGGCCCAGTGCAGGCCGGTGTTGAACCACTGCGGGCTGTTGGGGGCGACGAGTTGGAGGGCGAGCTGGGCACGCAGCTCGTCGAAGAAGGCGCGGGCGCCGGCCTCGGTGTCGAAATAGCCGCCCTTCCAGCCCCAGTAGGTCCAGGTGCCCGCCAGACGGTCGAAGACCTGACGGGCGTCCTTCTCCGAGCCCCAGCGTTCCTTCTCCGGCAGATCGGCGAGCGCCGCGTCGTCCGGAACCGAACGCCACAGCCACGACGGAACGGTCGGCTCCTCGATGCGCTTCAGACGCGCCGGCACGCCGGCCTTGCGGAAATACTTCTGGGCGAGGATGTCGGCGGCGACCTGGCTGAAGGCCGCGGGCACTTCGATGCCGTCGAGCTTGAACACCACCGAGCCGTCCGGATTGCGGATCTCGCTCGTGGTGGTGCGGAATTCGATCGCCTGATAGGGCGACTGGCCTGCCGTCGTGTAGCGACGTTCGATGCGCATGACCTTCGATCCTCGAGCCCGTCGGGGAGCGCCGTGCGAGCCACCTCCCCGATTCCGTCTTATCCGTGAGGCGGTGGCCGCCTCGTTTCGATGATTCCGTCCTGTCAGACGGGATATCTTGTGGTGAGCGTGCTCGCAAACACTAAATGTAGCGTTAACGACACCTTCCACAAGGCTCGAGGCGCGGCACCGGGGCGGCCGTGGACACGACCTCTCTTCGGCCCTGCATCGTACCGGGTGGCACGACACGGGAACCTCGATGGACCAGCTTTCACTCAGGGGATCCGAAGGGCTCGGCCAGCCGTCGCCGCGCTCGGTACTGATTACCCTCGGAGGCTAGTCCGAGTCCCGAAGAGGCGTCAAGCGATTGGGGCGTCGATCGGAACGGCGGCTAAATGTTGTGGCCGGCGATGTGGAAAACGGGGACGATCGCGGGGACGACGCGCGACTTCGCGGCGATCTCTAAAATTCGAATCGAATGCCTTGAAAATGCAGACGTTCGATTGAACGCGGCCTTCATGCGGCTGTGCGAGGGTGGCTTCGTGTCGATCTCCAGCGAACCGGGCGAAGGGCGCCCGAACGCGAGCGGAATCGGCGCGGCACGCGGCATCGCACGGTCACATCCGGACGATACCGGAGTGCCCCAGGGGAAGGCTCGGGAACCGCTCGCGGCACGCGCCGGTCGGGGGAGCCGCG
This sequence comes from uncultured Alphaproteobacteria bacterium, assembly GCA_937864925.1. Lineage (GTDB taxonomy): Bacteria > Pseudomonadota > Alphaproteobacteria > Rhizobiales > Ancalomicrobiaceae > CALBKH01. Next base: position 2,000 of record CALMFH010000113.1, on the reverse strand, counting down.
AAGGGGGACGGTCCATGTCGGACAGCCGAATCAACCGTGCGCGCGGCGTCGCGCTCGAAGACCTCGACGTCGTCGTGGTCGACGATTCCAAGCCGATGCAGACCATCGTGCGGTCGATGCTCAACGCCGCCCGGGTCCATCGGGTCCGCACCTTCGACAACGCCGGCGACGCCTATCGGGCGATGCTGGTGGAACCGCCGCATCTCCTCGTCACCGACTGGAATCTGCCCGATACCGACGGCCTGTCGCTGGTGCGATCGCTGCGCGATCCGCGCTCCGGGCCGCTCGCTGGCGTGCCGGCGATCCTGATCACCGGCCATGCGACTCGCAACCTGGTGGAAAAGGCTATCGCCTCCGGCATCCATTTCGTCCTCGCCAAGCCGCTGTCACCGGCCAACGTGCTGAAACGCATCAACGCCGTCATCCTCGACGAACGCCGTTTCGAGTTCGATCACGTCCGCGGTCACTACGTCCTGCAGGGGGCCGACGAATTGCTCGCCGGTCAGCGCCAGCGTTGGCGCGAGTTGCAGGAGGGAACGCTGCGGTCGTCCCGCGATCGTGAGGAACGCGAGATGGCGGCGGCCAAGTCGGTGGCGGTGGCGCCGAAGAAGGCGGCCGAGCCGACGCCTGCGACCAAGGCGACCGTCTCCGGCCGGAGGTCGGCGGCGCGCGAGGCGGCGACACGACGTTCCGCCTTCGGCTTCGGTTCGTCGATCAAGCGGGTCGACCCCGTCGAAACGTCGACTGGACAGTCGCCGCGTCAGGCGTCATAACGGCCTCGTCTTCCGAACGGGGCGCCTGTCGATGAAGCAGTTCTGGTTCTTCTTGTTCACCTGGTGGAAGGGGCAGACCTTCGGCACCTGGTGGCACACCCGGTTCCACGGCGAATTCGTCGGTGAGGACGAGTTCGGCAATCGTTATTACCGCACCAAGGGCGGAGCGATCGATCCGAACCTGGGATTCCAGCGCCGCTGGGTGATCTATGCCGGCGACGCCGACGGCTCGGCCATTCCGCCGGGTTGGCACGGTTGGATGCACAACCGGACCGACGTGCCGCCGAGCGAAGAAAAGGGCTACACCCCCTGGCCCTGGCAGAAGCCGCATCGCCCCAATCCGACCGGGACACCGGCGGCGTATCGCCCCGCCGGCTCGATCCTGGCGAGTGGCAAGGCGGCCGGCACGGCCGGCTACGAGGCTTGGCAGCCGAAGTGAGACGAACGAGGCCGGATCGCGGGACGCGATCGGTTTCGCCATCTCCTCGCCACGAGTGGCGGTCATCGATCGGCGGTGACGGCGGACCGATCCGCCGCGCCGCCGTTTCCATGCCGCCCATCTCTGCGGAGCGTCGATGACCATCCTCTCGAAGATCCCGTCGCGATTCGGACGCCGCCGCGGTGTGTGCGGTCTCGCTGCCACGACCGCTCTCGTCGTCTCGCTCGCCACCGCCACCGCGGCTCCCAAGCAGGCGCAGGTGTCGCAGGACGGGACCAAGATCGCCACGCCGATCGCCGCCTTCTCCGGCCTCGACAAGATCACCGGGCGGATCATTTCCTTCGACGTGGCGATCGACGAGACGGTGCAGTTCGGCGCCCTGCAGGTGACGCCGCGGGTCTGTTACACCCGCCCTCAGACGATGGCACCGCTCACCACCACCTTCGTCGAGGTCGACGAGATCACCCTCGACAACAAGATCCGCCGCATCTTCACCGGCTGGATGTTCGCCGACAGCCCCGGCCTGCACGCCGTCGAACACGCCGTCTACGACGTCTGGCTGACCGACTGCCGAATGTCGTCCGACGACCCGGCGGCGCGCGCCAAGGCGGGGATCCCCATCGACCAGCCGGCCACGCCGGGGACGGATGCCGCGGCGCCGGCGAATCCTGTCCCGTCCGCCGCTCCGGCGGTGCCGAAGCCGGTGGCGAAGCCTCAGCCCGCCGCCACCGCACCGGCCACCTCTGCGCCCGCCGCCACCGCGCCGACCTCCCCCGCGCCGGCCACGC
>CALMFH010000112.1 GCA_937864925.1 uncultured Alphaproteobacteria bacterium | reverse complement strand
CCCATGACCAAGTTGTCCGGCAAGGTCGCCTACGTCACCGGCTCGGGTCGCGGCATCGGCCGCGCCGTGGCGCTGAAGCTCGCCCGCGAGGGCGCGAAGGTCGTCGTCAACGATCTCGACGCCGAACCGGCGAACGCCGTGGTCGCCGAGATCCGGGCGATGGGTGGCGAGGCGGTGGCCTGCGTCGGCTCGGTGACCGAGGACGGCTTCGCCGAGCGTTTCATCGACACCGGGCTCGCCGCCTTCGGCGAGATCGACATCCTCGTCAACAACGCCGGCTACACCTGGGACAGCCTCATCGCCAAGATGAGCGACGCTCAATTCGACGCGATGATCGACGTCCATCTCAAGGCGCCGTTCCAGATCCTGCGGGCCGCCGCCGAACCGATCCGCATCCGCGCCGCGAAGGAGGCCGCCGAGGGGCGCGAGGTGTTCCGCAAGGTGGTCAACATCTCCTCGGTCGCCGGCACCGGCGGCAACGTCGGCCAGGCCAACTATTCCTCGGCCAAGTCGGGGGTCATCGGGCTGACCAAGGCGCTGTCGAAGGAGTGGGGACGCTTCAAGGTCAACGTCAACTGCGTTGCCTTCGGCTACATCGAGACCCGTCTCACCGAAGCGACCGACACCAAGAAGACCATCACCGTCGAGGGCAACGAGGTGGCGATCGGCATGCCGGGCAAGGTCGTCGACATGATCCGCGGCATGATCCCGCTCGGCCGCGCCGGCACGCCGGAAGAGGCCGCCGACGGCGTCTATCTCTTCTGCGCACCGGAATCGAACTACGTCAGCGGTCAGGTGCTGATCGTCGGCGGTGGCATGTCGCTCTGAAGGAGGAAGTCATGGTCGATCGTCCGATCTGGTGGAGCGAGGAACTGTCGATCCTCGAGGACAGCCTCACCAAATTCTTCGAGGCCGAGTATCTGCCTCACGAGGCGGAGTGGGAGAAGGCCCACATCGTGCCGCGCGCCTTCTGGGAGAAGGCGGGCGAGGCCGGCATCCTCGGCATCTCGCTGCCGGAAGAGTACGGCGGCATGGGCGGCTCGATCCACCACGACGCGGTACTGTTCGACGTCCTCGGCAAGCTCGGCATCACCGGCTTCGGCGTCCACGTCCACCTGATCGCGGCGCACTATGTGCTCGCCTACGGCAGCGACGAGCAGAAGGCGCGTTGGCTGCCGAAACTCGCCTCCGGAGAGTTGATCGGTGCCATCGCCATGACCGAACCGGGCACCGGCTCCGACCTCAAGGCGGTGAAGACGCGGGCGGTGAAGGACGGCGACGATTACCGCCTCACCGGCTCGAAGATCTTCATCTCCAACGGCATCAACGCCAACTTCCTGATGACCGTCACCAAGACCGGCGGCGAGGGCTCGAAGGGCGTGTCGCTGCTGTGCGTCGAGACCGACGGGCTCGACGGCTTCCGCCGCGGCCGCAACCTCGACAAGCTGGGTCAGAAGGCGCAGGACACCGCCGAGCTGTTCTTCGACGAAGCCCGTGTCCCGATCGCCAACCTGCTCGGCCCGGAGGAGGGCCGCGGCTTCTATCAGCTGATGGAGCAACTGCCCTACGAGCGGCTGATGCTGGCGATCGGCGCGGTCGGCTTCATCGACCGGGCGGTCGATCTGGCGCGCGTCTACACCAAGGAGCGCACCGCCTTCGGCCAGCCGATCGCGGCCTTCCAGAACACCGCCTTCAAGCTCGCCGAATGCGCCACCGAGGCGCGGATCGGCCGGGTGTTCGTCGAGGACTGCGTGGCGAAATACGCTCTCGGCCGGCTCGACGTGCCGACGGTGTCGATGGCCAAGTGGTGGACCACCGAGAAGCAGTGCGAGATCGTCGACACCTGCCTGCAGATGTTCGGCGGCTACGGCTACATGATGGAATATCCGATCACCCGCCTGCACGCCGACAGCCGGGTGCAGAAGATCTACGGCGGCACCAACGAGATCATGAAGGAGCTGATCGCCCGCAGCCTGTGACGACGACCCGTCCGCCGCCCTTGGCGACGACGGTCACGGCTTGGGGGCAGGGCGGGGGATCGGCGTACCGGCCGGGACCTGCCGCCCGCCGGGCGTGGTTCCGGGGTCGGGCCGGCGGGTCGGTGCGGCGAGCCTCTCGGTCAATTCGGCGATCCGCGCGTCACGACGCGCCAACTCGCCCTTGAGCCGCTCGACTTCGGTCCGCGCCGCGGCGAGGGCGCCGTCGAGCTCCTTGGCTCGGCCGTCGCTCTCTCCGAGCCGTGTCTCCGCTTCGGCCGCCGCCGCCGCTTTCGCCGTCGCTTCGGCCTTCGCCGCCTCCAGCGCCTTGTCCTTCTCGGCCGACATCGAGAGGTCGACGAGACCCATCGTTCCGGCCGCACAGACGAGCGCCGGCTCGCCTCGCGCGATGCAGTCCTTCGCCGACTGAGCCGTGAACGGTAATGCGGCCCCAGTCGCGACCACCGCGGCGGCGATCACGCCGACCGCGGCGAAGACCTTGCCGAAGATCCCGCCGCCACGCTCTTCTGAAACGGCATCGTCAGACGAAGACATGGAAGGACCCCCCGCCAATTTTCGGCACGGCACCTTCGTCGCCGCGGCCGCCTCGGAACATCCGCCGGTCGATTCCGCGACCGGCGGCACACGAGGGTCGAATCGAACGCCGCCGTTCGATACCGAAATTGTGTCATAGGGGTTGTTACGTAGAAACGTCGAAAGCGCCGGCGCGTCGGTGGGCGTGAACCTCACCCCTGCTGACCCGGTCCGGCCGCGACGGCCGAGCGCAACCGTCGTGGTCGCCGACGGACGGCTCCGGCCGCCGGCGATCGATGGTCAGTCGCAGTAGCGCCGCTTCGTCCGATACCACTCGCCGCTGCCGTCCTTGTAGTAGCAGTTGCCGCGCCACCAATAGTATCCGCCGCGACGGCGCTGCGACTCGTTGGCGATGAGGGCTCCGGTGGTCGCGCCGATCGCTGCGCCCACCGCCGCACCGCCCGCCCGCCCGGTGGCCGCACCACCGATGATGGCGCCGGCGGCACCGCCGAGGAGGGCGCCTCCGAGGACGTCCTGTGCATTCGCCTGTCGGGCGGGCAGCGTCGCGGCCAGAACGGCGAAAGTCACCGCGGCGATGGTCATCTTCATCGGTCACCCTCCGTGAACCATTGCAACAAACGAGGCGATGGTAGCGCCGTTGTCGCGGAATTGACAATCGGGAGACGACCAGGGAGGTGCCGTCACACCGAGAGCGCGCGGCCGACGAGCAGCTCCAGCATCCATCCGAACACCCCGAGCAGTGTGCGGTGACCGTGAAGAAGAAGAAGAAGAAGAAGAAGAAGAAGAAGAAGAAGAAGAAGAAGAAGAAGAAG
>CALMFH010000111.1 GCA_937864925.1 uncultured Alphaproteobacteria bacterium | reverse complement strand
TCGCGGATGCGCTCGTAGATCAGCACGTTGGCGTCGACCGCCATGCCGATGGTGAGCACGATGCCGCCGATGCCGGGAAGCGTCAGCGTCGCCTGCAGTACCGACAGGACCGCCATGATCATCAAGACGTTGAGCACCACGGCGATGTCGGCGAAGACGCCGAACAGGCCGTAGTTGCCGATCATGTAGAGGACGACCAGCACCGTGCCGATGGCGGTGGCGAGTTTGCCGGCGGCGATCGAGTCGGCGCCGAGACCCGGTCCGACGGTACGCTCCTCGACCACCGTGAGATCCGCCGGCAGCGCGCCGGCGCGCAGCAGCAGCGCCAGATCGTTGGCCGACCGCACCGTGAAATTGCCCGAGATCTGGCCCGACCCGCCGAGGATCGGCTCGCGGATCACCGGATAGGAGATCACGTCCTTGTCGAGGACGATGGCGAAGGGCCGGCCGACGTTCTGCTGACTGATCAGCGCGAATTTCTGGGCACCGGAGGTGTTGAAGCGGAAGGAGACGATCGGCTCGGAGGTGCGGCTATCGAAACCGGCCTGGGCGTCGACCAGTTCCTCGCCGGTCAGCATGGCGCGGCGCTGCACCAGCACCGGCACCGGCGGATCCTCGTGGCTGTAGAGCACGTCGGTGTCGGGCGGACGGGTGCCGTCGAGCACCTGCGGCCCGGACGCTTCGACCATGTGGAAGGTGAGGCGCGCCGTCTGGCGCAGGATGTCCTTCAGCCGATCGATGTCCTGAAGGCCGGGGACCTGGACGAGCAGGCGGTTGTCGCCCTGCCGCGCGATCACCGGTTCGGTGGTGCCGAGCTGATCGACGCGGCGGCGCACCACCTCCATCGACTGCTCCACCACCCGGCGACCGCGATATTCGAGCCCGGGCTTGGTGAGCGACAGACGGAAGACGCCGCCCTCTTCCTTCGCGATGTCGACGTCGACGACGTTGCCACCACCGAACAGCGCGTCGGAGAGGCGCTGCGGGATGGTGCGCAGCTTGGTCTCCGCCTTCTCCACCTGAGCCGCGTCGGTGATGCGCACCTGAACCGTGGTACCGCCCTGCACGCCGAGACCGGAATAGCCGACCTTGTCTTCGCGCAGCACCCGACGGACGTCGTCACGCAGCACCTCCACCCGCTCCTTCACCATCGCATTGGTGTCGACTTCGAGCAGCAGATGGGCACCGCCCTGGAGGTCGAGGCCGAGCGTGATCTGGCGGTGCGGCAGCCAACTCGGCAGGCCGGCGAGCGTTTCACGGGAGAGGAAGTTGGGGATCAGAAAGACCACCGACGCCACCATCGAGGCGACGATGAGCAGGATCTTCCAACGCGGGAAATGAAGCATCGGGGCTCGTCCTCGGACCTCGGATCCACCGAGGGGCGCCGCCCGGATCCGGACGGCGAAGCTGTGCGGAAGGACGCCGGACGCCGCCGGGCGGCGTCAGTCGTTGGCGGCGGCACCGGCCTTGGCGGGCTCACCCTTGGAGCGGACTTCGCCGATGGTCGCCCGGACGAGGCGCACCTTGACGCCGTCGGCGATCTCGACCTCGACCTCGGTGTCGGAGACCACTTTGGTCACCTTGGCGATCATGCCACCGGAGGTGACGACGGTGTCGCCGCGACGCAGGTTCTTCACCATCTCCTCGTGCGCCTTCTGACGCTGGCGCTGCGGACGGATGATCATCACCCACATGATGACCAGGATGAAGACGAAGGGCACCAGCGACATCAGAATGTCGCCGGTACCACCCGGAGCGGCGGCGCCCTGAGCGAAGGCGGGGGTCACGAACATCGAGATCTCCTCGGAAGCGGCGGTCACGCCCACGGGCGGTGTGAACCGGCTCCATATGGGCGACGGAATCCGTCACCGCAACGGGGACCCCGTCGCGGCGCGCGCGGACCATATCAAGACACCACGGCTTTGCAAACACGGGGCGACAGCGCTTCGAACCCCCGCCGTTCCACCGCTCGGGCCGCCGCTCGCCGGGTCCGCGCATCACGCGCCGAGATCGCGCACCATGCAGATCGCCGAGGACGGACAGAGGGCGGCGAACTGGGCGGACCGCGCGATCTCCGCCGGTGCGGCCTCCCGTGCCGCCCGCCGCCAACCCAACCGGTCGAACACCGGGCTCGCCGTCTCGGTCAGGAGCCACAGCCGTTCGGCGCCGCCGGCGCGGGCGACATGTTCGAGCGCGGCGACGATGCGGATGGCGAGGCCGTGGCCGCGTTCGCTCGGGATCACCACCAGCGAACGCAGCAGCCGATCGGTTCCCGATCCCTCCAAGCCGCAGTGCGCGACGACTCGGCCGTCGCCGCCCACCCAGGCGAAGAAGCGCTGATCGGTCGCACCGAGATCGTCGGTGGGCAGTTTCTCGGCGCGAAGGGCAGCACGCAGATGGGAATCGGATGCGGGGATCTCGCGCAGCATGGCGGCCTCCGGCGGGCGTTCTCGGCGACACGGCGGCATGCTACATCGGGCGACCCCGGCCGAACAGCGGAGCCCACGACGTGGCGGACGATTCTACCCTCTCCTCTTGCGCCCTTCTCGCCGAGCGCCTCGACGCCCTCGTCGCGCTCGTCGCCCGCGCCGTGCCGCCCGCTCCCCCCCCGCCGGACTTCGACGCCGCCGACGCTTTCGTCTGGTCGGCCAAAGAGCTGCGACTCACCCCGGTGAAGCGGGTCAACCGGGTCGAGATGACGCTGCTGCAGGGCATCGACCTCGCTCGCGACCAGCTCGTCGGCAACACCGAGCGCTTCGCCCGCGGCCTGCCCGCCAACA
>CALMFH010000110.1 GCA_937864925.1 uncultured Alphaproteobacteria bacterium | reverse complement strand
ACTACAAGGACGTGAAGCTGCTGCAGCGCTTCATCTCCGAGCGCGGCAAGATCGTGCCCTCCCGCATCACCGCGGTCAGCGCCAAGAAGCAGCGCGAGCTCTCCAAGGCGATCAAGCGCGCCCGCTTCCTCGGCCTCTTGCCGTTCGTGATCAAGTGATGCGATCGACCGCGTCGGGTTCGGCGCGGTGACGAGATCGAGGCGGGCTCGCGGGCCCGCCTCCCCTTCCCCGGCCCAGCCGGGACACCACGGGCGACGCGACCGGCCCGACCGAAACAGGCGCCTTCACGATCGGGTTGGGGCGGGACCGCCTCTAACCGTTCTCGCGACGAGACGGGACAGCTGGGCGACATGACGAGAGAACTCTCGGCCCCTCCTCTGTTGATCGGCCTCGGTGCCGGCCTCGCCGCGGCGCTGCTCTTCGCGTCGGTGGTCGGCGGAACCATGCTGGCGCTGCCGCTGTTCCTGCTGACGCCGCTGCCGCTGGCGATCGCCGCCTTCGGCTGGGGGACCGTCGCCGGGATCGTCGCCGGCGTGACCGCGGTGGTGACGGTGGCGTTCGGGCTGGGGACGCCGGCGGCGATCTCGCTCTTCCTCGCCGATGCGGTGCCGACATTGGTGGCCGCCCATCTTCTCGGCCTCGCCCGCTTCGCCGATCCGAACGATCCGGCCTCGCGCGAATGGTATCCGCTCGGTCGGGTGGCGATCGCGCTGGCGATCGCGATCGCGGTGGTGACGGTGATCGGCGGCATCGCGATCGGCTTCGATCCGCAGGAGACGGCGGCCCACATCACCTCCGTCCTGCGCCGGATGGCGGTGCGCGGTGGCGGGGCATCCGAGGTGGCCGATCTCACGCAGATCGACCCGATGGTGGCGGCGACGGTGCGGCTGATGCCGGCCTTCTTCCCGGCGAGCTGGTCGATGGTGATCGTCTTCGATCTGTGGGCGGCGGCGAAGGTCGTCGCCAAGTCGGGTCGGATGGCGCGTCCGCGCGACGATCTCGCGGCGGTCGAGCTGCCGCCGGCCGCCGGCCTCGCCTTCGCCGCGGCGCTCGTCGCCGCCTTCGTCGACGGCTCGCTCGGGCTCGTCGCCTCGGTCGTCGCCGGGGCGCTGTTCGCGGTGCATTTCCTGGTCGGCGCCGGGGTCGTCCACACTCTCGCCCGTCGTTCCCCGGCGCGGATCATCATCCTCGCCTCGGTCTGGGGCCTGGTCCTGCTCTTCACCCTGCCGGTGGCGGCGGTGGCGCTGGTCGGCCTCCTCGAACCCTATCTTGGCCTGAGGCGGCGCAGGCCGTCGGTCGGCCGGTTCTGAACATCCCCTTCGAACACGTGAAAAGGAGAAGTCCCATGGAAGTCATCCTGCTGGAGCGCGTCGGCCACCTCGGTCAGATGGGCGATGTCGTCAAGGTCAAGCCGGGCTTCGCCCGCAACTTCCTGTTGCCGCGGGGCAAGGCGCTGCGCGCCACCAAGGCCAACCGCGAGTACTTCGAGAGCCAGAAGGTGCAGCTCGAGGCGCGCAACCTGGAGCGCAAGGCGGAGGCTGCGGCCGTCGCCGAGAAGCTCGACGGTCAGAGCTTCATCGTCGTCCGTTCGGCGGGCGAGATGGGCCATCTCTACGGTTCGGTGTCGAGCCGCGACGTCTCCGACCTGATCACCGCCGGCGGCTTCTCGGTCGCCCGCTCTCAGGTCGAGCTGGCCCAGCCGATCAAGGCCATCGGCCTGCACTCGGTTTCGATCGCGCTGCACCCGGAGGTGCATGCCAAGGTGACGGTCAACGTCGCCCGGTCGCAGGAAGAGGCCGAGCGCCAGGCGCGCGGCGAAGAGGTGCTGACCCGCGACAACGAGAACCTGTTCGAGCGCGAAGTCGGCCCGATCACCGACGAAGAAGGCTACCACGAGGAGGCGTGAGCCTCAGGGGAGCCCCGCACTGCGGAGAGAGACAGGAGCCGGGCGGCGACGCTCGGCTCTTTCATGTTTCGGGGGGCGGTGGGTGCGCCCGACTCGCCCCCTCCCGTCCGTGCAGTCTGCAACGGTCAAGCCCGATATGATCGTCGCCGAATCAAACTGTGGACGAACCGGTATGAAACCGCCGCCGCTTCCGAGGTGGGTCGGGGGGCGTTAACACTTTCTCAACCACCCGATCGCCGCTCCAGACACCGACCCGCGCGCCCCATGAAAGCTCCGATCCGTCGCGTCGAGGACAGCGTCCCGGCGCTCGCTCGTATCGCTCCCCACAATGCCGAGGCCGAGAGGCAGCTGCTCGGCGCCATTCTCGTCAACAACGAGACCTATTATCGCGTCTCCGACTTCCTGGAGCCGGGGCATTTCCTGCTGGAGCCGCATCGCGCCATCTATGAGCGCATCGCGCAGTTGATCCGCGCCGGCAAGGTCGCCTCGCCGATCACCTTGAAGACGTTCTTCCCGGTCGACGCCCAGATCGCCGAAATGAGCGTCACGCAGTACCTGCTGCGCCTCGCCTCCGATGCCACCACGGTGATCAACGCCGAGGACTACGGGCGGATGATCCAGGAACTCGCTACCCGACGGAATTTGATCCGCATCGGCGAGGACATGGTCAACATCGCCTACGACGCGCCGGTCGACAT